>DATEBK010000147.1:0-9860 GCA_035287825.1 Terriglobales bacterium
ATCGGCGACCCTAATCTCCGTTTCCAACCCCGTCTCCCAGGTTCTGTGGTAGGTGAACCGAGTATGGGGCAGGTAGGAAAAGCCCACAAGATTACCGAGGTCACTGTACTGGGGTAACCGAAGGTGGATTGAGCCTCAGGGGTGCGTGGAATAGTGGCGCTCGGTCAAAAGCAACATCCGCATGGTTGGGTGCGGCGCCGTTATTTCCAGGAGCCTTGGAAATTTGACGTGAGGTGCTGGATGACGAGGAAGTAGGAGAACATGCCGATCGAGCCAAATAGCGCGTGCCGGAGGTTGGGCCTAAGACCGGTTTTATCGATTACCCGATAGGCCAAGACACCGGTGACAGCGTAAGTCAATCCTGAAAGAAAGGGCCACATGAATCCGATGTGGTGTCCGGCGTAAATCTGACGGTAGGAAAGAATGACCAAGGGCTCGAAGAGAGTCACGAGGATGCTTGAAGCCAGCACGGCAATCAAGAAGGTGAAGGCGCGGCGTCCGGGTTGTATCAGGAGAACGCAAATCAAAATAACGAAGGGGATCTGAGTAAGGATGAACGGTGCGAATAAGCCCTGAGTGGAATCGAAGGGAACCAGCGGGCGAGACCCGCGCTGGAACAGGGTGATGGCGCTGACCGCGATCTGTGCTCCGAGGGCGAGGACGAGGCGCTCAATCGTTTTGCGTTCGGTTGGCAAGATGCGAACGGGGACGGGTGGCAGTGGCGGTGAAACCCGAGGCAGAGCGAGTGAAGCTCCAAAAAACGCTCCCAAGGCCACTTGGATGCCATAGATCAGCATGAACGGAGGGAACAACCACTGCAGCAACTCTCCAAGGATTACGCCGACAGGGATGGCGAGGAACGATGCTAAGAAGAGACGGCGACCCTCGGTTCGGGGGCGAAGATCTCTCCCGGTCAGGACGGCGCGAGCCCATACCAGCGATCCAGGATAGACGGCTGCTGCGAGCAGACCAAAAGCGAGCGTCAGAGGTAAGAAGATTTTGGACCAACTGAAGACCAATGCAAGCATTCCCAATACCAAGGTCGCTATGGTGCCGCCATAGAGAAGCCCGAGACCAAGTAAGAGCCGAGGGATGGGGATGCCAGGCAATAATCCTACGCACATGGCGAGAATGGTGGCCAGCGCCATGGCGGTCGGAAAGTCGAATACTACGATTTGACGAACAGGGGCGACAGACTCTGTCGCCTGCTGGTTATTGCGATACCAGGATTCGTACGCACCCTGACAGTTTTGAACACAGTAGACGCCCGCTCCCCGTTGCGCGAAAAGGCGCCCAACGCTGGCGGAAGATTCACTTGCTGTGTACCCTGCGAGGAATGCGACCAGCGCGAAAATGAGTGGGACCAAGATGGGGACATCTCGCAGCGAGCGCAGAGAGAATGTCAGTTCATCGGCCGGCTTAGAGAGAGATGACACAGTTCCAGCCTATGCCGGATGCCCTGTTCAAGGCAGGTAACGCTGGTAATTGCGCTGTGAGAGCCGTTTGGAAGCGATGCGGAAAATGAGCCGGCGGCCGCAGCGGGGACGTGCGTTGGACTTTGCCTCAGCGGCTAAAGCCGATCCCGAAGCGAAGCATTTATCGCAGCCACCCGAAGTTGGATGCGTGACGGACTGCGTCACCCAAGGTCCGGTATGAGATTGGTGGTCTTTCCGAGCGCTAGCGGCGGAGGGCGGCCCAGAGAGGCCAGATCGCGGATGCGACGGCGCAGGCGGTTATGAGGACGTCCAGGCGCACGCGCTTGAAGGAGATACCTTGCATGGCGACGGCCAGGGCGATGGTGAGCCAGGTGAAGGAATCCAGATAGTAGTAATAGTACTGGGGCAGGGAGTGCGCCAGCACCCACTGCAACATATGGAACGCGTAAAGCGCGGGCAGGAGCGGCTTTCGCTGCCAGAGGAGGGCGACTAAGGCGAGCAATCCTAAACTGTCGATGACGGGATTCGCGAGTAACTGCGACAGGCTATCGTGCTGTTCGAAGCGGAACATCCAGGCCCACCAGGGATCGCTGGGGCGGGCATCGATCATGCGCTGGCGATATTGGGCGTGGGAGACGAGAATGTAGAGGTTGGCGCGGACGAGATAGGCCAGGTTGCGGTGCTCGCGAACGAGCAATGGGATCCAGCTGGCGATATAGGCGGCGAGGGACGATGCAGCCAGCAGCAGGAAATTTCTGATTACGACAATTCTGGTTCCAGCATTTCTGGCCGCAGCATTTTTGGGCACATCGGGGTAGTGAAACAGCGTGTAGATTCCGCAGACGACCAAGGCGGGAAGGCCGCACCAGCGAGAGGCGACGGAAAGTCCGAGGAGTGCTCCGCTCCAGGCGAACCAACTCGAGCCAGACCAGTGAGAAGAATCTTTTTCGAGCGCGATCAGGAATGCCCAGACTCCTGCGGCTTCGAAAGCAGTCTGAAAGATGATCAAGTTGGCGGAGCGGCTCTCGACGAACAAGAAGCCATTTACCAGCATGAGCAACCAGGCGACGCAGGCACTGTGCAGACTGCGCGTCAGGCGCAGAGTGATTCCGAAGGCGGAGAGAGCGACGAGCGCGCCGGCCATGCCGGAGGAGAACCGGTATCCCAGAGGGTTGTCGCCGAAGATTTTGATGGAGAGCGCGATCAGGTATTTAGCGAAGGGCGGATGTTCGATGTTGGGAGACGGGACGCCGGCGATAAAAGCGCGGGCGGCGCTGACGTAGAGGTATTCGTCGAGCTTCCAGGAATGGTCGGCGGAGATGCCGGCGGTGAGGATGGCAAGAGAAACGAAGAATAGGATCGCGTATCGCGTCAGAAAGCGCCGTTCCGGTAAAAGAGCGGCGCTTTGAAGCTGCAGATCCACGAGCAACGATACTACTTTGCCGTGACCAGCGAATGGGTGATGGCGTGGACGGAGAGCGCGATGCGGTTCTGCACTCCGACTTTGCGCATCAGTTTGGCGACGTGCGCTTTTACGGTGCGTTCTTCGATGCCGAGGGCGGAGCCGATTTCTTTGTTGGAGCGCCCGGCGACGAGCATTTCGAGAACTTCTTTTTCGCGGTCGGTGAAGCTGATGCGACCGGCGGGGAAGATGCGTCCGGGAGAAGCGCTGACGCGTTCGATGAAAGTGGAAAGCACGCGACGCGGGGCCCACACGGAGCCTTGATGGACGATGCGGAGCGCCTGAATAAATTCAGCGGGCGAGGCGGCTTCGTCGACGTAGCCTTTGGCGCCGGCGGCGATGGCTTTGAGGACGCTTTCGTCATCCATGCCGGAGCCGGTGACGATGATACGGAGATCGGGCCGCACGGCCTTCATGCTGGCCATGATGTCGTAGAGATTCTGGCCGCCGCGATTGCCGAGCAGGACGAGATCAATGTTGGGAAGCTGGCTGAGATCAGCGAGCGAGGCCGAGACCAACTCCAAATCAGGTTCGGTATCAAAGAGGGCCCGGAATCCTACAAAACGCAGCGGATCGCTCTCCACTACGGCGATGCGTATCAGCGGCTTTCTGGCGACGGCAGCTTTCATCAAGGTTTCCCTGTTAGGATTGCATCCTGTTCAAGATTGCCTGAAGGAAGAAGGAATTGGAATCATTGGTGAGGGAGACAAATTACGGGGGTAACTGCCAAAATATGGCATCTGAGGAGGTTAGTGGTGGACGTGAGGCGGATGGTTAAGAGATTTGCAATTATTGTCGTGACGGGGATGCTGGGAGCGGGGATGCTGGTGGCGCAGGCTCCGGAACATTCTCCGGAACAGGGTCCAGCGCAGTATAAGCCGCAGTTTGCGGGCGATCCGGCGCGGTCGGATGCGGAAGCGCAGGCGCTGGGGTATATGCGGGTGGTGCTCCGGGCGCAGAACACATACAAGAGACGTCATGGAAAGTATGCCGAGTCGCTGGCGGCACTGGCGGGAACGGGATCGTTTACCAAGCGAATGGCGGCGACGACGGACCGCGGGGAGTATACGGCCAGTTTTCGCGCGCATAGCCGGACACATGAAGACGGATTTGTGTTGACGCTGACTCCGAAGCATCTCGATAACGAGCACCGGTCGTTTTATGCGGAGGAAGACGGCGGGATCCACGCGGACGATCAGAAGGCGGCGGATATGGATTCGCCGAAAATAAGATGAGTTCAGTGCTGCCCAGGTTAGCGCCCAGCAGATGGGCGCGAATCTCGGGCATCCGCGTTAGCCTGACGGGGAGATGATACCGTCGCTCTACGTCTCTTAGTTGTTTCGTACCTTGTTGTTTCCTGCCTCGAATCGTTTCCTACCTTGAATGTTTGCTACTCGAATCATTTCCTACTCGAATCATTTCTTACTCGAATCATTCCTTCAGGCTTTGAGGGTCTTGATCGTTGTTTGGAGTGGAACGAGTGGGTTCGGACTGGACGGTGGGGACCTGGTCGGCGATGCGACGGACGGGGAGGGGGCCGGCATCGATGCCGTGGCGTTTTAATTGTTTGACGATCTCGTCGCGATCGCGGGCGCCATAATCGTGGGCGAAGCGGGTGAGGGCGGCGGTGAGGATGTCGTGGTGGTGGACGTTTTCGAGTCCTGGTTCGCGGGTAACGTTGAGCCACAAACGATGAAGCAGAACGACGTCTTCATTCTTCATGGTGGGGGTGTGGGGACCGATGCGGAAAGTGTCGACGTTGCCATCGGGCTGGACGATCTGGAGTACGAACTGCTGTTTGGGTTCCGGGATGGCTTCCCAAGCGGTGCCGAGCTGGAAAGCCTGCTCGGCGGCGGTCATTTTGCCGGAGAGTCCGGCGACGACGGTGGAGGATTCGAGGTTGTGGGCGGTCTGAGCGACGGCGGACCAGGTATCGCCGGCGGGGACGACGAGAAGGGAAATGCGTTTGCCGAAACTTTCGGCGACGGAAACGGCGCGGGTGAAGAGGGTCTGCTCGTAATCGCTGAAAATCTGCTCCGTGGAAAGGCCGTAGGCGGCGGAACCGAACTGGCTGACGCGGGCGGTCATGACGACGACATCCTGCTCGCGGGTGTCGCTGTGATCGAGCACCCAGCGCAAGTGATTCAGAGTGTTGTAATCGCGGACGGGTACGAGAAGGTTGCCGGGACGAATGCCGAGCGTGTCGCGTTCGACGGTGTCACTCTGGAGCAGCTGAAAATGATCTTTCATCTGCGCTTTGGCGAGCGCGTACTTTTTGCGATTGGCGCGCTCGGAGACGGTGAAGATGACGAAAAAAACCACGGAGAAGGAAACGCCGGCAACTGTGGCAACGGATTTTGTAGCGAGATTGACGAGGGCGGTCGCGAGCAGGACGAGGAAGACGGAAACCAGGCCAATGGGCAGTTCGTGACCTGCAATGGTGAGGTTGGGCGGAACCTTCCAGCCGCGCACGCCTTTGTATTTGAAACGCAAGACGAGCATGGCGAGATTGTTGAACGTGAAACTCCAGATGACACCGAAGGCGTAGGCTTCGCCGAGGACGTAGACGTCGCCGCGGCTGGCGAGGATGGTGATGATCTGCAGGAGAACGACGAGGTTGATGATGCGGGAGCTGGTTCCGTATTTGCGGTGCGGGAAGCGGAACCAGTCGGCCAGGACGCCATCTTCGGAGACGCGGTTGAGAACGCCGTTGGAGCCGATAATGGCGGTATTGACGGCACCGGAGAGAATGAGGAAGCCGACGACGACGACAAATCCGCGGAAGATGAGACGGAGGAGCAACGGCCCCCACATGTACATGGCGAGGCCGGAGATGAGGTTATCTTTATAAACCGGAACGCGAACCGCGTCGGGAATCAGCATGACGGAGAGCAATGCTGACAAACCGGTAAAGATGAAGCTATAGAGCGCGATGATGATCGCGGCTTTCTTGAGATTCTTGAGCTTGGGATGGGCCAGTTCGCGGTTGACCTGGGCGAGCGATTCTTCGCCGCTCATGGCCAGAACGGAATGGCCGAAGGCGATCAGGATACCGAGTAGGCCGAACATTTTGGCCAAGCTCTGTTCGGGAAAGCTATGGCGAAGGAAGCCGAGCGACTCTCTTGAGAAGTGAAGATTTTCGGGGGTGGGAAGTGGAACTGGATGGTAGCCGGTCTTGAAAAGCGTAATCACGGACCAGGCCAGCAGAATGACCACCATGACGGTGGTGATCTGCATGACGCGGAGAGCTTTTTTGCTGGATTCCTGAATGCCCTTGGTGTTTTCCCACCAGTAATAGATGGTGACGGCGAGGGCGAAGACAACAGAAGTTAAATTGATGTTGAGCTGGGGCGTGCCGTTGTAGAGGTTGTGGAGGGCGCGAGGAATCCAGCCATGGAGGTCGGCGGTGACCATGATTTCGTTGATGAGGCCAACGATATACTGGCCCGCCGAGACGCCGGAGATAGGACCGGTGAGGATGTAATCGAACATCAGGGCGGAGACGCTGAGCTTGGCCAAAGTGCCGCCCAAGGCCTCCTTGACGACCCGATAGACGCCGCCGCGGACGAACATGGAGCAGCTTTCGACATACACCGCGCGCACGGCGAAAGAAAAGAGCATGACCGCGACGATGAACCAGGGGGCGGACTTGCCTACGGCCTGCTCGGCGATGCCACAGGCGTAGAAGGCGGAGGAGGCAAGGTCATTAAGCACGATGGCGGCGGCGCGCCAATAGGAAATGAAGGTGAGCATCACCGAGGTGGCGACGACGATGCGAACCCGGTTGGACGGCGAAGTGGGTGGGAGCGAGGCCATGTCGAGCTAGGAGCGGTTTTCTTCCTCCAACCCAAGAAGTAGCTTGAGATCTTCAATTCCGCTTAGCACGAGAACCACCGCAGAGCCAATGGCTCCAACGACGAACATGGTTTCGAGAATCCGCACCGCCGCGGTCACGATCAGCAGACCCATAAGTTGACAATGGTATTTGAAACCGGGCGGCTTGACCAATTTGAAATGTTGGCGCGGCGACTTTTTATAGAGGATTTAAGACCTGCGCGGGAGGCGGTCAAGCTGTGGTGAGACTTTGTTATGCTGGCGTGTGCGACGAATCTCTTCCAGCGCCTGGTTTCTAGCCGCGCTTTCAGCGGGGCTGCAAATCGTTATTTTTCCGCTGCCCGGCCTCTACTGGCTGTCGTGGATTGCAGTGGCGCCGCTGCTGGCCGCGATTTTGCGGGCGCGGCGTTCGGAGACGCTGCAACTGGAGGTCGAGGGGCAGGCGCGGTTATTGCCTGCAACTCCATTACAGGGATTTCTGCTGGGCTATCTGTGCGGCATCCTGTGGTTTGCGGGAACTTGCTACTGGATCTTCGACACGATGCACCGGTATGGCGGACTGCCGGTTCCGGTGGCGGCGCTGGCGCTGTTGTTGTTCTGCTTATATGTGGGGCTCTATCACGGGTTGTTTGGAATGCTGCTGGCGCTGGTGGCGGGAGCGGGCGGCTCTGGACTAAAACCTGCGGAGTCGGGGGCGGCGATTCAACGAGCGCTGGCGGCGGCTCCGTTTCTTTGGGTAGCGGTGGAGTTGGCGCGGACGCGGATCACGGCATTTCCGTGGGAGCTGTTGGGATATTCGCAGACGGGAAATTTTGGGCTCACGCGGATTGCGGGTCTGGTCGGCGTTTACGGGCTGTCGTTTGAAATTGTGCTGGTGAACAGCGTGTTCGCGGCGGCGTTTCTGGGCCCGCGCGCACGAAAGAGATTGTTGCTGGTGGCGGCGTGCGGGGCGGCAGTGATTCTGCAGGCGGGACGATTGCTGGTACCGCCTCCGGTGCCGGCAGACCGGAACGCGCTGCTGGTGCAGCCGAATGTTCCGATTCTTGAGGGCGGGGCGTGGACGAGAGAATATTTTGAAGACACGCTGCGAGACTTGACCGGGCTGAGTTTGCATCCGCCGGGAGAAACGAAAGATTCTCGACGGCCTGACCTGATGGTGTGGCCGGAGTCGCCATCGCCGTTTTATACGAACGATCCTTTATTTCGAGGTGCGGTGAGCGCGCTGGCGAAGGAGTCGGGAAGCTGGGTGGTGGCGGGTTCGATTGGAATTAAACCGGCGATGCATGGCGGCGGCGAGGGGTCGCAGATCTTCAACTCCGCGGCGATGGTCAATCCGGAGGGCGAGTGGGTGGGACGGTATGACAAGGTGCATCTGGTGCCGTTCGGCGAGTACTTACCGTTTCCGCAGGTGTTTGCTTTTGCCGGAGGTCTAACGAAGGAGGTTGGAGAATTTCAACGGGGTGCATCGCATGCTCCGTTGGACGCGGGAGGCGAGCGGGTAGGAATTTTTATCTGCTATGAATCGATTTTTCCCGATGAGGTGCGGCAAGGGCCGCTGCAGGGCGCGCAAGTGCTGCTGAATATTTCGAATGACGGTTGGTATGGCGACAGCGGGGCGTGGGCGCAGCATTTGCAGCAAACGGAAATGCGGGCGATTGAGAACGACCGGTGGCTGCTGGCGGGAACGAACACGGGGATGACGGCGTCGATTGATCCTTATGGAAGGATTGTGGCGGCTACTCCGCGGAAAGTGCGGACTGCGCTTGACGCGCCTTATGCGCTGCGGGAGGGAACCACTTTCTACACGCGGCATGGGGATTGGTTCGCATATCTGTGTGCGATAATTTCGATAGGAGCGCTGCTGATGCGCTTTGTTTCGAGAAGGTCGTTAGTCGATGGTCGTTAGTGGTTAGCAAGAACCACGGACGAACGACAGGCGATTGGCCGAGTTTGATAAGCCGGGTGGCAAGCAATGGCAGATGAACTGGAACAGCAATACACTTCATTAAAGACCAAGGTCCACGATCTGCGGGAGTATCTTTGACGCGGACAAGCTGCGCCAGCAGTTTGCCGAAATTGAAAAGCAAGCGGCGGACCCGAATCTGTGGTCGAATCCTGAAAAATCTCAGCAGGTAATGCGCGAGCGGAAGCGCCTGGAAAGCATGTTGTCGCTGGAAGGCGATTTGGCGCGGCGTAGCGACGACATCGCTACCTATTTCGATCTGGCCGGTGAAGGCGAGAACGTTACGGCTGACTTGCAGCGCGATCTGGAGTCGCTGCGGGAGCTGGTGGATCGGGTAGAAACCGAGACGCTGCTTTCGGGGCCGAACGATGGGCTGAATGCGATTATGACCATTCATCCGGGGGCGGGGGGAACGGAGTCGCAGGATTGGGCCGAGATGCTGCTGCGCATGTATCTGCGGTGGGCGGAGCGGCAGAACTTCAAGACTGAGATGTATGACTACCAGCCGGGGGAAGAAGCGGGAATCAAGTCGGCGACATTTTCGGTGATTGGGCAATATGCGTTCGGCTATCTGACGAGCGAAATTGGAGTGCACCGGCTGGTGCGGATATCTCCTTTCGATCAGGCGAAACGGCGGCATACGTCGTTTGCCAGCGTGTATGTTTCTCCGGAGATTGATGACAGCATTGAGGTAAATATCAAGCCGGATGACATTCGGATTGACACGTATCGTTCGAGCGGCAAGGGCGGACAGCATGTGAATACGACGGATTCGGCGGTGCGGATTACGCACATACCGACGGGGTTGGTGGCTGCTTGCCAGAATGAGCGCTCGCAGCACAAGAACAAAGACAAGGCGATGAGCATGCTGCGGTCGAAGATCTACGAATACGAATTGGAGAAAAAGCGCGAGGTCACGAAGAAGATTGAGGATTCGAAACTGGATATCGATTTCGGATCGCAGATCCGGTCGTATGTTCTGCAACCGTATCGGATGATCAAGGACCATCGCACGAAGCTGGAAATCGGCGACGTGGACCGGGTGCTGGATGGCGATCTGCGTCCGCTGATGCAGGCGTATTTAAGGATGCGGAGAGAAGAGAAGAAGTGATTGTAGTCTCGAGTAATGGAGGTGCTCATGATGGACGTAGGAGAGTTGCGAAGC
>DATEBK010000148.1:0-3396 GCA_035287825.1 Terriglobales bacterium
AACGACAATGAGCCAGGCCTCAACAGAGATAATCCGGATTTCGGGCCACGCCGGGGCCGTTGCTGGTGAAGGGTTGAACCGGGAGTTCACCGTCTGCAAACTGGTCGATACCACTACCTGCATCGGCTGCAAAGCGTGCGAAGTGGCCTGCCTCGAATGGAACGGTTATACCTTCACCGAGACTACCTTCGACAACAGTTACCAGACCATGCCGGAAACGGCATGGAATTACTGGAACCTGATCAAGTTCAACGAACACGAGCGCGCCGACGGCAGCATGATGCTGCTGATGCGCAAAGACCAGTGCATGCACTGCGCCGATCCGGGCTGTTTGGCGGCTTGTCCCGCCGACGGCGCTATCGTTCAGTATGCCAATGGCATCGTTGATTTCCAGGAAGCGAATTGCATCGGTTGCGGATATTGCATCACGGGATGCCCATTCAACATTCCCAAATTCAGCCCGACGACGCGCAGAGTTTTCAAGTGCACGCTGTGCAATGACCGCGTTTCGCAGGGATTGGAACCGGCTTGCATCAAAGCCTGCCCCACCGGATGCCTGCATTTTGGGACGAAGACCGAGATGAAGGAGCTGGGTGAAACGCGGGCGCAGCAACTTCGGGATGTTTCCGGATTCGCCGACGCGGGAGTGTACGATCCTCCGGGAGTGGGCGGAACGCATGTCATCTATGTTCTGCACGATGCCAAGAACCCGGAGTTATATGGCGGACTGCCCAGCGATCCTCACGTTCCACTATCGGTTCGGTTGTGGAAAACTCCGCTGAAGTGGCTGGGAAATATAGCGATCGTGGGCGGAATCTTGGGCATGGCGATGCATTACATGCGATTTGGGCCGAAGAAGGAAGAACCAATTCCCCCCGGTGAAGTAGTGAATCATGAGAGGCGTGTATGACGACCGACGCCGTTTCGCGCTCCAGTACCGCTCATCAGAATGAGGACGAAATCGTTCGATACACGCTTACGGAGCGTGTCAATCACTGGATTGGTGCTCTCTCTTACACCTACCTGTTGATGACTGGCTTGGCATTCTGGTCACCGTATCTGTACTGGCTGGCCGCGGTTGTGGGCGGCGGCCCCGTGGCCAGGTTGTGGCACCCGTGGTTCGGATTGGTGTTCACAGCCTCAGTGTGCTGGACGTTCACAGAGTGGCGTCGCGATATGGAAATTGACGCCTCCGATCGCGCCTGGGCTAAGGCGATTCCGGATTACATCCAAAATGAAGATGAAAAATTGCCTCCGGTCGGGCGTTTCAATTACGGGCAAAAACTATTCTTCTGGGGAATCTTCTATGGCGTAATCCTTCTGCTGCTCTCAGGGGTTATCTTGTGGTTCACTGAGGCGCTCCCGTGGAGCTTGCGTTTCTTGCGCTATGCCGCCATTCTGGTTCACGCGAGCGTGGCGCTAATCACGATCGGGCTCTTCTTGATCCACGTCTACATGAGTGCGGTGCTGGAAGAAGGCAGTTTTGGATCGATGATTCGTGGATATGTCACGCGTTCGTGGGCGTGGACGTTTCATCGAACATGGTATTACCAGGTCACTGGATCCCGACCTAACCCCGAAGCCCAGCCTCGTTCCGAACCTCGATCGGGACAATGATCCGAACCACCATCGGAACAATGACCGATCCGAAGTGGGATCGTCGCATCCGTCGCGCCGATGAACTGGCCTCGACTTATCCCTTCTCCGCCGAAGGACTACGCTATTACTCGCGTATAGCAACCTTTCAAAAGAGCTTGTACGGGGAAATCCAGAAAGCTCTTGCCGACACTCCAAAAATTTCCTCAGACCGGCCGTTGCGGGATGAATTAGATCTTTTTCTCCTGCTGCCCCAATTTTCTGGATTCCTCAACGTCATCCAGCAAATTGCCCCTTCGACGCTGGCTGAAGCTGCTGCCGGCTTGGCGCAAAAAGGCCCCGCAGGATGGCAGCACGCGATCGAAGACTTCTGGCATGGGGATCTCGAATTGAATGTGGCCGCGCAAGGCGCTGACCCGATCGACGGCAGCAGTTGGGACGATCCGTCTTACTCCGACCGCTCGCTGGCCTGGCTATTTCTTCAACCCTACGCCGAATATCTTGCCGACCACCGCGAAACCGCGAGTTTGGACGGAACTCCGTCTACCTGCCCGTTCTGCGGCGGCAAGCCTATCGCCGGAGTCTTGCGCAGCGAGGGCGACGGCGGCAAAAAGTCTTTGATTTGCGTCCTCTGCGCCCACGAGTGGGGTTTTCGACGAATTTATTGTCCGGCATGCGGTGAAGAAAGGGAGCCGCAGATGGCGTTTTATTCTGCGCCCGAAATCGCACACGTCCGTGTAGACGTTTGCGATACCTGCCATACCTATCTCAAGACGATCGATTTAACGAAAACGGGGCTGGCGGTTCCGGTCGTCGATGAGATTGCGACAACGCCCCTCGATTTGTGGGCGCGCGAACACGGATATACCAAATTGCAAATCAACCTGTTGGGAATCTGATCGGACCGACCCGATTCGAGAGAACTCTGCTCACCATCTTGTTGAACCATCTTTTGAACCATGGGGAATGAAGCCCAACTCCACAATGGCTGTCAAATTTTGCTGTGGCCCATTAAAAAGCAATGGGTAGTGCGTGATGTGCTCATACTGCACTTGGCTCTTTATGTACATTCCTGACGGTAAATGGAATTCATTGCGTAGCGAGTAATCCTGCCAGCGCCCGCCTCCCGGAATGAGAGCTGGATCGACATAATTATTCTTGTACATCAGTTGGAAAGTATCTACCGCTGACCGCCAATAGGTCAGCCAGCCTTGAATGGTCTGGCCGTTGCGGCCGACCGTGTTGCCCATCAGAAAGCCGTTGTTGGTGTCCGCCTGATGGTATCCAGAATCGTAGTAGACGTACTGACCGTCGTTGCCGTGGGTCCCGCTCTTCCAACCGGGAGTTTCCGTGTTAGCGGCTTCGATGTGAAGATCGAATTTCGGCGCGCCCGGAATGCGCGTAATGTAGATGCCCGGCCGGAATGGAGCCGACGCCGGCCTCTGCCAGGCGATGAAATCGTCTTCCGCATACACTTCGCCATACAGAATGATGTAGTTCCGTACCTTAGGGACGTAAAACGTCCAGTCCATTTCGTCATCGTTATCTCCCGGAACGGAATGCCCCGGAAGCTTGTTGCTGGTTTGACCGAACAGACTCAGAAGGAAGTTGTGCAGAGTAAAGGGATCTCCACCCTTCCCGCCGATGGTCATCGTGCGGGCGTATCCGATTTCCAGGCAGGGCAGAGGTTTGATGGTTATTTTTTGGCCGTAATACCATGGCTTCGGATGGTCCGTTCGGCCCGCGAGTCGACCGAGGAAATGATCGCTCCGCACCGGCCCCAGAAACTTAAAAATCCAG
>DATEBK010000149.1:0-5981 GCA_035287825.1 Terriglobales bacterium
AGGCCGTTAAGGCTGAAGCCAGTCGAAGATGCCGTTCGTAGCCAGCCGCGGAATGCGGCGACTGGCGAGATGGCGGGAAAACTTTCCGTCCGGGGAGCCGTTCCATTGCAGTTCAATGCCTACAAGATTCCATTGATGCGGAATCTCGTGAAACGCGCCATCAGCGGAGTGGAGGAGGCCAAATGGACATCTTAGAGTGGGCCACGAGTCCGTGGGGGCAGAGTGTCCCTATCCATATTGCCTGGTTCCTTATCTGGGTTGCCGTAATCGCGGGTTTGCTCTTCCTGATGGTTCACGCCAGCTACGTGATGTATTTCGCCAAACCAAGAGTGTTCGCGGCAGATGATTCTTCCGCGGTTTCGGCCAGCATACCCAAGCGCATTCCCCGGCACTCGCTGGTCGCACGGATGTTTCACTGGATCATGGCTGCCTCGATGTTCACGTTGCTGTTTACCGCCTTCCTTCCAAAGGTGGGTATCCAGTTTAATTGGGTGACCTATCATTGGATCGCTGGCGCAGTGTTAACCGTCTCCATCGTCTTTCACATCATTCATGCTTCCTTCTGGCTGGATTTCTGGTCGATTTGGCCCGACCGCATTGATGTGGACGACGCATGGAAAAGGGTTCGCCGCTTTTTTGGAATACCCGCGCCGCCGCCGCGAAAGTTTGCCAAGTATCCTCTGGAAAACAAACTCTTTCACGGTGTCATTATCTTGTGCGGTCTGTCGGTAATTCTTACCGGCGTTTTCATGATGTCTCGCGTGCGCACGATCTTTTTCCCTCGGAATCCTTACCTGTTCAGTGATATGACCTGGGGCCTGATGTATGTGCTCCACGGATTGGCAGGCGTGGGACTGATTGCGCTCGTCATGATGCACGTCTACTTCGGACTCCGGCCAGAGAAACGCGCGATTACGAAATCGATGATCTTTGGATGGATGGACCGCGACTTCTACCTGGAAGAGCACGATCCCGAGCGTTGGAGGGTCGAGACTGCTTCTTTGTCATCGACATCGAACCGCGCCGAAGGCCGAGGGTTGACCGATGCTCACTGAGATCTGCGATCGTTGTGAAGCGGTGGAAGAATGCTATGAGTTCCTGCTGGCATACGCAGCCCAGGGGCTGCCGAGTGATCGAGGAAGCAAGTCGGGGGGACAAGTCCGTGAGTTCCTGCGGCGAGCTGTGATGGCGTTGACGGGTCTGCCCGAAGCGTGTGCGATGGCAGTCAAACAGGAAAGCCTCGAGCCCGAGGGTAAGTACCTTGCGTTCATCGCGGTGCTTGATCGCGACTCTCGTGACTCTCTGGCTGCCATCGAAATGGTTCTCGCTCAACCCGCGATCAGTTCCCAGTTGATTGACAACCTCAATGCTTCGATCCATCTTCGAGCGCTGCTCACCGACCTCTTCTTGCTGGGAGATATCCTGAAGAAGCAAAGCAAATCGGCTGTGGAAGTTGTCACGAGTGACGGCGAATGAAAAACCACCCCCAGGGGAGGATGAACGCCACCACAGCTCAACCTTTCACGAAATTCGATTATTTGACTCCCTTCTGTTAACCGACTGATAATCACAGCTGAAGTTATGTCGTCGTCTCGCATGGATATCTATGAAGAAATCGTCCAGCTGCGCCGCGAGGGACGCCGCGGCGCGGTTGCTACCATCGTAAATGTGCGTGGATCGATTCCTTCATTCCGCACCGCGAAAATGCTGGTGCGCGACGATGGCTCAATTGTCGGCACGATTGGTGGAGGATGTGTGGAGGCTGATGTCTGGCAGGCCGCGCGCGAGGTGATGGAATCCGAGAAGCCGCGAAGCGTGAGCTTCAATTTGAATCAGGATCCGAAATACGATACAGGCTTGGTCTGCGGTGGGATGCTCGAAGTATTTATTGAGCCGATTTTACCCCCCGCATTGCCTTAATTTTGGCAATCAAGAAATCGACAATTGCCAGTTATTCCCTGATATCTTCACTGCATGAGCCTGACAGCCAGCTTTGGCGGTGTGATCCTGGCTGCGGGAAAATCCTCGCGCATGGGCCAGGATAAAGCTCTACTGCCGTGGCCACCACTCGTTGCCGGGCAAACTGCTTCCAGCGACACTTTGCTCTCTGCCGCGATTCGTTCGCTTTTATCGGCCACAGACTTCATCCTGGTGGTGGTGGGAGAGAACGAAGCAGCACTTGCACCAGTTATTTATTCTCATGGTGCTTCTCTCGTCGTCAACCGCGATCCCCAGCGTGGCCAGTTCAGTTCGTTGCAAGTCGGTTTGCAGGAGGTGCTCAATCACGGTCGAGATGCCGCAATCGTGACGCTGGTTGACCGGCCTCCAGTCAAATCTGTGACCCTGCAGACTTTGCGGGTTGCGTTTTCGATGGCGGACCCGAACGTCTGGGCAATCGTACCTGAGTATTCTGGTCATCACGGGCATCCCTATCTCATCGGACGCGAAATCATGTCAGCGTTTTTGCAAGAGCCGGCAACGTCGAACGCACGCGATATTGAACATGCACACCACAAGCATGTCCAATACGTGAGAGTCGACGATCCGCTGGTCGCGGTGAATATCAACACCCCGGAAGACTACGCGGAGTTACATGTCGTTCTCCAAGGCCAGTAATACGTGGTGCGCCGTCGCGCGGGCCTCCAATCAAATCATCGTCGGCAGATGAACGCCGCAGAGGGAGAAGCTTTCCGTCCGGATGCCGACGGATTCTGGAATCTGCTCTCTGCCTTGAGCTGCTGGTCGCGGCATTTTGATTGCAGGCCGTGCGAACGCGACCGCCGTTTTATTTTCCCGACAGCGCTCCGCAGCGTGGTTAGACGGCCCCAGAGGGTGCCAGTTACAATTGCCGTTCCATGTATTCCGAGCAGTTACTTGATCATTTTCAGAACCCGCGAAATGCAGGGGAAGTTTCCGATGCTGATGCCGTTGCGCAAATTGAGAATCCGGTTTGCGGAGACGTGCTGAGACTAACCCTGAAAGAAAACGCGGGCCGAATTACAGAAGTCAAATTCAAGGCCCGGGGATGCGTCGCAGCGATTGCGTGCGGTTCGGCCTTGACCGAATTGGCGACGGGCATGAGGCTGAACGAGGCCAGGGAGTTGCGGCGCGAGGATGTCAGCGGCGCTGTCGGTGGCTTGCCTGTGGCCTCGGCTCATGCCGCCCAATTGGCAATCGATGCGCTGGTAGCAGCTCTGGGCCGCATCGGCCGCACCAAATTATGAACAATCTCCGCATATCGTCTTCCCGCAAACGCTGATTGCATTTTGCCTTCCCAGTCCGCGTCTGGACGCCAATAGCCCCTAGGGGCTCGAGATCTGCGCATTGCAATAGATGGCAACACCAAGCCGACTGAGGCTCCGACTTCGTTCTCAATGTTTTTCCCAATTATCCAGTCCGAGTCGCCTATTTTGGCTCCCCGTCCATCAACAGCTCTTCAAACCATGCGACTTCGCTCAGAACTCAGCCAATGAGTGAAAGATTTCCGCCCCAAAGCATAGGGAAGCGCCATGAATTGAGAACGGGTGCCGGGATCGTGAGGATGTCGGTGGATCGACTTTCTTGGCGGGCCTTGTCGGCACAACTCATCATATTGAGTTTCTTCATACAATATGGTGAATCCTGATCATCATTTCGGGATCGGTGACGGTGTCCATGGTCTTCTTGATTCGTGGAGGCGAATTAACCAAGGCAACAGTCGGTCAAGGATTTATTCGTGCTACAGAGATCTTATGATCTACCGAGAATCGCCTGTAGTCAGACCAGGAAACCGTCGTATACAGGAGCTTCTTTTGCTTCCTCACTTGTGCCGCCAATAGCTCCCTTATCGGGAGTAATACTGGCATCCTCAGCCCGCTTAGCGTCTCCCAGTCAAAGTAGAGTGCCGATTGCACTGACTCGGTCAGGCAGTCGTCTGCGGTCGGGGTCATCTCAGTGAAGGCGAACAATACATTAAAGTCGTGATCGGTCAGAATCTGCTCGAAGCATGGCACCGCTCCCTTCCATACCGGATGCCCTCCCCCGAACAGCAAAACACCCTGGGGGTACTCCTCCCAATAGCAGCGATCGTCTTCTGCTCCGGATTTGAAGCTAAAGACATAACGGCCATTTACGGTGCCTTGGAAGGTCCAGGAATTCTCCGCGATGTAGTCTAAGCTGTCAGCCCAATCCGTCTCGGTCCAGAGCCCATGTTTTTGTATCGGGAAGGATTCTCTGAATTCGCCCAAGCTACCATCTTTGCGGATCTCCCTGAATAACTGCTGACCGTCAGCAACCGACACCTCGTCGCAGATTGGCTTCTCGGTTCCCTGCTCCAGGCACTGTCTGGCAATCACATTCCTCATTGTTTGTGAGGCGGTTCGGGCCGCGGTTCTCAATTTGGCAACAGCGTCGGGCACATCTGCGGGCTCGGCCGTGAACTCGGGAATCACTGGGGAGGTATCGGAAGGCGTGTCGTCCTCCCGGTACTGCAGTGCTTCGTACGGCACTGCACCCAATTTGGTGACATGTGCCAATTCGGGTATTTCGGGAAAGATGCTATTCCCCAATTTTCCATCTAACGTGCGCAACGCACGTCCTATCGTGCTTGTTGAAAGGGCTACCGAGGCGGTCATGTCGTGGCCCGGGAATTTCAGCTTGCCCGTAAGAATAATCATTCCCAGAAGGTTTCCCCTGTCGTCGAGCACCGCACTTCCGCTTTGCCCAGGATTCAAGTGAATGTCAAGGATGAGGTTTTCGTCGACGACGGCGTTGCCCATGGCCAATCTGACGTTTACACCGAGCAATCGCGCCGGTTGCTCCTCGAATTTCCCGTTCCAGTAGCCCGCAACCGTCACCTTCTCACCGGCGAATGCCCTGTAAGAATATGTAGCCCCAAATTTGTGCGAGACTGGCTTTCTCGTGTAGATGAACGAAATGTCGTGTGCAATGCTGTAGTGCAGGTCCCCCTTCTCAGTGGGCACATCTGCTTGCATGGTGTCGCTGGAGTTCGCAAGCGACAACACTTTATCCGTGTGCGAGCCAATAATCCCGAGGTTTGCTTTACCGGCCATCAGTTGGGTGTGATAAGGCGTTGCAATCACAGAACAGTCTTGGTCTATGCAAATTCCGCTTGCATAGACCCGCCTGACTTGCGGCGGAATCGATAACTGAATCGTAGAACGTCGCACAGGGACGACATGAGATATCACGCTGGATGCTTCGGATCTTGCCAGCATGAGTAAAACGACGATTGCGAACCCGGCAGGAGATGAAGTGGCTGTCATAACGGCCACGACCCTGCAATACAGTTGCGAAAGAAAAGGGAACTACGACCTTTAGGTCTGTGCCCACTACCTAAGTGCTATGAGCGGCTGCGCAAAAGCGGCTGAAAGAGCGTCGCCGCCGTGACAATCCGACGCAAGGCGACGTGCTATTTACCAGCTCCCCTGGCCTCCCTAAATGGCTATAATGCGACCCCTCCCTGCACACCGGCCGGTTTGCTGGGCTTGAACCTGGAGTGCTCGCTAAAGAGATGGGGTGAGCCAGCCAATCGATTATTGAAGGGGTGACTCCCACCAGTTGCTGCGAATCGCGGCATTCTTCTGGCTGAAGCACGGAATGGACATGCGGACCCCAACTCTCAAATTCGACGGGACCGGAGAGCCGCTCCACAAACGCAGTCGCTGTAGGTGGCCAAGCTGCCATTTGCGAGCGTGACTTGCGAGGGACCACGAGCCCGCTAGAGGTCGCGAAGTGACCGAAGGAATCTGGGGACATCTGCACCGGCAAGCCCTTCGCTTGCCGTGGATGAGTCCTGCATGTAATTAACTGAGGTATTTGAAGCTGGCGGAGAGGGAGGGATTCGAACCCTCGATAGAGTTGTTAGACCCTATAACGGTTTAGCAAACCGCCGCCTTCAGCCTCTCGGCCACCTCTCCGGCGTTGCAAGGATTTTAGTTTACCACTGATAGGGATTCAGTAATATTGTGCCAAAAATCGGT
>DATEBK010000150.1:0-12265 GCA_035287825.1 Terriglobales bacterium
AATGGCAACAATGCCTATATCGATCAGAATCCGGCCAACACGCCGTTCACGGTTCCGCCCTCGTCGACGCCCAGCATCGGCGATGACCTGAACGCTAACGGTATTTCCTGGAAATACTATGGCGATCAGTGGAACAACTACGTGCCCGACCCATACCAGTTAAATTATGGAACCAACGGGCCGAACGCCGACGAATATTGCAACATCTGCAACCCATTCCAGTACGACAGCTCCATCATGTCGAACCCGAAGCAAGTCGCAGCCCACATGAAAGATGTGGTTGACCTCTATTCGGATATCGCCGCAGGAACCTTGCCTGCGGTGTCGATCACCAAGCCTAGCGGCTATGCCGATGGGCACCCCTCATCTTCGAAGCTCAACGTGTTTGAGTTGTACACGAAGAAGATCGTCGACCTGGTGCAGAATTCGCCGTATTGGGACGATACGGCGATCTTCATCACCTTCGACGAAGGCGGCGGCTACTATGACTCCGGCTACGTGCAACCGCTGGACTTTTTCGGCGACGGCACGCGCATCCCGCTGCTGGTGGTTTCCAAGTATTCGACCGGCGGCATTGTAAACCACGACTACGCTGACCACGTCTCCATCGACAAGTTCATCGAGAGGAACTGGAAAATTGGCACCATCAGCTCCCGCAGCCGGGACAATTTTCCCAACCCGACGACGAATGGCAACCCCTACGTTCCCACAAACACACCCGCGCTCACTGACCTCTTTGGCGCGTTCAATTTCTCTGACTGATTCTCTAGCAGAAGTTTGTAGTTGTGTAGCATTCACCGGCCAGGAAAGTCCCCTCCTGGCCGGATTTTCTTGTGGCGCGGCTACGCTGAAAGGCTTCCTTAGGCGGAAGCCAACTGGGATAAGGGAACTTGTCGGCCAGAAATCGGCTTGCACAGAGCGGGCCGGATCACCGCTGGCGCGGAATTTCCTAGAGCGAAACTCCTCGCTTCCACGGAATGAAATCGTCCTGCCCCAGCGCCTCTGCCTTGGTTCGAACCTCGCCGCTCGCTACCCGGACTACCGACTCCAAAATTGTCTCGCCCATTTGCTCTATCGTCTTGTCGCCCGAGATGACACTGCCGGTATCAATGTCAATGATGTCTTGCATGCGCTTCGCCAGATCGGAGTTGGTGGAGATCTTGATTACAGGCGCGACGGGGTTTCCGGTGGGCGTACCCAATCCGGTCGTGAACAAAATCACACTCGCACCAGCCCCGACCTGTGCCGTTACGCATTCAACATCGTTCCCTGGAGTGCACTGCAGGTGTAATCCCGACCCAGAGGCGTACTCCGGATAATCGAGCACAGCCGTGACCGGTGACGTGCCCCCTTTTCTAGCCGCGCCGGCGGACTTCATCGCATCGGTCACAAGGCCATCGCGGATGTTGCCGGGAGAAGGATTCATATCGAAACCGGAGTGAACCGCTTTGGCACGGGCCGCGTAATCGCGCATCAATTGAATAAAACGGTCAGCGACCTCGTTATTGACGCTGCGATCGATCAGCCCCTGCTCGACGCCGCAAAGCTCGGGGAATTCGGAGAGAATCGTACGTCCCCCCAATGCCGCCAGCATGTCAGAGAGGTAGCCAACGGACGGATTTGCTGAGATGCCGGAAAATCCATCGGAACCTCCACATTTCAAACCGACGCAGAGGCGCGAAAGCGACGTGGGCGTGCGCTCGGCTTTGTCAGCCTCCACCAACCCGAGGAAAGTGGCCTGAATTGCCTGGGAGAGCATTTTGAACTCGGATCCGCTTTGTTGCTGCTCGAACATCAGGAGCGGCTTCTGGAACGCTGGATCGCGGCGGTTGATTTGCTCGCGTAGAATCGCCATCTGCGCATTCTGACAGCCCAGACTGAGGACGGTTACTCCGGCAACGTTGGGGTGATGGATGTAACCGGCAAGCAATCCGCAAAGATTGTTGGAATCCTCACGCGTGCCTCCGCAACCGCCTTCATGCATCAGGAACTTGACGCCATCAATATTCTTGAAAACCTTGTTCCTGGAATCGGAGAGCGCGGGAAGTTGCGGGATCTTTTCTTCCGCGTTTATTCCGATGTCTCTTATCGCGCCTTCGCGGTAAAGCCTGACCAGTTCCGCCACTTGTTGCCGGTAGATTTTCGGCGGAGCAAGGCCGAGCTCCTCTTCAAAGGCCTGTTTTAATACATCGATGTTGCGGTTTTCGCAGAAGACGAGCGGCACCACCAGCCAGTAATTTCGGGTGCCAACTTGCCCGTCCGCTCGCTGATATCCGAGAAAAGTACGCTGCCGCCAGTGATCCACATTGGGCGGATGCCAATCGTATTCGCGCGACTTACCGTGGTAAGGAGCGACCTCGTGAACGGTATTCAGAGTGGTCAACGCCTCACCTTTGCGAATCGCTTGCCGCGCTTTCCCCACCAGAATGCCGTACATAATTAGTTCGCCGCCGGCCCCAATATCTGCCGTGGCAAATTTGTGTTTGGCGTGGACGTCTGTGGCCAAAGCGTAAGTCTCGCCGGCGAAGTTGATCGATTCGCCCTGACGCAAATTCTGGAGCGCGACCAGGACGTTGTCTTTGGCATCGAGCTTCAGTACTGCGCTCTTCATCTTGATCTCGTCCTCATTAGAAGCAGCTTTCCTGGTTCAGTCAAGCGACGGAGCTGCTATGGGGCGGCGGGATCCCAACCAGCGAAAAAAGTCTTGGTCTCAAATTGAAGGGCTTCGTCGGCAGTCAGAAATTTGGTGTGAGGATCGCGCTCACCCGCGTGCGCTCCGGGGCCGCGGGAGTTGTATTCGGCATAGTACGCAGTTTCGATCGAATGCGTTTCTCCTGGGTGCCATTCGCGCCAACCTGCGGGAAGAATGTGGGCGCCCATTTCTGTATTGAGAAAAATGACTTTGGCATACGGACGCCAAGGCCGTCCAAGCCACACGTCTGTAGCGCCGGGAGCGGCGGTCAGCGTGCAGTGGTTGAAGACAAAACCGCTGTCCTCAGCCGGATAATGCTTCGATTGCGCAGTAATAAAACCTTCTGAGTGCGGAGTGCTGTGAATCTCGCAGTGGTCAAAAACCGCTTTGCTATCTCCGAAGATGAAATCAACGTTGCCTTCAACGTAGCAATGCGTAAAGTACTGTCGCGTCGGAACACATTGCTCGCCGTCGGGAGCGCAGTTGCGGCTGCCGGAGTAGAGCGTGTCCTGATTGCCGAGAAAGCGCACGTTGCTGAAAACGGCTTTATCGGCCGCGACCAGCACGGCCAGTGCCTGCGAACCGACCGGTACCTGCGTGTGTGTGGCGTTCCAGTCGTTGGCGAAGGTGAGGTTCTCGGCACGAAAATTATCTCCGCGTATCTCGACGGTAGCCGAGTGCAGCGTGCCGCCGGATGAGCCCGCGCTCTTATCGAAAACGATTACAGTCTTCGACGCGTCAGAGTTGCTGCCGCGAAGTTCGATATTGGGCTTAGTTATCGAGATGGTTTCACGATACGTTCCGGGCGCAATCAGCAGCATTGCGCCATTATCGGGCGCGGCGTCGAGCGCCTTCTGAATGGAGTAGAAATCTCCGCTCCCGTCGGCAGCGACGTAGAGCGTGTTATCGACGGGCGGAGCGGGGGTGGCGGAGCGGGGAGCCGTCAGGTTTTCGGGATACTGCTCAAACCGTCCTTCGCATGAGACTGGAGCGCCGGTCGTGCTACCGGGCAGTTCGGTGATAGTCACGTCTTCTCCGCCGTGCGCTCCGGCAGAAATAAGATTGCCAAGCCGCGGGCCGAGGTTGATTTCAGCATTCGAGGCGTGAAGAGCGTTCGCGGGCAATGCGTCGGCAAAAACATTGTCGAGGGTCACGCCGAGCTTGTGCGCAGCGTCGAAACCTTCAAGCGTAACTAGCCCCTGGGTGACGACATGTACGTCTTTCAGCGTGATGTCGCGATAAACGGGAAGCAGGTTACCTTTCAATAGCGTGTACTTGGGGGTGAGGATGATGGGATTTCTGACGTTGCGGATACAAACGTCTTCATAGACAACATCGTGTACCAGACCACCGCGGCTGGGATCGCTCTTGATACGAATCCCGTTGTCGGCGCCGTCAATGGTGAGATCGGAGACCCGCACCGCGCTCAATCCCCCACTGGTTTCACTGCCGATGGACATTCCGTGTCCGGAGTAGAAGTGATTGTGCGCAACGGTGATGTGAGATGAGCCACCTGTCTTTCCAGCTTTGATGGCAACGTCATCGTCTCCGGTGCGGATGTAGGAGTGCAGGATGGAGACATCGGTCGAAGCCGAGGGATCGATGCCGTCTGTGTTGCGAGCGGTGGCGGGAGTGTCGATCTTAACTCCCCAGGCGGTGAAGCCGTTTGTCTTCTCGACTGCAACATGAAAGTTGGGAGAGTTACGCAGGGTGATGCGATAGAGAATGAAATCGTCTGACTCGCGGACGATCAGAATGCGGGTGCAGTTCTGCTTCGTGTCGTTGATCTTGGCGGTATGAGCGAGATCCCACCATGAATTGTTTTGCCCCAGCAGCGGTTCGCCGCCGCGGCCATCAATGGCACCATCGCCCATGATGGCGCTATGGGGCGCGTGATCGGCGATGATGAAGGGCTTGCAGCCGTGGCCATTCTGATCGATGACTCCACAACTGCCGGGGGTCAGGTCGTAATCGCGGGGATTGCGCGAAGCATAGAGCACCGAATTGGCGTCGATGAGCAGTGTGACGCCGGGCTGGAGGTGAAAGGGCGCGGCTAGGAAAACATTCCGGCCGCCAGTGCCGTGGAGTTCGACGGCCTTGCCAGCTTCGCAGTGATCGATCGCGTTCTGAAGGCGTTCGGTATCGGTGCGCTGTTCATCCGCGTCGCTCAACCGGCCGTGCGGCGCACTAAGGCTCGCTTCGAGCTTTATGCAGACGGAAGGAATGTGCGGTTCGACAACGGTCCGCCTGTCTTGCGCGAGTAGAGTTTTCGAAACTGTGGAGACGAAGAAAGGAAGCACGCAGCAAAGCACGAGAGAAAAACGTCGAGCCACGGAAAGCATCTCCATTCTGATTTCTGACCCCAGTGGTCATACCACATTTCAGAAATGGTAGTCAATCGCTGGCCAAAGTGGATTGAGCCTTGCCAGTCCACGAAGCGCTCGGGAACGAACAAACGGACCAAGAGGTCAGACCGCAACTTTGCCATTGGCTGGAGTTCTTGTGGTTTTGCGCTTGCGCGAGGCCATGCGCTCTTCGTCGTCCTGCGCATCCTTGGCGCTCTGAATGTGGCGTTCCATGAGCCTCTGCGCTTCGCTGGAATTTCGGGTGCGAATAGCGCGATAAATCTCGCGATGGACATCCGCTGAGTCTTTGAGCGCCCGGGTTAGTCCTACTGTTTTACGCCGGCCATCATAAAGCGCGGAGGTGATGGTCTCCATCAGAGAGGCGAGGATCGGATTACCGGAGGCCGCTGCGATGGTGCGATGAAAGCGCACATCATGAATCAGATATTCCTCGGGATCGTCAATCGTGGCGTACATCTCCGCGACTTCCTCGGCGAGCAGCGTGAAATGTTCTTCCTTGCCGCGCTCGGCGGCGAGCGCGGCCATCTTACCTTCAAGCAGCAGGCGGGCTTCGAACATCTGCCAGGATTTAAAACCATGGAGCGCTCCCAGCAGACCGAGCGACGACTTGCCAATCTCGGGCGGTCCTTCAGCGATGAAGGTGCCAACCCCGTGCCGAACCTTCATGATTCCCATGGCAGCCATGTATCCAATGCCGGTTCTGAGGCTGGCCCGGCTGATCTTCAGTTTCTGCGCAAACTCGCGTTCCGGTGGAATTTTCTCGCCGGGCTTGAGCGTGCCATCTTCGATCATGGCGCGAATGTGGTTGACCACCTGCATGGTCAGGTGGGACTCGGATTCATGCGTGGTTTCAATTTGAGTAGGCTTCAGAACCTGTACTCCAGTCGAGCCGGGATCGTCGTACACGGGCTAGATTAGCACTGTAGCAGACATTTGCCCAGATTTGCCACCCTGGGTCATAGGAAATGGAATCTTTGCCGTCCGCGAAACTTTCCCTTGACAGTCGAGCAATAAACCACTATATGTGTTTCGCAGACAAAGTGGTCTGACCTCTTGTGCTCGCCGATGCGAGCGTTAGGCCGTGAGGCATCCAAATGACGTTCGGTAAGATTGATACCAGGACCAGGTTCGTCCTGTTTGCTGCTCTCCTGCTGCTGTCTGGCGCTTCTGCCTTTGCTCAACTCTCCGGTAAAGGTGAGATCGTGGGCACGATCATCGACCCTGCAGGCGCCGCGGTTCCGGACGCAACCGTGGTCGCCACTTCGACGACGCGGGGCACCAAGCTGACCACCAAGACGACCTCAGCCGGCGACTACGCGCTCTCTCCTCTTGACGCGGATACCTACATTGTTACCGTCACTGCCAAGGGCTTCAAAACGACAACTCAGGAGAACGTCGTCGTCAACGCGCTCGAAATTTCGACCGTCAACATCAACCTGACCTTGGGAACAACGAGCGAGGTAGTGACCGTTACCGAGGAGCAAGAGCAAATCCAGACTGGCAACGCCACGCTCGGCGCCACGATGGCGCAGGAGACTTATTCCGAATTGCCCATTGCTATGGGCGCGGGCGGTCAACCCGACCAGCGGCGTGCCAGCGACTATGTGCTGCTGATGCCGGGTGTTCAGAACAACGAGACCAACAACAACCTGACCGACAACACCGGGCCTATCGACGGGTCCGGAAGCAAGGGCGGTGCGTCCTCCGTTTACATCGAGGGCATTCCGTTTTTCAACGTCTCGCAGGAAGGTGACAATCGCTTCATCTGGTCCGCCATTTCGGTCGATGCCGTAAATGAACTGCAGGTGCAGACCTCGGGCTATTCCGCCATCTACGAAGGACAGGGCGTGCAGAACTTCGATCTCAAGCGCGGAACCAACACGCTGCATGGCGCACTGTATGAATACTTTCGCAACACTGCGCTCGACACGTGGGGTTTCTATGCGCCGGCGCTTATCAATCCAGACACCGGTACGGCGACCAAGCCTGCGGAACACATGAATGAGTATGGCATTGTGCTCGGGGGTGCCGTCATTAAGAACAAGCTCTTCTTCTTTGGCAACTATGACGGCTACCGCTACGAGAAGGGTGTGATCCCGACCTTGCAGACTTTTCCGACGATGGCGGAAAGGGCGGGCGATTTCAGCGCGCTGGGAGTAAACATCTTCGATCCCTCGACCGGTTCGACGGCGACGACGCGCACACAGTTCATGGGCTGCAATGGGACTACGCCGAACGTCATCTGCCCCACCGAGTTCTCGCAAGTGGCGAACAACATCCAGGCTCTGTTACCACCGGCCAGCATGTATGCCAACCAGAATCCGACCAATAACTTTCTCGCCGGACTGCCGTTCGGTTTGAGCAACTTCACGGCGACCGGCCGCGTCGACTATACGCTCAGCGACAGGCACAGTATGTCGATCATTATCGCGGCGGGCCGCCAGGCTGCCATCGGCGCGGCGGCGCAAACTACCGCGGGCAGAAACAACGGGCCGCTGCCCTTTAACTACGGCCAGGGATATGCGCCGAAGACCAAGACTGACATCTTCGAAGATACGTACGTCATCAACCCGCACATGGTGAACCAGTTCAAATACGGTTTCGCGCGGTATTACAGCCCGTCGTTCAATCTCGACAACAACAACCCAGCCTGGGCGGCAACGACCCTGGGGATCACGGGTGTGCCCGACGGTCAGGCTTCTACTTCTTTTCCGGAAGTCACATTTGCCGGGACTGACGCACCGACCCAGTGGGGGGGAGACACGGGAAGCAAGAAGATCTCAAACGCCTTTTACATTATCGACAACTACCAGTGGGAATTTGGCAAGCACGCGCTCACCTTCGGCACACAAATCGCGTGGCTGCAATATCAGTACACTCTGGATACGGGCGGCAGCAGCCAGTTAACGCTCGCGACCGCGACCTCCGAGACCGCCGGTTACACCTCGGGAACGATGATCAATCCCGGTGAAGGCCTGTCTTACGCCAGCTTCCTGGTCGGCCAGATTGACGCCGGCAGCCTGACCCAGAATGCGGTACAGGAGACGGGGGCGCGTTTCCGTCCGATCTCTCCGTACGTTCAGGACGATTGGAAGGTGCTGCCCAAGTTGACGCTGAATCTGGGACTGCGCTACGACTACTTTCCGACATACAGGGAAGCCCACAACGTGCTCTCGTTCTTCAATCCCAACCTGACCAACGCCTCCGGGACTGCGGGCGTGCTTGAGTTTGCCGGCAACGGCACCAACACCTGCAACTGCAGCACGCCGGTCAACAACTACAAGAAGCAGTTCGGGCCTCGTCTGGGTCTTGCCTTTCAGGCATTTCCCAAGACGGTGTTCCGCGCCAGCTGGGGGGTGATGTACACGCACGGAAACGCCGTGGCCGGCAGCGCCATATCCCAGAACGGCACTGGTATTCTTGGCTTTCAGGCCTCTCCGAAGACGACTTCGACAAACGGCGTGGCACAGTACTCACTGGACGAACCCTATCCTGCCTATACTCCGCCCGCCGGCGTTGCCTCCGGTCCCAACTACGCCTTGGGTTTTTCGACGATCGCTCCGTATACCCACACGCCGCAGAGCGTCACCTATGGCGATCCGTACTACGGTGGGCGCGCGCCGCAGTATATTGACTGGAATGTCGGTCTTCAGCAACAGGTCACGCCCAATCTGGTGCTGAGCATAAGCTATGTTGGATCGCAGGGGCACTTTGAAAGCCCAGACAGCAGCAGCGCGCGCGGCGAGTGGATCAATCAACTCTCGCCTCAGTACCTGTTCCTCGGGTCCATCCTCAGCACTGAGGTCAAGAACCTGACGTCGACGCAGTTGTCGACTCTGGCGGCTGCGGGCATCACTCTCCCTCCGAATTTCAACACTTCACAAAACGTTTCGGTGGCCCTCTCCCCATTTCCCAACTACAAGAGCATGACCGACGCCTATGGCAACGTCGCCAACTCCAACTACAACTCGCTACAGGTCTCAGTCACGCAGCGGGCTTTCAAAGGCTTGACCTTCATGTTCAATTACATCTGGTCGAAGTCGATCGATGATGGAGGAACCTATCGTTCCGGCTACGCCATCCCCGCGGCTTACTCGAACGATGGCAGATCATGGCCGGTGGACCGCATCGAGCGCAGCGTCTCGACCACGAACCAGCCGCAGCACGTGATTGCGACCGGTGTCTGGTCGCTGCCGTTTGGAGCGCAGGGCATCGGCAGCGGAAACAAAGTTGTTCGCGCCCTCGCCAGCAACTTCAAGTTCTCCGGAATCCTGCAAATCTACTCCGGCTCGCCGCTGGCGATCACGGGATCTTCCTGCCAGACCAATCCCGCCGAGAGCATCACCTGCAACCCAACCGTCGCGCCGGGCTTTGCGGGGCCGGGACGCATCAACGGCAAGTGGGGGCAAGGCGCCACGCCAACCAGTTCCCCAAGCTATCTGAACTCTGCTGCATTTGTCCCCATCGCAACCCTTACAGCATCCGGTTCTCCTTATGCCTATACCTTCGGAGACGCGGCGCGCACGGCTCCGTTCGGGATGTATGGGCCGGGAAACTATGACATTGACATTAGTCTGCGCCGGAACTTCGCTCTCACTGAGCGCGCGCACCTGACCTTCGAAGGGGATCTTTACAACCTCACGAATCACACCGATTTCCTCGTAGGCGGCACGACTTTTGGCAGCTCCAGCTTCGGCACCGTCAGTGGCCAGGCGAATAGCTCGCGTGATGCTCAGTTGTCGGTGCGGTTGGAGTTCTAGCGAATTCTGGCGAACTGGTCGTCAACCGAGCCGGCGGCCAGTGGCTTGACGGCAACTCAGTGCCCGACTTCGTTAGTCGTGATAGCAAGACATATCCTTCGGTGTTTACCTGCCGGGAAGGCATGGAGCTAAAGAATTATTCTCCGTTCATTTATGCTTTCGGACAGGAGAATGTTGCATCGCCGGAGAGAGCGTCCTCGATGGCAATTGCGATTGCGAGCACTGGAGGCCGCGGCAGGGCCGCACCGTCTTCGGGTGGAAACCGGGAGACGTGAGCACGGTTCTTTTTGAGCTGACTGGTCCTTGAAAGATACGTACATGGCATTCATCACTGAAGATTTCCTATTACAAAGCAAAGCGGCTCGCCGCCTCTATCACGACTACGCAGCCGGGCAGCCGATCCTTGATTACCACTGCCATCTTTCCGCCAAGAATATTGCGGAGAACCGGCAGTTCCGCAACCTCTATGAGATCTGGCTCGAAGGCGATCACTACAAATGGCGAGCCATGCGAGCCAACGGAATCTCGGAGCGCTACTGTACCGGCGATGCCGATCCCTACGACAAGTTTCTCGCTTGGGCGCAGACGGTCCCATCCACGTTGCGCAACCCGCTGTATCACTGGACGCATCTGGAATTGCAGAGATACTTTGGCATCGATTCATTGCTCAACGAGCAAACTGCGCGTAAGACGTGGGAGTCGGCAAACGAACGACTCGCGGGTAAAGATTTGAACGCGCACGGCATTTTGAAGAAGTTTCGGGTTGAAACGCTGTGCACGACGGATGACCCGGTCGACTCGCTCGAGCACCATGAACGCATTGCGTCGCACTTTCCGGCGGTTCGCGTATTGCCGGGCTTCCGTCCCGATGGAGCGCTGCGCACTCAAGATCCGGTTGTCTTCAACGCGTGGATCGACAAACTGGCGGCAGTCTGTGACCTCGATGTAACGCGGCTTGCCCACCTGCTCCAGGCTCTCGGCAAACGCCACGGCGATTTCCACCACCGCGGATGCCGCCTCTCCGATCATGGTTTGGATTTCTGCTTTGCCGAACCCTGCACCGACCGCGAAGCGGAGCAGGTCTTTGACAAAGTGCGCAGCGGCAACTCGCCGACGGCCCTCGAGTCCGCGAAGTTTGCCAGTTTTCTCATGTTATTCTTTGGTCGCCTCGACACCGAGAAGGGCTGGACGAAGCAGTTGCATCTCGGCGCTTACCGCAATGCAAACACGCGCATGTATAAATCGCTGGGGCCAGACACCGGATTCGATTCGATTGGCGATTGGCCGCAAGCCGCTCCACTCTCCAATTATCTCGATCGACTCAACACGGAAAATAGCCTGCCCAAGATGATCCTCTACAATCTCAACCCTGCGGACAACTACACTTTTGCCGCAATGGTCGGCAACTTCCAGGATGGCAGTCTCGCTGGCAAACTCCAGTACGGCAGCGCCTGGTGGTTTCTCGACCAGAAGGAAAGCATCGAGTGGCAATTGAATACGCTATCGAACTGCGGCTTGCTAGCGCACTTTGTGGGGATGACGACCGACTCTCGCTCTTTTATGTCATTTCCGCGCCATGAATATTTTCGTCGCGTCCTGTGCAACCTGTTGGGAAATGAAGTGGAAGCTGGGATACTACCCGACGATGAAGAATTGATCGGCACGATGGTTAAGAATATCTGCCATGACAATGCCGTCAAATATTTCGCCTTCCCCACGGCACACGTCAATGCGGAGGCACCCGCCCAGGTGGCAACGCAATAATCGTGATCTGAAAGCGAATCGAAAGTAATTCCAGGGCGGTTGCTCTTCTCATGGATGCCTCACCAGTCTCTTGCCGGGCCGCGACAGTATCTGTGAGCACCACGCCGCCGCTGGACACTATGGGCGAAAAAGCCGGCCGCTACCGCTGGAAGATTTGTGCACTGCTGTTTGTTGCCACCACCATCAACTACATGGATCGGCAGGTGCTGGCTTTGCTTAAACCGGTGCTGCAAAACCCGGTGAACGGCATTGGACTCACTGAAGTCAGCTATGGATATATCGTCACGGCATTTTCCCTCGCTTATGCCCTGGGCCTGCTGCTGGTCGGGGGATTCATCGACCGAGTCGGGACGAAACTGGGATATGCGGTTGCCGTCGCGGTATGGGCCGCGGCCGCCGCCAGTCATTCGCTGATGAGTTTTCCAAGCGTTGTGGCCGTCCTGAATGACGTCATCCACGGATTGGCCGGAGCATTAGGGTGGAAAGGTCTGATCGCAGTTCCCGGCGCGGTTGCGGGATTTGCCATCGTCCGCTTCGTGCTTGGATTAGGTGAGTCGGGCAACTTCCCGGCATGCATCAAGACGGTAGCCGAATGGTTTCCGCAGAAGGATCGCGCGCTGGCGACCGGGATTTTCAACTCTGGCGCCAACGTCGGCGCCTTGATTGCTCCGCTGGCCGTCCCG
>DATEBK010000151.1:0-9487 GCA_035287825.1 Terriglobales bacterium
CAGTCCCCACTTTCCAAACCGCTGCTCGAGATCGCGTTCCTCCAGTCGAGCCAGATCGCCCACCTGTCGAATGCCGAGCGCGTGCAGTTTCTGCTCCATCACCTTGCCGACACCCGGAATATCGCCAACCTCAAGCGGCGCTAGAAACTTCGCCTCCTGCCCCGGCAACACCCAAAGCACGCCGTTCGGTTTGGCCTTGGCCGACGAAACTTTCGCCACCAGCCGCGATGTCCCGATCCCAATCGAGCAGTTCAATTGTGTCTTCGACTTCATCGCCGCATGAAGAGCATGCGCCGACCGCAATGGACGCCCATGCAAGCGCTCCGTCCCCGTCATGTCGAGATAGGCCTCGTCCACCGATGCCATCTCAACCAGCGGAGAAAAGTGGCCAAGCACTTCATGCACCTTGGCGGAATACTCGCGGTAACGCTCGGGATGCCCATTGACAAAAATCGCCTGCGGACAAAGTTTCGCTGCCGTGCGCAGGGGCATGGCCGAGTGCACACCAAACTTCCGCGCCGCATACGATGCCGCAGAGACGACTCCGCGTTCGTCGCGCTGCCCGCCCACGACCACCGGCTTCCCTTTCAAACAAGGATCAAACAGTTCTTCGACCGAGACAAAGAAGGCGTCCATGTCGACGTGGAAGATGGTGCGAACGGAAGGAGACGACGCGTAGGTACTCATGGAGCGAAAAAACGGCTTGCAAAAGTGTACCGCGTGGGGACCTCGATCGAGCGCCCAGCGCTCAAAAACGATTAGCCCAGCACCGGTTCTTTCTTCAACTCCGTAGCGACTGGATGGGCGCTGGCTCGCACCTGCCGCGCCCGTTCGTAGACTTTGCCGTACTCGCGCGCTGACGCTCCCCAGGAAAAATCACGACCCATGCCGTTGCGCATTAGTGTCTGCCACGACGATGGGTCCTGATAGGCGAGCAAAGATTGTTTGATGGTCGCCAGCAGCGCTTCGCCGGTGTAGTCGTGGAACTTGAAACCCGTGCCCTTGCCGGTGCGCGCGTCCCAGGGTTCGATGGTGTCGTCTAGACCGCCGGTGGCGCGGACGATGGGGACCGTCCCATACTTCAAGCTATAGATCTGATTCAACCCGCAAGGCTCGTAGCGTGAGGGCATCAGAAACATGTCCGCGCCCGCTTCGATCTTGTGCGCGAGCCCGTTGTCGAATGCGACCTTGGCCGCAATCTTGTTGGGAAACTGCTTCTGAAGCCGCTGAAACATTTCTTCGTAGAGTTTGTCGCCCGATCCCAACACGACCATGATCATTTCTTCGCGCGCCAGACGGTCCATGATCTGCGCGATCAGATCGAAACCCTTCTGCGCGGCGAAGCGGGAGACAATACCGATCACCGGAACTTTTGTATCGACTCTCGCTTCGGCGTTCGTTATGCCGAAAGCGTTCAGCAGGTCCTGCTTGCATTTCCGTTTACCGCTCAGGTCCTGCGACGAATAGTTTGCGGCGATCAGCTTATCGGTCTGCGGACTCCACTCGTCATAGTCCACACCGTTGAGGATTCCGGTGACGGTCGCGGCGCGGTCGCGCAGCACGCCTTCCAGGCCGAAGCCGTACTCGCTGGTTTGGATTTCGTGGCTATATTTCTTGCTGACCGTGGTGACGAAATCGGAAAAGACCAGCGCGCCCTTCAGAAAGTTAACCTGGCCAAAGAACTCCATTTTCGACATTGCCAGCAGGTCCCACGGCAACATGAGCAGAGGCAGCGTATCGGGCGGGAACAATCCCTGATAGCCCATGTTGTGGATGGTGAAGACCGTGGCCACGTCGCGAAAAGCGGGATCTTCGGCGTAGAGCGTCCGCAGCATCACTGGCACCAGCGCAGACTGCCAGTCGTGGCAGTGGAACACCTGTGGCACTCCCAACACCTTTGAAGCTTCGAGCACCGCGCGTGAGAACATCGCAAAACGCTCGGCGTTGTCAGGATAATCTCCGGCAGCAGTCCCGTAAAGCGCTTCGCGGTCGAAGTACGGAGGGTAGTCGATGAAATAAAACCGCACTCCGGCGCTTGCGCCCGCGGTGACGACGGAGCAAAAGCGATACTTGTCATCGAACGGAATGGTGATGCTGCGGACCACCGTTTCAGGATCGGTCAGCGCGGTTTGCCGGTAGCGCGGAACGTAGACGCTGACCTGATGTCCCAGAGCGGCCAGGGCGCGTGGCAAAGCGCCCACCACATCAGCCAATCCGCCGGTTTTCGAAAAAGGAACGCACTCGGATGCAGCGAAAGCGATATGCATTGCGAAGGAGCCTCCTGAACGAGAACCGCGCAAGCCTCGCTCACGTTATGATGACTGGTGTAGAAGTTTGGTTGGGCATTTGTAGATTTTGCGATTGGTGATTTGTAATTCGAAAACCAACTCCGCGATTTTCAAATTACAAACTGCCAATTACGGATCGCCAATTTTAACCAGTCTAAAGCCGCGAAGAAAGAGGGTCAACGTGCCGAAGGTCGCCCGCGAAGCAACAAATCCGCGCAAGCCGAAACTGGGGCAGCATTTTCTGGAGAGCGAAGCGGCGGCGCTGCGCATTGTGGAAGCGCTGGGCGATGTCTCACAGGCGACCGTGCTGGAGATTGGCCCCGGACGTGGCGCTATTACCGAGTTGCTGGCGCGAAAGGCGCGACGCCTGATTGCCGTCGAATTGGATCGCGTCCTTTCGGCGCAGTTACGTATGAACTTCTCTTTGTATCCGAATGTCGAAATCATCGAAGGCGATTTCCTGAAGATCGAACTGGACACGGTGTTCGGAGCCAAGCCGGGCAGCTTGCGCACGGGATTGAATTTCACGCCGGAACCGGCGCGCGTGATCGGAAATCTGCCGTACTACATCACCTCCGATATTCTGCTTCGGCTGCTCGAAAACCATCGCTACTTTTCGACGATTGTGATCATGGTGCAGAAGGAAGTGGCCGACCGCCTGGCAGCATCGGCCGGAAGCCGCGACTATGGCTTGCTTTCAGCAACGGCACAGTTGTATGGGCGGGTCGAGCAACTCTTCACGCTGGCGCCGAGTGCGTTTAATCCTCCGCCGAAAGTCCAGTCGAGTGTGGTACGCATTACGATCAAGCCTCGCGCCGAGTCGCTGCGAGTTCCGGAGGCCGAGTTCATTGCCTTTCTGAAACTGGGCTTTGGGCAGAAGCGCAAAACGCTCTGGAATAATTTGAAGACGCGGTATGATGAGGACGCGTTGCGTGGGGCGTTGGTGAAAAGCGGGGTGAAGCCTGCAATTCGGGCAGAAGCGCTGACGCTGGAAAGAACGGCTGCCCTGTTTCGCGCGCTCGCTCAGACAGGTTCATAATCCTTTCGGCATTATTCTGGCGAGCTGGGTGAGCGGACGAGGCCCCTTCGGCTGTGCTCAGAACAGGTACGCTCCACACGAGCTGTTTATGACTTCCGCTCTGCGAACTCCCGCGGTTGCTGGCAGGTTTTATCCGGAAAGCGCTGAGCAGTTACGGCGTGACGTGCGCAAGTACACGGCGCCTGGCGAAGGCGTCAGGGGAGGCATCTCCGCCATCGGATGCATCGCTCCCCATGCGGGATATATTTACTCGGGGCCGGTTGCCGGAGCCGTGTATTCGCAGCTTGAAATTCCTGAGCGCTGCGTGATTCTTTGCCCTAACCATACGGGCAGGGGACGGCCGTTAGCGGTAATGGCTGCCACTAGCTGGCAAACACCACTGGGCAATGTGGCGCCGGATGCCGCGCTGGCCGCGCGATTGCTCGACCGCTTCTCTCTTCTACAGGAAGACAGTGCTGCTCATCGCAGTGAACACGCTATCGAGGTCCAGCTTCCCTTTTTGCAGACGATCCAGCCGAATTTGAAAATCGTTCCGATCGTGATTGGGACGAGAGACTTTGGAGTACTTCACGGATTGGGCGAGGCGTTGGCCGATGCGATCACTGGACCGCGGGGAGAGCGCGAAAAAGAAGAAATCTTGATCGTCGCCTCCAGCGACATGAATCATTATGAGTCGGATGCAGTTACCCGGGTGAAAGACGGTAAAGCCATTGACCGTGTTTTGGCCCTGGACGCGCGCGGACTTTGGGATGTTGTGATGAACGAACGCATCAGCATGTGCGGCTTTGGTCCAACGGTTGCGATGCTCACGGCGGCAAAACTTCTGGGCGCAACCAGGGCCACGCTGGTGCGATACGCGACTTCGGGAGAGGTCTCCGGCGATTACGAGTCGGTGGTGGGTTATGCGGGGATTGTCGTGGAGTGAGAAGGCAGAGTAAGAAGCCGGAGTAGAAGCCTTCAGTGCGCTGCAGAGGCTTCCAGCAGGCGCTGGGCGCGGGCGCGAGTCATATTGATGATGGAGGGATCGGCGATGATTTGTTCGAGGATCGGTTGAATGGCTCTGACGTCGGCCAGTTCATTGTCGTGAGCTATTTCCTCCATATGCTTCAGTTCTTCGTCGAGAGCGAGCTTCTGGTAGTGGTGGTCGTACTGCAGGCGATGTCCGAATTCGAGCGTGGCCGCAATGTTCTGCAACAGGCTGGTAAGTTCCTCGACGGCCGGAATGGTGGTGTAGTTATACGTGGACTCACCGCTGCGCTGCCCGTCTTTGTATGTGAGCTTCTTTTCCCCGGTGAACGCCATGCCTTTGTGATGGGAGGCAACATCTTTTTTGAAATAGCCGGCTTTAGCTGCCAAGTCGAAGATTTTCTGGCTCATGCCAGAAGCCAGTGTGAAATCGAAGTCGAAACTGTCGATTGTGGCGGCAGAGGAATCGGAATCCGCTGAAGGCTCGGGGGATTGTCGGCCGCTTGACTGATAGTGGGCGGCTCCGGTGGACAGAATGCGAAACGAGTAGTGCTCGGGCTGGGAGCCGGGGAAATCAAGGGTAAACGTCAGCGTCGGGATCGCGTCAGCTGCAGGAATCTGGGACTGAGCGCAAACGAAAACCGCAGAAAAGAGAGTCCCAGCCAAAGTGCTGGCAAGAACGAGGAGACAGGAAAGGTGAAATGTTCGCAGCATCGGGCGGCGCAGCGTGGATCGACGGAGCATGAATTGCAGTAATGATTGTGGATGGAGGCAGCAGTGTCAAGTGCCGGCGTTCAAAGTACGGGCGGGTAGCCAAGTCGAGAGCGTTGGTGAAGCAGACAGCCGAGCCGCCTCGCTTGAGACGGCCCGGCTGCCAGGCGAAGTTCCGACGATTTCAGTGGGTTACTTGCATACCGCTGTAAAGCCCACGCTATTGCCTCCCTTGAAGTAGGCCTGGCCCGAGATCACGCCACTGTTGTTGATGCCTCCAGTAACGGCGAAGGTCGCGTCCGGGTAATCGATGTTCTCGAATTCGCTATTTTCATAGATGAACCCAAAAATTCTATCGGCCGAAAAATGGTTGCCGACGATGATGCCGGAATCGTTGATTCCGGAAAGACCGGTGCCGTACTTGGCCCCTGGATATTGGACGCTAGTGAACTTGCCGTCTTGCCAGACGAAGCCGGTGCTGACCAAGCCGCTGGTGCCGTATCCGACGACCACGCCGTTATTGTTGATCGCCATCGGGAAGGTGGTCTGCGAACTCGGATAGGTGATCGCAGTGTAAGCGCCGTTCGCCAGCATAAACCCCTTGGTGACCGACCCCGCGCTGAAGCTGCCGACCGAGTTTCCTACCTGATTGACGTTAAATAGCCAGGTGTTGGTCGCCTTCGGATAGTTGACCTCAGTCACCTTGCCACTTTGCAGGACAAATCCGTGAATGTTTTCGGGATAATTTTTGTCCTGGTAGGATCCGGCATTAGCTCCGCTGGCATTGAGACCGTAGGTCCAGGTGTTCAGGGATTTCGGGACCTCATACTCGGTAAAGCCAGAGCCGGCGGTGTACGAAAAACCGACGATTTCGAAAGTCTTGTTATTGCTCAACTGACCGACCACGGTGCCGTCGTCGCTGATTCCGTTGACCTGGCTCAGGGAATATCCCGAGGGGGCGTTAAACGTGGTGAAGTTGCAGGACGCGGTCTGGGCCGCCTGCATTAGAGTTGACAAGGACAACAGGGTGAAAGCGATGACAGTAGCAGAAGCCAAACGGGGAAGGCTCATGAACTCCTCTGTGTGACAGATTTGGCGCGAACATGAATCTCGCGCGGCAATTTTGGAGCTTGAAAATGCGATCAGATTTCAAAACAAATCGTGCTCAAGCATAGCGTGAGAATCGCCCAAAGTCAGCGCCAGATGCACTAACGAGTGGCACAGGGCAAATTCGATTTCCGGACAATTTCGGAGAAGATTCAGTACAGATTCGGCTTAGATTTTGGGCAGATTGGGACTACGACGGCGGTAACTTGACCCGGGGTCGGGTTTTTCGCCTCCGCTCAGGATGACAATGGTTGTAGTTTGGCGGCCGTCCTCGTCCTTGGCTGGGAGGGGCTTTGGCGTTCTTTGGTGGCGGCGGTGTGCAGATGGCAGATGGCGATGGCGAGTGCATCGGCGGCGTCGGCCGGTTCGGGGATCTGATCGAGATTGAGCAGGCGCGTCACCATTTGCTGGACCTGATGCTTTTCGGCGCGGCCATATCCGACGACCGCTGATTTGATGGAGAGCGGTGAGTACTCGGCGACTTCGAGTCCGGCGGAGGCGGCGGCCAGCATGGCGACTCCCCGGACTTGCCCGAGTTTCAGGGCGGACTTCACATTGGCCGAATAGAAAACATCTTCGATAGCGACCCGGTCGGGGCGATGGATGGAGATGAGTTCGCGCAATCCGATGGAGATCAGCGAGAGGCGCGTGGGCATGGGATCGCGTGGAGAAACTTTGATAGCGCCGCAGATGACGCAGACCAAGCGATCGTTATTACGGCCCTCGGAAACAAGATCGACTACGCCGTAGCCGGTGTATTCGGTGCCGCAGTCAATCCCCAGAACACGCATGTTGCTTGCAGTGTAACCCGTGCGACGACTCTTGAGCACAGGTTCCGAACGGAAGCGAATCTCACTGGTCATTCCAGACCGCTCCCCCGCTGTTGACGCCAACCGCCTGGTTCTTTACTTCGGCATCTGGTTGGCGGCGTCTTCTTGCCCTTCTTGGGCTTTATGCCAACCGGCGCTCACTGTGTAGTTCTTCATGTTCTTGGCGATAGCTTCGGTCTTCTTGCCAAGATCCTTTTCGTAGACCACGCCATCTTCGCCAACTACAAAAGTCATCACACCAGACGATCGGTACTCCGCTGGATAGGCGACGAAGGCGAAGCCGGTCATTTTGCCATCCTGCAGAAAACTCTTTTTGCCCTCACCCGTCAGGATGTGGAAATAGTAGCCGCGATATGGAGTCGGAGCGCCCACCTGACTCTTGGCGTATCCCTCGGCAACAGCACCTGCGACAAGCGGTCCAACCGGACTCTGCCGCTCGCCATCGGCAGATTTCCAGTAGAGGCCGTTATGCTGGCCTTCGTCGCTGAAAATTTGCTGTGCATACTCGCCGTTGTGCTGCGCCGAATATTCCTTTTGCGCCATGACCAGCTCCTGACAAACCTTGATGGCGGAAAGTTCATTGCGACCTACGCGACGATAAAGAATTTCCTTTTTGCCGGCTTCAGTGTCGAAATACCACGCGGCGCCCTTATGCATGAGCGGAATCGGCGTCGGCCAATTCTCGGCGCCGATATAAAGGACGGTCGACCCATCGGGCTCGATCACGAGGCGATGCATTTGCTGGTAGCGCTGGGCGAAATTCGCGCGGTGTTCGGTGTCCTCGGCTTCGTCGCCGGAGGAAACCACCTGCTTGCCATCTGGTCCCAGGATTTCGAGCATGGCCTTTTCGTCGTTATTCTTCGCGGCGGTAAACATCGCATTGGCCGCGCCTTCCGCTGACTTGAAGGTCTTCTGGCCCGGCTGCTGCGCTTTCGAGATAGCGGGAAAACACATGGCCACGATCATCGCCAGAACGGCTATTTTTGGGAGATTAGATTTCGGATCGGATTTCCGGAGGTTGGATTCGGGAAGGCTTTCGCATTTCAAATTTCTTTGCCACATATCGCTCATCTCCAACTTAGAATTTTCAAAGCTGCCGATTTGCGGCAGCCTATCCAGGTCAGGGCTAAGTCCGTGAAGGACGGGCGAGAATGCCCGTCCTTCCACAGGCTGAGGCTTAACTTAGCGACGTCCACCGCCACCGCGTGATCCGCCGCCACCACGCGAACCGCCGCCGAAGCTCGACTGCCCGCGGGCGGAGAAACTTCTGGTCTGTCCGCCGTGGTCGATATGGCTAAAGGCTCCTGAGCGAACTCCAGTTTCACCGCGCGGAGCAGCATAGCCTCGGGCCGCGTCGCGATTGCCGTTGAAAGGCCGGGGCGATCCGCCGGGATGGTTGTAGACGCCGGCGCGCGCTCCGCCCCGGTAGAAATTGTTGCGGTTATAAAACGTTCTGCTCTGGGAGAAGTACCGTCCGTGATTGTAGAGCACGTAATGGTTGTGCCAGTCGAATCCCCAGTGCCCCCATCCCCAGCCGAAACCGCCGAACCAGCCAACACCAAAGCCAATTCCGAAGGAAAGATACGGGCCGCCAAACCAGATTCCGGGATAGGGATACCAGCCCGGCCAGCCAACGATAGGATAGCCGTAAACCAGCCACGGATCGTAGGCGGGAACATAGACCACTGCGGGGTCGGCGGGCGCGATGTCGATGTCGTCTCCGTCGTTGCTAACCACCTGCTGCGGTGTAGTCTTAAGATTGCCGGCCTGTTGCGCCTTCTGGCGCATAACCTGCACGGCATCCATCACATCCTGCTGCTGATTGTAGTAAGCGTCGCCCAAAGAAGATGTCCACGACAAATTCTTATCCATGTTGCCTAAGACGGAGGGAAACGCCGTGAGCGCTTTCACACTTGGATCCCAGGGTTGTTGGTCAACAGCTTGCCCCAAGTCCTGACCCTTTAAATCGGGATGCGCCTGCACCCAGCGATCGGCTTCGACGACTTGATCGGGGAACGTGGATGCGGCCAGGATCTGCGCCACCAGCGAATCGGGATAAAGCGCGATGGGCGCAACCAGGCGCTGCAACTGCTCTGGCGTCTGCTGCGCGTAAGCCGGAGCTTGGCCGCCACCCTCCTGAGGGGCTTGAGCGTCGGTCTGTACCTGAGCGTCTTGTTGCGGCGCATCTTGGGCCAGCAAGCTCACTGGCGCGGTCGCGGACAACAGAGCCAGGGACAAAACAAAAACCAAAATCTGCTTACCGGATCGAAACATCGCCGACTCGGCAGCTTTGAGAAAAGCGAAAATATTGAATTGCCGGAACCTCTCTTGCGTGTTCATTGTGAGGCCTCCACCTATTAGAGATGCCGCTGGCGTCGCTTAAGCTGCACCTTTTACTTTGCCGGACGATTGCGACGCCCACAAAATGTAAACACCGATTCCCGCCAAAAGTCGCGGGGCCGCCGGCGGCGCGCCAACCCAGATAAACGCCAGTCCAAACAAAATAATCAGCTAGGTTGAAGATTGTAGCTTGGAGCCCAAGAACT
>DATEBK010000152.1:0-28183 GCA_035287825.1 Terriglobales bacterium
GGAACCTCTCGAAAGGCAACGTGTAGGAATACGGATGATGGCGCTCGTCGAGCAGCGCATAGCGCCCGTCGGGAGAAGCCGATGCGCCTTCGATTACGCCGGACTTTCCGAGTGTTTTGATTGTGCCGTCGAGGGCAACGAGCACGACTTGCGAAGTTGCGTAATAGTCGAAGATCGCCTCGTCCTCAGGACTCTTCAGCAAGTCTTCATAGGTTGCGCCGGGCGTGACCTGCCCGAGATTCTCCTGAATTATGGGCCCGGTCGGCACTTCGCTACGAACTGGAGCCGATCCTCTTGCCTTCGGCACCGACTTACAAATCAGACCCTGGCTGTCGCCGAGCCATTCACAGGGCGGGCCGAAAATCCCGTTCAGGGCCACGCCCGGTATGCGCCGCGCTTGCGCCGATTCCACATCGACGATCCAGAGACTCAAGCCTGCGTCCGCCGACGCGTCGCTGACGTTGACGAAGAAAACGTGGCGGGCATCCGGTGACCAATCCGCGAAGCGGACCTTCGCTTGCGAGGGCAGGCCGGTAATGGGCTTCTCGACGCCATCCGGCAGGGCTTTGAGACTCAAAGCGGTCACGTAGCGTCCGCGGCTCGGCCCGTTCGTTTTGGGATTGAAGCGCAGCCCGGCGAGACGCAATTCGGGCTGAGCCAGATCGGAGATTGGGGGCAACCCTGAAATCGCCTCGATCAACAGCCATTGGCCAGCCGGCCCATGGGGAGAAACATCCACGATCGGCGTCGGCCGTACGTCCACCAGGTCGATCATTGCCTTCGGTGGTTCTTGATATTTGACCGGCGTTTTCTGTTCTTCCTGCGCGTATGACGGTAGACAAAACAGAATCAGCAACACAGCCAACCACCGACCCGAGTTCTTCATCTGGATTTCTCCTGTTGCGGTTCCTCTTGCGGTTCCTGAAATTGCATGCGGCTTGGTTCGACAGGGATTATAGCGTTTAGCGCGTGATAGTCGAATCCTTCGAGCCGGAATCTGGGGCGGAAATCGACGGACTCCAACAACCGCAGCCCCATTTGCGAAAAGGGCTAGGCTCCGGCATAATAGTTGTTTGTCTTTAGGTGGTTAGCCAAACCAGCAAGTCAAAGCAGCAAGTCAAACCCGCCGGACTCTTCCGGGCAAAGGATACAAGATTCTGTGTTAATGATTCGACTGGCGCGCTTTGGTGCGCGCAAACAACCGTATTATCGAGTGGTGGTGATAGAGAAGGAACGGGCCCGCAACGGGCGTCCGGTGGAAGTGGTGGGGACGTATAACCCACGCACCAATCCGGCCACGTTTGACCTGAAGCGGGAGCGGATTGAGCACTGGGTATCGAAGGGCGCCCAATGTTCTGATCGCGTCAAGAAACTGCTAGCATCTCCCGCACCGGCTGCGGCCGCTTCGGTCGCCTAAGCATTCTCCATTCGTTCACACTCAGGAGCCGTTAAGAATGATTGAGCCGAGCGCCAGTCCGCGCGCCATGATTGAGTACATCGCCAAGGCGATTGTCGAAGCGAAGGGCGAGGTTTATATCGACGAGTACGAAGACGGGGATGAAACCGTGATCGAGCTCGAAGTGGCGGAAGCGGACCTGGGCAAGATTATTGGGCGCTCAGGGCGTGTGGCGCGGGCGTTGCGCAACGTGCTGTCGGCAGCGGGAGCCAAGCTCGATAAGCGCTACGCGCTTGAGATCGTTGAATAATAGAAGCTGGAATGGTTTCACCGGACGCAAGCGGCGAGTGGGTTACGTTGGCGGTGGTGGTGAAGACGCAGGGACGCCGCGGAGAAGTTGCGGTGGAAGTGCATAGCGATGTTCCGGACCGCTTTCGGCAAGAGATGCGGTTGTGGGCGCTGGCGAAAGACGCTTCCGATAAAGATGGGTCGCGGCGCGAAGTTGTGGTCGAAGATTTGTGGCCGCACAAGGAATGGCTGGTGCTGAAGTTTGAGGGCATCGAAACGATTTCCGATGCCGAGGCGCTGGTCGGGGCGGAGTTGCAGGTTCCGTCTGGTGAACGCGCTGAACTCGGACCGGGCTGGACTTATCTAAGCGACCTGATCGGGTGCGTGGTGTTGGACGGCGAGCGCGAGATTGGCAAGATTGAAGACGTGCAGTTTGGCGCAGGTGAAGCGCCGCTGCTGGTGGTTGGAAGCGGATCGAAGCTGCCGTATGAGATTCCCTTCGCCGAGGCATATCTGGTGAAGCTGGATCTGGAGCGGAGGCAAGTCCGGATGAAGTTGCCGGAGGGGTTGCTGGAAGTGAATGCTCCGGTGGCGAAGGAAGAGAAAGAGAAAAGTCGTTAGTCGATGGTCGTTCGTCGTTCGCGGGGTTGTGCCGGGCATTAAATGTTTTGCTTTAGCGGCGGGAAAGAACTTCATTAGCATTCGATTCAGCGACCGACTAACGACTGACGACTAACGACCAGCGACTGGGTTCCGCATGAAGATCGACATTCTCACGATCTTTCCCGACTTTTTTCGCGGACCACTGGATTATGGGATTGTGCGCCGGGCGCGGGAAACGGGCCTGGTGGAAATTGGCATTCACGATCTGCGGGCGTTTACGAAAGACAAGCACCGCACAGTGGATGACCGCCCGTTTGGCGGCGGCGAGGGCATGGTTCTGAAGCCGGAACCGATCTTTGAATGTTTGGAGTCGCTGGGCGATGTGGCGACGCACGCGATGCGGCTGAGTGCAGGCGCGAAGCATTCGGTGATTTTGCTATCAGCGCAGGGACGTCGGCTTAATCAGGCGTTGGCGGCGGAACTTTCGGCGATGGATCGCGTCGTCCTGATCTGCGGGCGGTATGAAGGTGTGGACGAGCGCATCAGTGAGCACCTGGCCGACCGTGAAGTTTCAATCGGCGATTATGTGCTGAGCGGGGGCGAACTGGGCGCGGCGGTGATTGTGGATACGATCACGCGGCTGATTCCGGGAGCGGTTGGCAATCAGAATTCGACGCGGCAGGAATCGTTTACCGAGTCGATTTGTGAGCCGGTGAGTGATGATGCCGGGGCGAACGAAGCTCCGAGTTCGACGTGCGGTTCGGCGGGATTGCTGGATTATCCGCATTACACGCGGCCGGCGGAATTTCGCGGGATGGCGGTGCCGGAAGTTCTGGTGAACGGCAACCACGAGCAGATCCGGAACTGGCGGCGGAAGACGGCGCTGGCAAAGACACTGAGGAACCGGCCGGATTTGCTGGAACGGGTGCGGTTGACGGCGGAAGACGAGGAAGTGCTGGACGAGATTAAGCGGGACCAGAATATCCGGAACAACGGAAAGAATTAGGGAAGGAAACGTTATGCGCAATCCGATTATTGAGAAACTGCTGGCGAAGTCGCGCCGCACAGACATTCCGAAGTTTGGCCCTGGCGATACGGTGAAGGTGCTGGTGAAGATCAGAGAAGGCGAAAAAGAGCGTTTGCAGGCGTTTGAGGGCGTGGTCATTTCGCGGACGCGCGGCGCGCAGCCGAGTTTTACCGTGCGCAAGATCAGCTTCGGTCAGGGCGTGGAGCGCATTTTTCCGATCGACTCCAAGGTGATCGACAAGGTTGATGTGGTGCGCTCGGCTAAAGTGCGACGCGCGAAGTTGTATTACCTGCGCGGTCTTAAGGGCAAAGCGGCGCGGCTGAAGGAAGTCGAACAGCAATAGTATCGAGTTGCCAGTGACCAGTACCCAGTTCGATATGACGCTGGGTACTGCGTACCCCCACACGGAACTTCGGCGCTTGCTTTCCCTCTACTTCTTCGGCGAAGATGCTGTTCAGTTCCGTGTCTAAGTCTCCGCGCACACTGAAATCGAAATCCTCGAAAGCAGATAAGATTTCTGCCTCGGCAGCGAAGTTGCGGCTGCTGAAAAAACTCCGATGCTCGCTGAAATTTGAGAAGCTGGCCTGGGCGGCGGGCGTTGAGCATGTTGCCGGAGTCGATGAAGTGGGCCGCGGATCGCTGTTTGGGCCGGTGGTTGCAGCGGCGGTGATTCTTGATCCTGCGTACCGCATTCGCGGGTTACGCGATTCGAAACTACTGGCGGCGGAACGGCGGGAAGAACTGGCGTTGATCATTCGCGAGCGCGCGATTGCCTGGGCCATTGCGGCAGTGGATTCCGCACGCATCGATCAGATCAATATTTACCAGGCATCGCGGCTGGCAATGCTGTATGCGGTGCGGCAACTGGCTCCTGCGGCGGGACATCTTCTGGTGGACGCGGTGCGGCTCGATTGCGAACTTCCGCAACAGCCGATTATTCATGGCGACGCTTTGTCGGCCTCGATCGCGGCGGCGTCTATTGTGGCTAAGGTGGAACGGGACCGGATGATCTCGGCGTGGGACCCGGTATTTCCGATGTATGGGTTGGCGTCGAACAAGGGATATTGCACGGCGCGGCATCTTGCGGCGCTGCGGGAATATGGGCCTTCGCCGCTGCACCGGCAATCATTTGCGCCGGTGTGGAGCGCTCCGGTTCCGCAGGAAGTGTTGAGTTTCATGCTGGAGGAGACGGCCGAGGCTACCGGAGAAGATGAGGGTGCGGCGCTAATTGCGCTGGCATAGCGCCGCCGGGTGTGAGAATTGGCCTGTTATCGTCGGCGAAAGTTTCCCTCGCCAGTTATTTGGCCCGATAGATTTCCGTGAGCAGATCGGGTTTGGACTCATCACGCACCAGGTGCGGGTACTTCTCTCCATCGTGGTAGTCGAGTTTAATCACACGAAAATATTCTGTATTTTCCACGATGAGTTCGATCGGGGCGCGGCTGGTTTTGGCGGCGCGAATGGCGTCGTGCCAACCGGCGGCTGAAAATTTACGGCCGTTGACGGCGATGATCTTCATGCCGGGGCCGATTCCAGAGAGAGCGCCGGGCATATTCTCGACGGTATCTTTGACGACGCCATCGCTTTCAAGAAACAGTCCGACGGAGTAATGCGCGTCGATACTTTTGCCTTCGTCGGAGCGATCGAGGTCCGATTGAGCCTCGTCGTAAACCAATTTCCAGCCGGCGGCTTCGATGCCGGTGAGCGGAGCGCCGGGGCCGTGGTTGGTGAGGCGCTCGGTCCAGAACGCGCGCCAGTCGTAAGGAACGATCTGGTTCAGCGTGTTGACCACGTCGTCGAAGGCGTACGGTTTGACCATGGGCGGGCCGCTGGGGGCTCCGTTAAACAGTTTGCAGAAATCGTCCAATGATTTCGCGCCGCTGGTCTGCTGGCGGATGATGACGTCGGCCCAGAGCCAGTTCAGCACGTCTTCATCGTAATAATCGAGCGGGCGGCGATAATCCTGCCAACCGCGGGGAGCGTCTTGCATGGTGGGGACGCCGTCGGCAGTGTCCTGCAAGTTGCGCCAGACGCGGCCGGAACGATGATCGAGGTCGGCAGCCATTTGGGCGAGGGCATCGCGAGCCAAGGCGGGAGTGCGCTCACCGCTGCGCGCGGAAAGCATGTCTCCAAGGTAGGAGGTGAGTCCTTCGTAAACCCAAAGCAAATCGGTTTGCATGGGCTGCTCGTAATCGGGCGTGGCGAGGTCGGCGGGGCGGCGATACTTGCCGTTCCAGGAGTGGACGTATTCATGGGGCAGGAGGCCGGCGGCTTGTTTGCGTCCGTCTTCTTCGATCAGCGAACGCTCGTCGATGCGGCTGTCATTCGATTCGTGATGCTCGAGTCCGAAGTGGGCGACGTGGTCGCTAAGGGTGAGCAGAAAGTGGTAGTCGGTGTAGTGGCGCGCGCCAAAGAGAATTCCGGCTTGCTTGACGAGATTGCGGTAATGTTCCCAGACTTCTTCGGGAGCGTTGAGCGCAGCGGGGCTGTCGGCGGCGAGGTCGAGTTCCGCTGGAGGGTTTTCGTTGGGTGAAGTGAGGGGCACGACCTTGAGATATTCGCCGGTAAGGACGGGGCCATCGACCAGCATGGTCAGTGAAACCGGCGCAAAATGAATGTCGGCTGCAGATTGACTTGAAACATGAAGCGAGGTGCCGAACTTCCAACCGACGGGAAGACGCAGGCTGGCGGTGAAAGTCAGGTCGTCGGAACGATAGCCGGCGGGATAGAGCAGCAGTGTGTTCCAGCTTAGGATGTAGAGCTTTTCGGTGGCGGAGACGCTGCCGCTGTATCCGGGCTCATAAGACGCGGGGGAAGCATAGTCGAGGTTGGCGGTGATTTCGTTGACGCCGGGGGGGACGTCGACATGAAAAGTAAAACCGTCGAGCAGGTCGCGCCGCCAGGAGAGGGGTTTTCCTGCGGCTGAAAATTTCAAGCCAGTCAAGTCGGTGATGGGGCCGGTCGGGCCGTGTTCGCCGGGAATCCATTTGGGATAGTAAAGCGTGAGCGGCCCGGGCTTGGCGGGAATGTGCAATTGCGCGTGGAACATCTTGCGAGGAGCGTCGGAGGCGTCAACGAAGATGGTGATGGCCGGAGCAGTTTCCGCAAGAACTGAAAACGAAGACAGCAGAATGATTCCGAGACAAAAAAACTTTATTACTCCACAACGGGAACGTGTTCCCATTCTCCCTCCAGATTTTGGGATGCGCCCGAGGGCGACGGAAATAAAATGCACTCTGAATATACCAGTGTGGAGGCGGATTGCACGGGCAGCGGGCGGTCGATCAGCGGCGGCTTTCGCGGGGCTAGCATCCTGCTATCATCTCCGACGTGGCCGCGCGCGGGAAATTTATCAGCTTCGAAGGGCTCGATGGGAGCGGCAAGAGCACGCAGGTAGAAAAGTTGGCGCGGTCGCTGCGCGCGCATGGGCTGGAAGTGGTTGTGACGCGGGAGCCGGGGGGCACTGCGACCGGGGAAAAGATCCGCGAAGTGCTGCTGCATTCGGGAACGGAGGGACTTTCTCCATTCACGGAAATGGCGCTGATGTTTGCTTCCCGAGCGCAGCATGTGCACGAGGTCATACTGCCGGCGCTTGCCGAGGGGCGCATTGTGCTCTGCGACCGCTTCACCGATTCGACCGAGGCTTATCAGGGTGGGGGACGCAAATTGGGAACGAAGCCGGTGCTGGAATTGCATAGGATCCTGTGCGGCAACCTGCAACCTGACGTGACTTTCTTGCTGGACAATGAGGTCGGGTTCAGCGTCGAGCGCGCGCGGCGGCGCAATCGCAACGTCAAGCACAAAGGCGCGCGGCCGGAAAAGGGCGGGGAGAAAGACGAGAACCGTTTCGAGCAGGAGAGCCGCGCGTTTTTCGGACGGGTTCGCCACGCCTATCTGGCGATTGCGGCGCGGGAGCCGCAACGGGTGCACGTGATCAATGCGCGGGGCACTCCGAACGAAACGCACGCGGCTATTATGGGATTGGTGCGGAAGAAATTAAAGATTTAGGAAATTTGTATGCCTTTTTCTGATTTTGCCGGCAACTCGGAAACGGTTCATCGCATGCGCGAGATGCTGGGCCGCGGGCGCTTTCCGCATGGCGTAATAATTTCCGGCGCGCAAGGATCGGGTAAATACACGCTGGCTCTGATGCTGGCGCGGGCGATGAACTGCCTGGAGAAACCCCTGACTGATGGCGGATTGCCGGACTTCTGCGGACGCTGTTCGAACTGCGTCCGCATTGCACAATCCGAGGATCTCGATGCCCGCTTTGCCGAGGCGGTTGAAGCGCGGGAAAATCTGCGCGACACGGACAAAAAAGAAACTCGGCTGTTCATACAGACCCATCCCGATGTGCTCGTTATACCTCCCGATCCGCCGCAGATGATGATCAAGGTCGACCAGGTACGGCATGTGATTGAGACGATCTACTATCGACCGGCTGAAGCGCGGGAACGGGTTTATATCTTCAGCAGTTCAGCGTTTATGAAAGAAGCTGCAAATTCGCTGTTGAAGGTGTTGGAAGAGCCTCCTGAGTTCGCCAGCATTTTTCTGCTTACGGAAAATGCGGGAGAACTGCTGCCGACGATTCGTTCGCGGTGCATGACGTTCAACCTGGGCGCGATGGCTGCGGGCGAGATGGAGGAGCGGCTGACGCGGCTGCGTCCGGATTGGAATCCGCGGGAGCGCGCCCTGGTGGCGCGGCTGAGCGAGGGCGCGATCGGACGCGCTTTGTCGTTTGATCTCGAGCGATATGTGGGTGCACGGAGTAACGCGCTCATCATGCTGAAATCCGCGCTGAGCGGGGGAGACCATAGCGAGTTGTTCAAGATGACCGAGACTTACCGGTCCGGCGCGGAAGGCCGGGAGAAAATCAGCGCGCTCTTACGCACGCTCTATTCGTTGCTGGAGGATCTAATGATTCTGCAATCGGGCGCGGCGCAGCTGGTGCGAAATACGGACATTCTTGGCGAACTGAAGAAACTGGCGGAAGCGTCTGACTTTGAATGGGTGCAACGGGCGGCGGAGGGTTTGGGAGAAGTCGAGCGCGGGATGCGGCGCAATCTGTTGCGCTCGTTATCGCTGGACGCGTTTGCTACGGCGCTGGAAAGAGCGTCGTAACGTCGGGTCGTAGCGTCGAGAAGACGGGGCAAGCCCGGCTGCCAGGGGGGAGCACCAAAGACACTGACGGGAATATTGTCATCCCCGGCCTGCTGTGATACCGTACCCACAGTTCACACCTCTGGACCCACAATCTGGCTCAAGTTTGTGGCATTTTCTGCCCGTGCAACGCGCAGGCGGTGCGACTTGGCAGGCGGTGCAAATTTGAAAGATACGCTCGACTCCATTCCAGCCGAACCATACGCGGAGCAGGAAGGCTTCGCGAACCGGAAGCTGATCCGTCCGACGCTGACGCGCGGCGATCACGCGCATAATAATAGTCATTCCACTCATCAAGGCCACAATCACGCGCCGGGCGAGCGCAGGGAGCGCGACCGGGACCGGTCTGCGGCTCCAGCCAGGAAGACGGCTCCGAGCGAGCAGACGAACGCGGAGAACTTCTATTATCAGAAGCAGATGCAGTCGAAGACCCCGATGGTGATCGTGTTGCGCGACGGGGAAGAAGTGCACGGTTATATCGAGTGGTATGACAAGAGCTGCATCAAGCTGAACCGTAGTGGCGCAGCGAACCTGATGATCTACAAGCCAGCGATCAAATACATGTTTAAGGAAGGGGAAGTCAGGCGCTAGATTGAGCCTCCGCTTCCCGACTGCATAACCAACAAGGAATTGGCTTCATCGTCTCGCAGCTTCAACCCGAAGTTCCCGCAAATTCCCATCGCAAACGGTTTTTGAATGTTCGACGAGTTCTTCTCGTGCTGGCAGTTCTTTATGTTTCCGGCACGGTCTTCGGCGGCATCGGCCTGGGGTGGTACGCTTTGCGTCCCCGGAGCGCGCCCATTCGCGATTACGAGGAACGAAACGTTCGAGCGGCGGCGCGCGAGAATTCGGTGGAGTTTCGTGACGCTGAAATCGCTGCGGCGGATGGCGTGGCGCTACGCGGCTGGTATCTGCATCCGAGAGAGGCGAATGGGGACGCGGTAATTCTGCTGCATGGCATCACGGAGAACCGGATGGAGATGTATCCGTATGCGAAGTGGTTAGTTGAGAACCATTACACGGTGCTGATGCCGGATTCGCGACACCACGGCGATAGCGGAGGATTGACGACATACGGGATCCGCGAGGTGGACGACACTCGCCGCTGGCTGGATTGGATGGAAAAGCAAGAACCGGCACGGTGCGTTTACGGGCTTGGCGAATCGATGGGGGCGATGACGCTCCTGCTGGCCTTGCCGCAGGAACATCGTTTTTGCGCAATCGTTGGCGAGTCGGCGTCCGCGAGTTTTCGCGAGGAAGCGTATGTGCGCATGGGGCGCGCGTTTGGGACCGGGCCCTGGCTTGGCGGGACGGTTTTCAGGCCGACATTGGAAGTGGGAATTCTTTATGTTCGGCTGCGATATGGGCTGAACTTGAATTCGGTGGCACCGGAAGAGGCGGTGGTTGGAGTGCGAACTCCGGTGCTGCTGATTCACGGGCTCGAAGATACCAAGGTTCCGCCGTATCACTCGGACTGGATCCAGGCAAGAAATCCGGCTGCGATCACGGTGTGGAAAGTTCCGGGGGCGATTCATACCGGGGCGTATGCGGCTGCGCCGGAGGAATTCAAGCGCAGAGTGTTGGGATGGTTTGCGGAGCATCCTTCGGCGGCTTCGCGCTAGTACCCTGCGAGTCCAGTGGCGAGCGGGAGTAAATGGCGCTCACTTCGTGGCTTTCTGTAGATTTTCGAGTCTCGACTGGGCATCGGCGAAGTTGGGAGCCAGCTTCAAGGCGGATCGATAGTTTTCGGCGGCGGCCGAAGACTGGCCCTGATCTTCGAGAATGCGGCCTTGCCAATAAAACGCGGAAGGCGAGGGCGCGATTATTGCGGCCTGGCGGAAATCCTGCAGAGCGGCGTCGAGTTGGCCCTGGTCGCGCTCGATTGCGCCCCGGCCCATCCAACTGTTTTGTTCGAACGGATTCAGCGCAAGTGCTTTGGTGAACTCGGCCACGGCTTGATCGCGGCGCCCGAGTTGTGTGAAAAGTACACCCAGATTGTTGTGGGTCTTGGCAGCTTCGCGGTCGTCGGAGGCATAGTTCAGCGCGAGTTGATATTCCTGCAGAGCCTGATCGAGTTGATTTTGGCGTTGCAAAAGGATGCCGAGGTTGTAGTGCGGGGTGGAGAGTGTCGGCATCAGCTGGATGGCGCGCTCCAAATGAGGTGCGGCGAGGTCGGGGCGGCGCATGTCAATCAATGCCGAGCCCAGATTGGCCTCGGCGATCACATTTGAGTCGGTGATTTGCAGCGCGTGGGAGAACAGGGTGTAACTGTCGCGCCAGTATCCAATCTGGATGTGGGTTGCCGCGGAGTAGGCGAGAAGCGCGGACGCGGGGATGGCGAGCTTAGCAGTGGGGCTGAGCGAAAGGCGCGTGGCGGCTTCGGAGAGGAGCCAGACGGCGATGACGAATAATCCCCAGAGCGGGATGTAAGCGTAGCGATCGGCCCAACCCTGGCGGCCGACCTGGACGATGCCGATGACGGGGGCGAGGGTTCCGAGAAACCAGAACCAGCCCACGGGCAGGTAGCGGCGTTCGCGAAAATGCCAGCATGTGGCGGTGATTGCGATGAGCGCAACGGCGGCGCACGAAACTTTCCAGAACGCCAGGGAGGCTTCGGGATGGGGATAGAAGACGGCGAGGCGCGAGGGCCAGGCTGTTTTTTCGATGTAGATGACATAGGAATAGATGGCGTTTTTCAGGCGCATCCCTAACGGCAAAACTGCGGTTGAACCGACGGCGCCTCCGGTGCGCTGCGCGTAGAGCGTGATCGCCGCGCTGGCAGCGGAGAGTGCAAGCAAAGGAATCTTTTCCAGAATAAGTTTGGAGAGCGGGGTCTGCGGGAAGCGATCGAGCGGCCAGAAATCGAGCAGGAACAAGGCGAAGGGGAGCGTGATGGCCATGGGCTTTGCCATCAATGCGAGCGCGAAAAGAAACGCGACCAGTAGATAGCGGCTGGCGCGTGGTTGCTTCACATACCAGCCGTAGGCGGCCAGCGTTAGAAGGAAAAAGAAAGTGCAGAGAACGGTTTTGCGCTCAGCGATCCACGCGACCGATTCAACGTTCAAGGGATGGGCGGCGAACAAGGCGGCTACGAGGGCACTGCGGCCGGGGAATCCGGTTGCGCGGGCCAGCAGCAGGAAGAGCAACAGGACGTTGACAGCGTGCCACAAGACGCTCTGGGCGTGGTGACCTATGGGCCGCATGCCGAACAGTTGCGCATCGAGTTGGTGCGAGACCCAGGTGAGCGGATGCCAATTGGCTTCGGCGGCCGAAGTGAAAGCCCATTTCAAATTGGATAATGAGAGTCCGTGTTGGACGTGGTAATTCGAAGTTACATAAGCGGGATCGTCGTAGTTGACGAATCCATTTTGCAGCGCGGGATAGTAGAGTGCCAAGGTGCCGAGGAACAGTGAGAGCCCGAGGAGAGGGACGAGCGATCGATGCTTGGGCACGTTTATTTTCTAGCAGGTTGGGGAGGGGCGGTGATAGTCCTCAGTTGGTATCTTCAGTAGGTATACTCACAGGCCGGTCATTTTGGGTTGGAGCTTGTCTCCAGTTGATCCAAGCGGTGATTCAGCAGTGCCAAGTCGTCATTCAATAATGCCGGTGCGGAAAGATCGATATCCAAGAATTGATGGAGTAATTCCGCGGGCGACTGGTTGAAGCCATTCTTGAGCAGCGCGAGATAGCGCGGGACGAACCAGTCCGGCTTGGTCTTGTAGAGATCGAAGTACTTCAGCGCCAGCAACCCGCCGTAGACGTAGTTGACATCGTAAAGCGGGTCTTCATACATCAGCGAAACCATCGCCCAACGGGTGCGCAACTCGGGTTCGGAGCCAGGAAACTGAGAAAACTGGCCATCGATTTTCAAAGTCAGGCGGTCGAGTTGGTCGGCGTTCCGAACTGTGCCAGCCGCGACGCCGTCATAGATGGCCTGCTCCAGCAAGGCATCCTGCGCGCCATAAAATGCGTCGAGACCTTTGATGCTGATCCAGCGTTCACGATAGTAGCGTTGCAGTTCTGGAGTAGAGGCATGTTCGGCCAAGAAGTCGGCGAGAATTAATTCGTTGAATTCGGCGAAGGATTCGAAGAGGAAGTGGGGGCCGTTGCTGTAAGAAGGCGACACGCCGTTGTCAGACATAAGCTGGCGATGGACGGCATGTCCGCCTTCGTGGGCGATGACGGAAAGATCTTTGAAGGTCCCGTCGTAGCGTCCGAAAAATAAAATACTCGTGCTGCCCGGCGATCCGACGGAGAATCCTCCTCCGTAGCGGCTGGGAGCGCCTCCTGGCAAAATATCGGCGCGTCCGTTGGCGGGATCGAGCAGGGCGTCGAATTGGGCTTGATACTCGGTGCCGAGTCCGGCAAAGGCTTGGTGGAAGACGCTGCGAGCGTCGGGCAGCGAGGTGATGGGAGGAGTAAATCCGGGGGCAGGGGCTGACATGTCCCAGTCGTGGGCGGGTTGATGGTAGGCGCGCTCGATGTCCTGGGAGCGGATAGTCTCGTAGCGCCTGGCGATGTCTCCATGCTGGGCCATGGCGTCGAGGAGGGTGCGCGTGTCCTCCGGCTTGAAATCGAGGCTCTGGTACTTGCGGGCAGGGGCGTCGGCGTAATGGTGTGTTTTGGCGAGAAGGTTCTGCGCGCGAACGGTTTGGATGAGCGCAAAAGCGAGCAGATCGCGCTGGTTGGCGAATCCGGCGAACCTGCGCTTGAATCCTTCTTCGCGTACGTGTTCGTCGGGATCGGCAGCGATCAGGTTGCGCTGGCGGACCACGTCGAACTCGCCCGATTTCGTCTTCACGGTTCCGAAGGAGATGCTGGCGACGATCTGTTGATAGAGGTCGTATTGCCAGTCGGCAATCTGGGGTTGAAATTGATCGAGCAGCGACTGCCCGGGTGCGGGCAACAGATGGGGTGCGTCACGGCGAATTTCGGAAAGCGCGAAACGATATGCGGCGAGGGCCGGTTCCTGGTGGAAGAACGCGTTCAGGCGATCTTCAGGGATGGCCAGAATTTCGGGATCGAGGAACGCGGTCTTGGCGTCAATGTCGGATTGAAGCGCGTGATCGGCATCACATGAAACATCCTTGCGATTTTGGGCGCAATGCAGGTGGAGGTAATGTTCATGCCTGGCGAATAGAGTCTGAACGGCGTCATGCTGCCGCAAGACGCCGAGCAATTCTTGAGCGCTATTAACCTGCCCTTTGAACCGGCTTAACTCGGCGAGAGCCGCGTTCAGTTCGGCGCGGGCGGCAACTTCATCTGCTGGAGTTTTGAAATAGTAGCGAGCGAGATCAGCGGATAAAGCGGGAGAAGCAGGCGGAGCCTGCGCAGAAGTGCCAACGCTCGCCACCACGGCAAACACCAACGTCGCCCAGCCGGTACAACGCCTCATGTTGCACCTCACTTGCAATAGACGGCCGGACTACAGCTTGGGCAGCACAATTCCTTTTTGTGACTGGTATTTTCCTTTGCGATCTTTGTAGCTGGTCTCGCAGACTTCGTCGGACTGGAAGAAAAGGATCTGGCAGAGACCCTCGTTGGCATAGATCTTCGCGGGCAGCGGAGTGGTATTGGAAATTTCCAGGGTGACAAAGCCTTCCCACTCGGGCTCGAAGGGAGTGACGTTGACGATGATGCCGCAGCGGGCATAGGTGGATTTGCCGACGCAGACGGTGAGCACGTCGCGAGGGATTTTGAAATACTCCACCGAGCGCGCGAGCGCGAAGGAATTGGGCGGGATGATGGCGACATCGGCGTTGACGGTGACGAAGGAGCGCTCGTCGAAATTCTTGGGGTCGACGATGGTGCTGTTGACGTTGGTGAAAATTTTGAACTCGTCGGAGACGCGCAGATCGTATCCGTAGCTGGAGACGCCGTAGGAAATAACACCCGCGCTCACTTGCTTTTCTGAATACGGATTAATCATGTCGTGCTCTTGCGCCATGCGGCGGATCCAGCGGTCGCTCTTGATGCTCATGGAACCCCTTTGGAAGTTGGAAATTTGGTAATTGGGTAATTTTGCAATTTGGTAATTTAAAACCCTGCCGCGCCATTGGAAATTCCGGCCGGACGATTTTAAATTGCAAAATTTTCAGATTACAAAATTGCAAAATCTCTCTAGGCTGGTGCTGTCATCTTACGAGACAATAGGGCCGGTTGACAATCCGATCTATCCTCCTTAGCATCAATAACTTGAGGAGTGTTAATCCTCATCATTCCAAGGGGCGACGGGAGACGGCCGTGATTAAGCTCGACATCATCAACGAAGTGGTCAATCGCACCGGGATTACCAAAACCAAAGCTGAGCTCGCCGTTGAAACCGTCTTTGAGAGTATGAAGAAGGCGCTCTCGACCGGCGACCGCATTGAACTGCGCGGATTCGGCGTATTCAATGTGCGCCCGCGAAAGACCGGGATTGGCCGGAATCCGCGGACGGGCGCGGAAGTCTCGATTCCTCCGGGCAAGGCAGTGCGATTCAAGCCGGGCAAGGAATTGCAATCCATTGACTAGCTGCTGTCGCGAGGCCAGAAGTTCGAGGTCACATTGCAGAGGTGAAGAACCCATTGCAAGCGCCTACCTCGCAATCTGACCATCGAGTTTTGACCTCAGGGTCCTATGTCCGAACCCACCTCAACTTTTCCGCCCTCCCTCGAATGGGAACCTCGGCCTCCGCAAGAGGTGTGGGTAGTGCGGCCGCGAGGGCCGCGCTGGTGGCTGCATTTTTTGCTGCTGGCCGCGACCTTGTTGAGCACAACCGTGGTGGGAGCGCGCATCTACGCTAACTTCGCGCTGCGGCAGCCGGTTTTTTCATTCAGCAATGACAGCATTCCCATGTTTCCGCTGCAGTGGATGTGGCAAGCTCCGGCGAGATTGATGCATGGGTTTTATTTTTCTGTCACGCTCATGTTCATCCTGCTCGCGCATGAGATGGGACATTACTTATACGCGCGGCATTATCGCGTGTATGCAACGCCGCCATTTTTTATTCCTTTTCCCAGTTTGATTGGAACGTTCGGAGCGTTTATCCGCATCCGAGGGATCATTCCCACGCGCAAGGCGTTGTTTGACATTGGGATTGCGGGGCCGATTGCGGGATTCATTCCGTCGTGCGTGGCGGTGCTGGTGGGATTGTCGTTATCGCATCCGCTGATGTTCGGCAGTGCGCCGCAGGAAAATGAACCGGGATTTCCGCTGGCTTTTCATCTGGCATCACGCTGGTTGCATCTGGACGTACCGCTGGGGTCGTTATCGCTGCATCCGATTGCGGTTGCGGGCTGGGTGGGAATGTTCGCGACCGCGCTGAACCTTTTGCCGGGCGGCCAGCTGGATGGCGGCCACATTTTGTTTTCGGTATTTCCCAAACTGCATCGCTGGGTTACGTTGGCCGTCGTGTTCACGCTGGTGCCACTGGCGAAATACTGCTGGGTGGGATGGCTGGTGTGGGCGGTGGTGTTGTGGCTGACGAGCCAGCATCCATCGATTCCGCGGCGTCCGGGAATTTCTACCCGGCGGAAGTGGCTGGCCGTGTTTGCGATTGTCATGTTAGCGATGTCGTTCACTCCGGAGCCGTTTACGCATAGCTCGGGGCGGGAAGTCTGGCAAAAGGATCTATGGCCGGAGATCCACGACGGCTTGCATTCTCTTGACGGCAGGGCGCGACGGATGATGCATCGCAAGTAGCCAAACTTTTCCGCACTTCTACATGCAAAATCGGGGCTCGCGACTGTTACAGATCGCTGTGAGAACCTGTTGCCGCTGCTTTTTCCGGTGTTGCAAGCGATGAATCCAGATTAGTTTGCGGCTGATTTGGCTACGGATTTGAGTGCGGGTGTTTTATCCGGCGCGGTTGGTGCCGGGTTGGTCTGTGCGGATTTGGAACGCAGGACTTCGCGGACTTTCTTGGCCAGATTCTGCAGGGTAAATGGTTTCTGCAGGAAACCGGTGGTGGGACCGAGCTGGCCGTGCATGACGACTGCATCCTCGGTGTAGCCGGAGAGGTAGAGAACGCAGATGTTGGGCCGGAGGGCGAGAAGCCGCTTGGCGAGTTCGCGGCCTCCGATGCCGGGCATGACGACGTCGGTGATGAGAATATCGATATGTTCGTGGCAGGATTCGGCAAGGCGCAGGCCGGCCTCGCCATTTTCAGCTTCAAGCACTTTATAGCCGCGAGAGGCGAGGGTGACGTTGACCAGTTCGCGGACAGATTCTTCGTCCTCGACGAGCAGGACGGTTTCGCAGCCGCCAACTTCGTTCTGCGGGAACTTGGCGGGACTCAACGCCTCGGCGGAATCTTCGACTCGCGGCAAGTAGACGTAGAAAGTTGTGCCGGTCCCAGGCTGGCTTTGGGCGAAGACGTATCCATTGCTCTGTTTGACGATGCCGTAAACGGTAGAGAGGCCGAGGCCAGTGCCTTTGCCTTTTTCCTTGGTGGTGAAGAAAGGTTCGAAGATGCGGGACTGAGTTTCCTTGTCCATGCCGTGGCCGGTATCGGAGACGGAGATGACGGTGTAGCGACCGGGCTGGATGAAGCGGCGTTCGCTGAAACTCTGGCGGGCGGTAACGTCGGCGGTCTGGACGGTTAGCTTGCCGCCCTCGGGCATGGCATCTTTGGCGTTGACGACCAGGTTCATGATGACCTGCTCGAGTTGACCGGCATCGGCGCGGGTATTGCCAGCGTCGGGAGCAAGCTTGGTGATGAGTTCGATGTTCTCGCCGATCAGCGGCCGGAGCAGGCGTTCCATGTCGGTGACGACGCTGTTGACGTCGACCACTTTAAGTTCGAGGAGCTGTTTGCGGCTAAAGGCCAGCAACTGGCGGGTGAGGGTGGCGGCGCGCTCGGCGGCTTGCTGGATTGACTGAACCTTATGGTGGGTAGCGCTGCCTTTTGGCGTTTCCTCGAGCAGCACTTCGGTATATCCGTTGATCACCATCAAGAGGTTGTTGAAGTCGTGGGCGACGCCACCGGCGAGGCGGCCGACGGCATCCATTTTTTGGGCCTGGCGAAGCTGCTCTTCGAGCTGACGACGGTCGGTGATGTCTTCGGCGATGATTTCAAGGACTTCTTCGGGCTCATCGGTGAGAATGGCGGCGCAGCCGCTGAGTCGCACGACAATGATGCGGCCGTCTTTGCGTTTCCACTGCATTTCAACGCCATTGAGACTTCCAGTGCGGCGGCAATCCTCGGCAAGGCGTTCCAATTCCAACGGGGTAACGAAGACGTCCTGCTTAACATCGAGGCGAAGAAGATCCTCGACCGAGGAATAGCCAAGCATGGCGATAAGGGCGGGATTCACGTCTACGAAGCGGCCGCTGATGGTGCAGCGGCAAATGCCGAAGGCGGCGCTGAGAATCAGCGAGCGCGAGCGGGCCTCGGAACGGCGCAGGGCCTCTTCATAACGCTTGTGTTCGATGGCGGCGGCGAGCTGCTGTGAAACGAATTTGAGAATCTCGCGGTCGCGGTCGCCGAAACGAATGTTGGCGTGGTAGCTCTGGACGACGAGCACTCCGATGGAGGCGGTGCCGCTCTTAAGGGGAACGCCGAGCCAGTCGACCGAGGGAGCGCCGATCAACTCCACTTGACCTTGCGCGACCAGTTCGTCAAAGACCGCGGGAGTTGCAAGCAGAGGTTCACCGGAACGGAGAACATATTCTGTCAAGCCGCGGCCGAGCGGTTTGGGAGCGGGGGTATCGTCAGCTTCATCGACGAAGTAGGGAAAGCTCAAGAGCTGGGACTGCGGATCGTAGAGCGCGATGTAGAAGTTGCGCGCGTTCATGAGCTGGCCGACGATGTTGTGAATGGCGGCGAAGAAACTTTGCAGATCTTCGGCTGCCTGGCTGCGGGCGGCGATGGCATAGAGAGCAGCGTTCAATTCCTCGGCGCGCTTTTGATCGGTGATATCGCGATAGGAGGCGTAGGCCCCGAATTTTTTCCCGTTGAGGGTGATCGGCGAAGTGGAGAGCAGAACCTCGACTAACGAACCGTCCTTGCGCTGGCGGCGGGTTTCGAGCGTTATTTTCGCTTGAGTTTCAATGCATTCAGTGATCCACGCTGTCTCCGCATAGCGATCGGGGGGGACGATGATCTCCTGGAGATGTTTTCCGGCGGACTCAGCCGTGGTAAAGCCGAATAGCCGAGTGAACTCGCTGTTGACGCGCAGGATGCGATGGTCTGGACTGCAAATGCTGATGGCTTCGGGCGCGCTCTCAATGATTTCTTCGAGGTAGGCTTTTTCGATGGGGAGCGGGGCTTTGGCAACGTTGGCGTTCTGAGACAGTGGGGACGGATAGAGATCGTCGATGGGAGCGGGGCCGGACGAAGCCACGCGCTCGACGTGCGCATGCACACGAGAGTCCGGCGGCGCTTTCACCAGCGGCTTGTTCGTGATCGCTTCCGGGGCAGTTTTCTCCCCCATACAGTCCTCTCCCAGTGCGCAAGACTCCAGGTGCGATGGTAAGCGGGCGAGGCAATGGGCAGGTAGTTACCGCAGTAATAGAAATGGGGGCAAAAACACTAAAGAATACGGGTGCTCAAGAGGCGGTCGACAAGACGACGCAGAGCTGGCGAAGAGTGGATCTTTGCTCGTCGGTCACGACCAGAAATTCGAATCCGCAGCGCAAGCCGTCACAATAGCGGACGACGGCCCGCAGCTTGATGACATTGGGAGCGAGCGGAATGGGAAACTCGAGGGAGACGACTTCGCCAGCCTGCAACTCTCCGCTGAGGGTGGCTCCGATGCCGTCCTGGCCGATTTCATTGGTGCGGCCCCAGCAGGAAGTAGTCCGGCCGTCGCGGAACACGGAGACCTGAATCCGCGAGTCGAGACGATAACGCGGGAAACGCCGCATGTGGCGTTTGTCTTTGACGACCGCTTGAGCACGGACGCTCAATCAAAGCTCTCCATTGTGACTTTCTCTTAAGTAAAGTTCCGTAAAGCTCGAACTGCGATTGTGCTTGAGGGCAGGATTTCGCTCAACGGCATCAAAGTCCATGTACCAAAGAAACAGGCGTTTAGACGGCTTTTTGGGGAGCGGCGGCCGCGCCGATCGCGAAATCCATTTCGGGAGCATGGCATTCGGGACGGTGCCTGACTCTGGCTGCTATGCTGTCGATCCTGGTAAAGCCGCGTGACAGATGACGCTGCGGCATCTAAGATTAAAGCTTGGACTGAAGCTGGTTCTGCTGTTTTTTCTGACCTCTTTATGGCTTATCGCTCGAACGCCGCCGAAGCGAGATATTCCGATTCTTCGGACTCCTACCGGGAATTCGGGGCGGACCTGCCGCTGGATTTACTGCCACCCGCGGGCTTGACGCAGCCGCTGTGGAGGTCGCTGGTTGGCAATCTGCGGGATACATTCGCGCCGGAGAAACTGCCGCCGCTGCAACTGACTTCACGGCCGGTGGATACCGGTCTGGCGCTCGGCGAACGCTTGCGTATGCCTTGGTTTCGCACGGTGTTCACCAACATCGGGGACGTGATCTCTCCGGAAACATTGCCGCCGCTTGAACTGGAATCGCGGCCGGTTGATGTTGGGGAATTGATTACCGACCAACTGAGTCATTTCTGGTGGGGTTCGTTGCTGCGGAACCTGGCGGATCGGGTCGCACCGGAGGCGCAACCGAAGCTCAATCTGACGGCGAAACCGATTTTGGACATTATTCCAAAGTCATGGATTCTGCTGCCGATGTGGTCGGAAGTTGTGGATACGCCGAAAGTATTTTATCCGGACAAACCGAAGACAGCGGAAGCGGTGAGGCCGGTGAATCTGCAGCCAATAGTTGTGCCGGTGGAGAAGCGAGATCCGATTCCTGAGCTCACCGCCGCCGATCTTCTGCGCGACATACGGCGATCACGAATTCGGCAGCGCATCTGGGTCGGACTGGCCGCGGCGCAGGTGGTCTACATGGTGCTGGCGGCGGTAGGAAAACTCTAAAGCGCGAAAACCTCTGGGCGCGAAAAACCCTGATTGCGTTGGAGCCAGCCTGAACTTACTGTCTTAATCCCATCCAGCCTTCGGCTATGACCATGGAATTTCCCGGATTGCGCGCGTCGTATTTGACGGATGTGGGCAGGCCAAGGCGGCAGGAATGGAGATTGATCCACTGGCGCAGATAGGTCACGTCCTGTGACGCCTCATAGGAAACGCCAGCCACGTCGTACTGGTAGATGAGCATGGTTGCGGGGCGATCGGCGGCGGTGGTGATTTCCTGGACGTCGATGACGGTGCCGTCGGTAATGCGGCCGACGGTATTGAGCCAGGTGCGGCGTTCGAGTTCCACGTCAGGCGCCTTCTTGTTTCTGCGGTACAGCAAGGCGTAGGCGGCAAGGCACACTCCGATTGCACCCAGCGCCACCGTGTAGAGACGAAGCGAAATCATCAGCGAGCGGAACCCGAACCTTTCTGTTGCGAACTGCTTTCAGCATAAGCTGAACCTCTCTGCCCGCCAAGGGCACCGAGGTGATCAGGAATGGACGGCAGGGTTGTGGACCAATGCCGAAGCGGCTGGGCGTGCGCGAAGATTCTTTTCTGGCGAGTCGCGAGGCGGAAGCTGTGTAGAAGTTATCTCTTCATCACGCCAGGAGTCATCGCGCTTTGAGCGCAGTATTGACGGATCGCACTACGACCGCAGGTAGTAAGTTCAGATGGCAAGAAAGTTACAATTTATTGACAACTGAGAGCGGTGGAGTGGAGTAAATTTTGGTGGCGTGGGGCTGCCCCTTAGGTAATGGATGTGCACACTGAGCAGGAGCAGCGTTTTCGGCCGAGCACAGACTTGGGTCGCTGAACCGGCTTCAACGAGTTCGACACGGCTTGCGATGCCGAAGTCGTGGGCAATCGGGGCTAACGGCGTTGTAAGGACGAAGTAGAGCTCGGAGAGCAGGGGCCGGACCCACACCCGGCCCCTGAAATATTTTGTGGGCTTCCGCAAGGTCTTACGGGCGGCTGTGGCGTTCGCCCCAGCTTTTTGAGATCCCGATCGACTCGGCGATCTGCAGGTAGGCGGCTTCTTCGCTGTTTCCATTTCGCAGTTCTGCGGCAAACCAGAGACAGACCAAGAAAGTGGCTACGCGGCGGTCAGGGGGCCCTGCTGGCTTTCCGATTGACTCACCGAAAACGATCCTTCTTGACCAGACAACAGGTGGTCAATAATGCGCCAATACTTGTGAGGGGCACCTCGATTCTTAGCGGGAGGCGACCGCGAATCGCCCTCTTCCTCTTGAGAGGCCATAAATGATGGAACGGATTGCAGAAGCGTCGCCGCGTTTCCAGGCCAGGATTACCGGTGTCGTTTATTTGCTTTACTTTCTGACGGCAGTATCTGCCGAGGTTTTCGTTGGGAGAGGCCGGGTTGTTTTGTATGACGCCGTCAGTCTCATCGCGAACGCGTTCTACATCGCCGTGACGCTGCGCTTCTATTCCATGTTTAAGCCGGTGAACCGCGGCCTCTCTGGGCTCGCGGCGCTTCTCAGCTTGGCAGGATGCGCGAAAGAGATACTCAGACTTTTTCATTTCGCTCCCCTCAAAGTCAACAGCCTGGTATTTTTCGGGCCGTTTTGCCTCGTGCTCGGCTTCCTCATTTTCAAGTCGACGTTTCTGCCTCGAATTCTGGGCGTGCTGATGGTGTTGGCCGGTTTGGGTTGGCTGATCTTTCTGTCGCCGCTGGCAAGCCATGTGACCATCTACCTTAAGATCCTCGGCTTCATCGCGGAAGCATCGCTGATGCTGTGGCTCCTCGTGATGGGTGTGAATATCCCGAAGCGCAAGAGAAAACAAGGGCCCGGCGAATTAGGGGAGCGAAGCCAGCCGGTGGCGAGTGCGACTGCATTGGCGGACGGCCGTTAGGCGCTCTACGCGCGGCGGCGGTAGAAAATGTTGAACTCGAATCCGGGATTTGGGGGAAAGATTTCCGCGATCTTGCGCAGGCGTTCGGCCATGGGAGCGGGCGCCAGGAGCGGATAGTCGCGTTCCCGCAGATCGTAATAATCGACATCGAGATAGAGCGAGAGCAGATAGATGGAAATGGCGTCGGCGAAGCTGGCGGCCAAGTAATCGTTTTTGGACTTTTCCGCGTCGGTGCCGTTGGCGGTGGCAAACTTGCGGGCCTCATAGGCGTCCAGCGAAGTTTCACCGCGCACACCCGACTCCGCCTGCTGCCAAACCAGATCGGCAAAACTCTGCGATACTCCGGCACGTTCGACCAGGGCGTGCCCGACATTGATGTAAAACTCGAACGCGACAGAAAATTTGTCGTCCATCAAACGAGTTGAAATGAAGACGCATTGTGCGTCTCCCAGATTCAAGTTGCGATGGCAAACGGCGTTATCGCTGAGAGCGACATCATAGCGGTCGGCGATGACGGTTTCGTCGCCCTGGGTCACGGTGAGGGGCACGAAATAATACGCCTTGCGGCTGAGGGAAGCGGCGATGGGAACGGGGACGGCGGCAATCATGCGTTCGAGGTCGTTGCTGGCCAGGGTGATCTCGCCGGCGCGGGCATAGCAGATGCCATTTGGCGCCTGGGAAACCGGACTGCTTTGCACGATCTCCGCGGGGCTGCGGGTGATCGCGGATGCGGTTTGCGACATGACGGTATTGTAGCGTAGTTGTGCAGCGGGAATGCGCGTTTGCCTCGCTCTTACTGCTTGAACTCGTACCTGTGAGGTTGCCCTGAGTTCCAGGTTTTCCAGCCCTCGGTCTACTTGCGATTGCTGGATATTCCAGTTCCGATGATCTACGGGCCCAGCGCGGACGAAAGCCTCTTCGGCTGAATGATGTGACCAGCCTGCGTGCCCCAACATTGGTGTAGCCTTAAAGAATGCCGAAGACGGGTTCCGACAGGCCGCGTTGGATTGGAATTCCGGCGCGCGTGTTTGTATTTACATTTTTATTTACACTGCTGACGTTTGCGGTCGCGTTGCTGTTGAGCATTCTGGGGACCGTCGTCTATTCACAGGTGAAACACGTCGCGCCGAACATGGCGTTTGGCTATCGCCACATCGCGCTTCCGTGCGCCATTACTGCGGGTGCGATTGTGCTGGTGCTGTCGCTGGGGATGGAGATCCGCAACTACCGGCAGCGCAAAACGCTGGACGGGATTGAACGCGCGAGCGGAGCATGAAGGACCACACGGCCAGCGCTCCACGCATTGCTGTACCGGTGCCGCATTCTGGCGATCGCGAATATGCCGAGCGGGCGCTACCCCAATATTTAGACGCCGTACGCGAGGCTGGTGGAGAGCCGGTGCGCATTGAACTGGACCTGACGCCCTCCGAAGTGATGAAGCAGATCGAGGATTGCGACGGCATTTTGCTGCCCGGGAGCAGGGCGGATGTCGATCCGCAGAAATACGGTGAGGCGAGGCATGAGAAGACGGCTCCGGCCGATGCCAAGCGCGACCGGGTAGATAGAGTGCTGTTGCAGGACGCTTACGATTTGCACAAACCCGTGCTCGGCATTTGCTATGGATTGCAGTCGTTGAATGTGTACCGGGCGGGGACTCTGGTGCAGCACATTGAGTCGGCCATCAATCACAGCGCGGGACGCGAAGTGGCGAACGCACATAGTGTGGACGTCGTTCCGGGGTCGAAGCTGGCGGGGATATTGGGAGCATCGACAGGCGGCGGCAGGAGGTTGCCTGTGAATTCTTCGCATCATCAGTCGGCGGATTCGGTCGGCGACGGGCTGCGCGTGATAGCGCATTCTGTCGAAGATGGAGTGGTCGAAGCTGTCGAAGGGACTGCGCCGGGCCATTTTGTGCTGGCTGTGCAGTGGCATCCGGAGCGGAGCGTGCATGACGAGCCACAGTTGGCCGAGCCGGCGCGGGCGATCTTCCGCGCTTTTATTGAGGCGGCCCGGGAGCGGAAGCGGGCTTAGCCGGGCGAGTCCGGCTTGCGAGTTTGCGGCGCGTGGCGGTCGCTATCGTCACTAGCAGGTCAGCGCGGCAGATCAGCGAATATAATCAACCTACCTGGTCAGTTCACGAGGAAATTTGTCTCTCCCCTCCCAATGTTAATCATTCGCGACGCCACCATCGCCGACGCTGCCTTGATCAGAAGACTGATTGGGGAGCTAGCTAAATTTGAGAAAGAGCCGGACGCGGTGCGGACGAGTGCGGCTGACATTGCGCGCGACGGGTTCGGCACGAATCCACAATTCCGCGCCATCATTGCCGAGTGGGATGGAGCGCCCGCTGGTTTTGCGCTGTTCTTTGATTACTACTCGACGTGGCGAGGCGCCGGATTCTATCTGGAAGACCTTTATGTCTCTCCCGACTCTCGCGGGCGCGGCATTGGAAGTGCGCTGCTGGCTCGGGTTGCGCGGGTAGCGGAGCAGGAACATCGCCGCTTTGTGAAGTGGTCGGTACTGGACTGGAACCAATCCGCGATCGAAATGTATAAGTCGCATGGGGCGGAGTTTCTCGACGAATGGAGAACGGCGCTGCTAGCGGGAGACGGCCTGCGAAGATTGGCGGAGAAGGATTGCTGAGCGGAATCGAAGGTGCCAGTACAAATATGCGAGTAAGAATCATTGGAGCGGGACTGGCGGGAGCGGAAGCGGCGTGGCAGTGTGCACGGCGCGGGGTTGCCGTTGAATTATTTGAAATGCGGCCGGTGCGGTCTACGCCCGCGCATCAGACGGATGCTTTTGCGGAGCTGGTTTGCTCCAACTCGCTGAAGTCCGAGAGCGAGAACACGGCGCCCTGGCTGCTCAAGGAAGAAATGCGGCGCGCCGGGTCGCTGCTGCTGGAGATTGCGCGGGAGACGGCGGTGCCTGCGGGGCATGCGCTGGCGGTGGATCGCGATGAGTTTTCGCGCAAGGTGACGGATGCGATTTCACGGGAACAGCTCATTACGATTCGGCGCGAAGAAGTTAAGACCGTTGAGGACGGCCAGTTCACTATTATTGCGACCGGGCCGCTGACTTCCGGCGCGCTGTCGCGGGAGATTGTGCGGCTGAGTGCGGATCCGCTGACTGTCGATCCGTTGAGTGCAGATCAGTCGCGGGCCGTGGCCCATGACAATTTGTATTTTTACGATTCGATCAGCCCGATTGTGGAGGCCGATTCGATCGACATGAGCAAGGTGTATCTGGCGGCGCGCTACGATAAGGGATCAGCCGATTACATCAATTGTCCGATGACGAAAGAGGAGTACGACCGGTTTTATGACGCGCTGCTGGCGGCGCAATCGGTGGAGCAGAAGGACTGGGAAAACCTGAACTACTTTGAGAGCTGCCTGCCGATCGAAGAGATCGCGCGGCGGGGACGCGACACGCTGCGTTTCGGTCCGATGAAACCAGTCGGGCTTAAGGATCCGCGCACGGGCAGGATTCCGTATGCGGCGGTGCAGTTGCGGCAGGAAAATCTGCGGGCCGATTCCTACAATCTGGTGGGTTTTCAGAACCACTTGAAATTTGGCGAGCAGGGGCGCGTGCTGAGTTTGATTCCGGGACTCGAAAACGCGCGATTTCTGCGCTTCGGTCAGATCCATCGCAACACGTATATCAATGCTCCTACGCTGGTTGGTCCGACGTTGCAAATGAAGGCGCATCCGCGGGTGTTATTCGCCGGACAGATCTGCGGAGTTGAGGGCTACGTGGAATCGATTGCGACGGGGCTGATGGCGGGGATGAATGCAGCGACGCTGGTGGGCGGCGGGGAAGTGGTTCCTCCGCCGCGAGCGACGGCGTTTGGCTCGCTCGTGCACTACATAACGCGGGCGGAGAGCAAGAATTTTCAGCCGGCGAATATAACGTTCGATCTGCTGCCTGCGCTGGAGAAGAAAATCCGCGACCGGAAAGAGCGTCATCGACTGCAGTGCGAGATGGCGTTGCGCGAGTTCGATGAGTGGTATGAAGGATGCGGCCGACAGATAGCCGATCCTCCGCTTTCTTACCGCGGTTAACTAAGGTGGCTTGCGGTCGGATGGCAGATATTTTGCGAGAAGTTTTTGTTGTGTTTTCACAGGATTCGCATTAGCGTGCTGGGATCGGATTCGTGACGCAAGATCGAGGGATACTGAGTGCCGGTTTCTGCCGTTGATTGCGTGCAACCCGCCCTGCAACATACCCGGGAGCAATTGTTCCGGCCATTTCGCTTTGGGCAGTGGTCTCGTCTGGCGCTGGTTGGGATTCTGGCGGCGGAGCTTCATAGCACCAGTTGTCATTTCAACGGCATCAATCTACCGTTCCCGCAACAGCGCCGTCAGGGATTCGTTGCCACGCCTTTTCCGCATCTCGATCCCTCTCGCATGGCTGAACTGGCCGGTGTGTTTATCGCTGCCATGGTGCTGGCCTTCATTTTATTTTTTGTGTTCCTCTACATCGGCAGCGTTTTCCGGTTCATCCTCTTCGACTCGGTCATCAAGAAACACTGTTCGATCAGCGAGGGCTGGTCGCGCTGGCATCGCACAGGCCGGCGCTATTTTGTCTGGCAACTGGTGTTCGTAATCTTCGAATTGCTGGTTCTGGGAGTTGTAATCGGCGGCCCGCTGGCGCTGGCAGCCGCACTCGGATGGTTCCACAACGCTGGGGAGCACGTTGTGCGTTCGGTTCTTGGAGTGATTCTGCTGATTGGGTTGTTCTTACTCTTTCTGCTGCTGGCGGTGGTTGTGCAACTGCTGGCCAAGGATTTCCTGGTGCCGATCATGGCGCTCGAAGAGGTGGATTTCGCCGACGGCTGGAGCAGGTTAATGGCGATGATCAAGCCCGAGCCCGGCAAGTATGCCGTTTATCTGCTGTTGAAGTTCGTGCTCGCGATCGCGGCCGCGATTATCTTCGGCATCCTTATTCTGGTTCCGATCATTGCCATCGTGGCACCGGTCTTGCTCGGTGTGTTTGCAGGTTATAAGGCGGGCATGGTGTGGAACGTCTCAACCGTGAGCCTCGCCATCATCGTTGGAAGCATACTGTTGGCCATACTGATTTATCTGGTCGCGTTAGTGAACGTGCCGGCCACAGTATTTTTCCCTGCGTTTTCGATTTACTTCTTCGCTTCGCGCTATCCAAAACTTGACGCCCTGCTGAATCCGGCGCCACCGGCTCCGGTGTTGCCTCCGCTGACCGAATCTCCGCCGCCGTTTGAAACTCCTCCGCTACCGCCTTCGCCCGAGCCAGTCTAGCGTAATGATCTAGCTCGATGCTGTGGAACTTTCTTCCGCGCGAGGTGTCCAAGTGATTCAGGACACGCGCGTGCTCCTCCAGTTCAGGCGAACGGCCGAAGGGAGGAAAATTTATGGCGTTCACGGCAGGCGCAGGGGGCGGTCCGTTTTCGACAGGCCCAAAAATGAACGTCACGCCGTTGATTGACGTGCTGCTCGTTCTGATCATTGTTTTCATGTTAGTGGTGATTGAGCAGCGGCCAACCGGTTTGCAGGCTGAACTCCCGCATCAGGCTAATCCGAATGACCACTCAATCCCGCCGCCGCAGCGGACGATTGTGATTCAGATTCATTCGGCGAAGCTGCCGACGGAGCATCCCCAGGTGATGGTGAATGAAGAAGCGGTGCCATGGGACCAGTTGCGGGATCGGCTGCGCGACATTTTTGCCATTCGTGTCGAGCGCATCGCGTATGTCGAAGCGGACGGCGGAATTGATTTTCAGGACGTCGCCGATGTGATTGCGGTTGCACGAATCGCAGGGGTCGACCGCGTGGGCTTGCTGACCGGAGATGGGAAGCATGCTCCGGATGAGGGCTAGAGCTAATTCA
>DATEBK010000153.1:0-3422 GCA_035287825.1 Terriglobales bacterium
ATGAGTGCCGTCGTACTGATTGTCATGTGCAAATCCCTCGCTAGCCGTAGTTGAGACCTTTTAGACTCAGGCGAAGGCGCGGCGGTTTCAAGAAGGCAGTAAACTTCGTTCCGGCGTCCTGCAATCCGGAAACTATCCAGAAAACGAGCTTGGAGGAGGTCAGAGCCGCTCTCCCCGAAGCCGACTTTTGGTACCCGCCGATTTCAGATGGCCGACAAGCCGCCGTCGACGGACAACTCCACCCCATTCACGAAGCTCGAGTCGTCGGAAGCAAGAAACAACGCGACCGTCGCGATTTCCTCAGGTTGCCCCATCTTTCCCCGCGGGATCAGGGATTCGAACATCTCCTTCGCCTCCTTGGTGAGGACTTGGTCTGGATGTGGCTTCACGTTAGGGACAGTTATTGGACAGTTAAAGGGACAGCCGTATCAGCTCCACCGCTCCGCAGTTTTGGGGCTCGACGCGACCGGCAAGAAGGCCCTAGAACTGCTTCCGGACTTCGAGGCTTCGTGGGTTTGTAACCCTGTGTACTCCGCCGAAAGAGCGCAATTTTGCTAGGGCTCCTGTGATCATGATCTGCCGGGTGTCGGCTGACTACTAACAAGGTTCTTAAAGGTCGACGGTTCAAATGCGGAAACATTGCAGCCGGCTTCCGTATCGATAGTCACGGGGCAGCTGACTTGAGGCGTCTAGAGAGAGTGGGGACCACGCTCTTTCACTGCGCGTCCGAGGGCTTTCGAGATCGACACTGCTCTTTTTATCGGAGAGCTAAGCAGCGATTACCACTGGCGCACACGCCCGACGTCGACGTGCACGAAGTCCGAGCTGCGATAGTACCCCACTCCTCCGCGATTCAGGCGCAGGGCTGCGTCACGCAGCTCCGATGTCGGGATTCCAGGCAGACGAATGTCGATCGCTTCGGCCTGCATGTGCAAGCTGTGCTGGGCCACGCCGGTGTGCACATTTCGCGTGCGCAGGAATTCGTTGCTCCACGGCGTACGGTAGCCGCAAATCACGTCGATTTCACCACCAGAATCGCCGAGCGACGCGGTCAGGTCGTGGAGAAGATCGAAGAGACGAGGATCGAAATGACGCACATCTCCGGTACGGTGATCGCGCAGAAAATGGTCGAGCTGGTCTAGCGCTTCGGGGATGTATTGATCACCGCGACGGTAGACGACATCGAGCCGCTCGCCCGTGTGAGTGTGATAGAAGCGGAGCCGGTACTCGCGTGGGGATGGAGCCGTCGAGGCAGTGGCATGGCCCAGCGTCGCCAGCAGCAAGAAAAGAATCAGCGATATAGAGAGCTTGCGACTCGCGATCGGCAAGGCCGCCAAAAATGGCGGACGTCCCTGCATGAGGGTTTGGTCTCTTAATTCGAAAGGGGGCACTTTTATTAGATGCGGACTAAACCTGGGGCGGTGCATTGATGCCGGTCAAAGAACCGCCACGCCTAGGGATGTTCTGTGGCTAACGCTTTATCGAGTTCCGCGTCATAACCATAGATATCGTCGAAAAACCGGATCTGATTTTCCTCGTTCACCGTGGCCGTACCATAGACAATCAGAACCGGAATGCGGCTGGCGAGGTTCACCTGAAGATTGTTTGTCTCGCCGTTCATCGTGGCCTTCACCCGCTGCAAATCCCAGCCAGGATTGTTTCGCAACACCCAGGCAACGAGGTCTTCTGGATTCTGTACCCGAATGCATCCGTGGCTGAAATCGCGAACGTCCGCCGAGAACAGTCCCGGAGCATCCGTGCCATGCAGATACACATTGTCTGGATTCGGGAAGATGATCTTCACCAGGCCCAGAGAATTCGTATCGCCGGGCTTTTGCCGCACCATCAAGTGGAGCGATTTGATGCCTTCTAAAACCTCCGGGCTCACTTGATTGTCGGTTACGACCTCGCCTTTGGGCGTGACCACTTCAAAATGATTTCGGGCGATGTAGTTCGGATCCTTCTGGATGTGCGGCACGATTTCGCCCCGCTGAATGCTGGGAGTCACGTCCCAGTAGGGGCGGAAGACCACGTACTGGATCTCTTTCTCAAAGATTGGAGACTTGTGGCCATAGGCCTTTCCAATGATGACGTTCTTGTAGAAGGCGATGGTGCCGTCGGGGTTCATGGCGCGTACCCGATACTCAGGAAGATTCACGACCACGGGCGGCTGTGAAAAGGAATGCGGAATCCAGCGCCACCGTTCGAGCGTTAACTTGATCTGGCGAATACGGGCCGCCGGGGGCGTATTGAGTTCATTGATCGTGCGTACGTCAAGGTTGCCGGTGGGATTTTCTCCGTGCCTGTCTTGATAATGCTTCAAGCCATCAACGATCGCGCCCTGATAGACGCTTGCATTGGGATCTAGTTGGGCGCCGGCAGGAATGTCGCCGATGGTTTGAAGAAACCGCGCCAGCTGGACCACGCCAGCATAGGGTTGGCCGGGCCGCACAGTCTTGGTGACCGCTGGCAGCTTCTCTCCTTCAACTCGGTTTGCGTATCCTTCATAAACCGGCAAGAGCGCGAGCAGCTTCCGGTAGCCTAAGAAGGGCGGTTCCAGCTTCTGGATTTCGGCGGCGGGATCGCCAGTGTTCAGGACCTGGGTCTGAATGAATTCCGCCAATGAGAGTTGTACCCATCCCATATCGAGCTGAAACTTGAATTCCTTGGGATTTACGCGGCCACAGTGGATGGCGCGGATGTAGCGCATCGCCGAGACCGTGAGAGCGGTATCAAACGAAATCAAGTCTTGTTCAGTCGGATTTTGCCCCAGCTTGAGGAGGCGCCCCTGCCAGCGCGAGCCGTCGTAATCTTCGGGGTCGAGGCCTTTGGCGTCCGCATTTTGCAAGAGCTGAATCACGGCCAGCCCCTGCGGACGGACGCGGACGTTCTGAACCCAAAGCAAAGAATATCCGCTCGTCTCGTAAAGTTTCGCGACCTCGGTTTTGTAGGGAGTAAAGTCGGGCCAGCGAAGATCGGGATTACGGCCCGAATCCACAATACCGTGGAGCGCGGGAACGCCTGAGGCGGACAACGTCTGGCCGAGAGCAGGCTGCTGCTCCGCAAAGAACGCAGGGAACGTCGCGCCGCTTGCAACGGACATTCCGGTAACGACTACGGTGGCTAAGACGATCATCCACTGACACCGATAAACAGGATTCCCCACAATGATCCTCCGGTTGATGTTCTATTTGAGTATGGAAAGCAATTCAAGGTTCCTCTTAATTGGAAAGATTTCTTGCACCAGGTAAAAGCCGTCAATTTTTTTCACTACTAATTGCCAGCTTCATTTCTTGCTCGTTGCGTAACCGAAGATCGCCTTCAACTCAAGGAACTCCTCGAGCCCGGCTTCGCCCCACTCCCTGCCGTTACCCGATTGTTTGTAGCCGCCAAAACATCCTCCGAAGTCGACTCGTGCACCG
>DATEBK010000154.1:0-6904 GCA_035287825.1 Terriglobales bacterium
AACGACAAGATTCACAACGGCAAAGTCCGCGGATTTCTCGTCGAGACCGACCGCCCCGGTTTCAAAGCCGACGACATTCACGGCAAATGGTCCCTCCGCGCCTCGGTTACGTCGGGCCTGTCTCTGCAGGATGTCCACATCCCCGAGTCGAACCTGCTGCCAAAATCCGGAGGATTGAAGTCGCCGCTGATGTGCCTGAATCAGGCGCGCTACGGAATTTCCTGGGGAGCGGTAGGCGCCGCCATGGCCTGTTACGACTGCGCCCTTCAATATTCGCTGCTGCGGAAACAATTCCGCGATCAGCCCATCGCATCGCACCAGCTGGTACAGGAAAAACTCACCTGGATGATCAACGAGATCACCAAAGCGCAGTTACTCGTCCTCCAAGTCGGCCGCCTGAAAGACTCGGGAAAAGTACAGCACCAGCACATTTCCATGGCCAAGAGAAACAATGTCTGGATGGCCCTCGAATGCGCCCGCCTGTCCCGCGACATCCTCGGAGCCAACGGCGTAGCCGACGATTACCCCATCATGCGCCACCTCATGAATCTCGAAAGTGTGAAAACCTACGAAGGAACTCACGACATCCACACCCTGATCATCGGTGCCAGCGTTACGGGGATCGATGCATTCTAGATGTGTCGAATGAGAATGACCGGTTCCAATCGACATTTGTCCGATCAACGATGAGAGCCCTCCCGCTCGAAACCGCGCGTTTAACCCTTCGCCCCTACGTGCTCTCCGACATTCCGGCCCTCGTCCCTCTCATCGGCGCTCGCGAAGTAGCGGCGACGACCCTGCGCATACCGCATCCTTATACCGAAGATTACGCTCGCGAATTTATCGCTGGTGCACAAGCCGATCTGGCGAGCGGTGACGGATTGCGTCTCGGCATGATTATTCGCGAAACCGGCGCGCTGTGCGGCGGCGCAGGTTTGCGCATCGACGCCGACCATTGTCGCGCCGAACTCGGTTACTGGGTTGGAGTCCCATACTGGGGCAACGGCTACGCGACAGAATCCGCCATCGCCGTGGTCCGTTATGGATTTGAAACGCTCAAACTGCACCGCATCTTCGCCAGCCACACCACCAACAACCCGGCTTCGGGAAGAATCTTGCAGAAAATCGGCATGCAGTACGAAGGACGCATGCGCTCACACATCCTGAAGTGGGGCGAGTTCCTCGACCTGGAAATGTATGGAATGTTAGCGCCGAACCCGGACTCGATCTCGCCAACCAAATAGAACCTCAGTCTGCATACAACTCCGTCAGCAGTTCATAAGCCCGCCGCAGGTGCGGAATCACGATGCTGCCGCCCACCACCATCGCCACGTTGATCGCCTCTTCCTGCTCCGGTCGAGTCGCGCCCAGCCGATACGACTGAATCACGTGGTAGTTGATACAGTCGTCACAACGCAAACACGCCGACGCAACCAGTCCCATCAATTCTTTGGATTTCGCCGGTAGCGCTCCGTCGAGATAGGCGTTGTGGTCGACATTGTAGAAGCGCTTGACGAGAAAGTTGTCCGCTTTATCCACGTTTTCATTCTGACGAGAACGTGTGTCGAGAAACTTCCGCGCCAATTCACTTTTTTCGGCCACCTGCTTTTCGGTGAAAAGGTAGGCCGGTTCCTTGCGATCGGTTGTCATAAAGATTCAACTGTCATTATTCGGTTGTGATAATCCACTTGTAACAATAAAGATTAGCAGACCAACCGAATCGCGCAACCTGTGTCGCACCCTCGCCACCGCGGCAAGCACATCGACTTTCGCGTGACTTCGACCCTTCCCTCTGCGCCCGGAACCAGCTATATTTCCTAGTCGCGTTCTGTCGAGGAGGCGCCATGGTAACCCAAAGTCGTCCTGAAACCCGTGTCAAGAATTTCGGTGAAAACATCGAAAGCGATCTGGCGCTGGAATTTTTGCGCGTGGTGGAAAACGCCGCCATCGAGTCCGCGCGAACCATGGGCCAGGGCGACCGGCCCCTCAGCGACGAAGTTGCCACCGAAGCCATGCGCCGGACCATGGATACGGTGCCGATGCAGGGCACCATCGTAATCGGCGAAGGCGAACGCGACGACGCCCCCATGCTCTATATCGGCGAGCAAGTCGGAGGCCCGTATCGCGACGGACGCGAAGTACCGCAAGTCGACATCGCCGTCGATCCGCTCGAGGGCACCAACCTCTGCGCCACTGGCGCACCCGGCGCCATCACCGTACTCGCCGCCTCGGAAAAAGGCGGATTGCTGCACGCTCCCGACTGCTACATGGAAAAGATCGTAGTCGGTCCGTCCTGCAAAAATGCCGTGGACCTGGACGCTCCGGTGGCCGTCAACCTGAAAAACATCGCCCGGCGTTTACACCGTGGAGTGGAGGATCTCGTCATCATGGTCCTCGACCGTCCGCGGCACGAAAAGCTCATCACCGAGATTCGCAAAGCCGGCGCGCGCATCAAGCTGATTGGCGACGGCGATCTCTCCGCCGGCATCGCCGCCGCCGTCGTCGGAACCGGAGTGCAGGCTGTCATGGGAACGGGCGGCGCGCCGGAAGGCGTAATTACCGCCGCCGCAATTCGCTGCCTCAACGGCTACATGCAGGGACGCCTGCTCATCGACAAGCCGGAACTGGAAGAGCGTATCGAGAAGATGGGAATCAAAGACAAGAACAAAATCTATGAGGCGGAAGATCTCGCTCCCGGCAAACAACTGATCTTCGCCGCCACTGGAGTAACCGAGGGCGCGCTGCTGAAAGGCGTCCGTTTCTTCGGCGAAGGCACCCGAACTTCTTCGGTGATTCTGACTCTGAAAACCGGCCGGGTGCGCTTTGTCGAGAGCATCCACCTCGACAAAGGTCCGGATGTAAAAGTCCGCTTCGCTTAGCGCATTCGCGGAAAACCTCGCAGGAGGGCGCCGGATCTCACTTCCGCGTGGATCTCCAATCCCCTCCTGCTACAATCTCTACCTCCATGATTCAAGGGAACTTCCTGCCCTACAGAAACGTAACCCCTCTGTGCTGTTAAAAGCGGGCCAGCGGTGGACAGCCAGTTTCCAGTAATTCAGGCATTTTCGGAGTCCGGTTTTGGAAGAAGCCCAGGTTGTCGGATTGCTGGTCCGTCGCGCCGTCGGGGGCGACGCCGCGGCCTGGGAAGAGATCGTCCAACGCCATCACCGGCGCATCTATAACGTCTGCTACCGCTTTGCTGGAGACTCCGATAACGCCCAGGACCTCACCCAGGAAGTCTTTATCAAGATGTACCGCACCCTGAGCTCCTACGATTCATCCAAGGGTGCGTTCATGACCTGGGTCACCACCATTACGCGTAACCTGCTGGTCGATCACTTCCGTAAGTCAAAAGGCGATCGCATCACGGATTCGCTCGATTCCGTGCCCTCCGAGCATGAGGACGCCCAGCCTCTGAGCGAGCAGATCGCCGATCGCGGCATCGCTCCAGATGCTGCCGTGCAGAGCCGGGAAACGCGGGAAATGGTGCATTTTGCCCTGCAAAAGCTGTCTCCCGAGCTCCGCGAGGCCGTCATTTTGCGTGACCTGCAGGACATGGATTACCGGGAAATTGCCACGGCTCTGAGGGTTCCCGAGGGGACCGTCAAGTCAAGAATTAACCGGGGACGCGCGGAACTTGCGCGCCTCCTACAACGTACATATAAACAGGTGATCTGATGCCAGACCAAACCAAACACGGTATGGAATGCGCCGAGTTCGAAGCGCTGCTCAGCGACGCCATTGACACTGCCAGTGCCAACGCCGATTCCAGTCAGCTCAGCCCAGCGCGGCGCCAGAGCTTCGACGCTCATCGTCGCGTCTGCGCGGTTTGCGGTCCGCTGTTTGCCGAAGTCCAGGCCGGTCAGCAATGGCTGCGGTCGCTCGAAGCCGTCGAACCTCCGCCGCATCTGGTGCACAATATTCTGGCGGCGACCAGCGGAGTCCTCAGCACCCGGTTGCCGGCGACAACCCCCGACGGTCGCACCACTCCCTTTGCCGAGCGGCTGCGCGAGCGCTGGGATTCCTTCTTCACTCCCGTCGCCGCCCTTGTACGCCAGCCACGGTTTGCCATGTCGTTCGGAATGATCTTTTTCTCGTTCTCGCTGGCGCTGAACGTCGCCGGCGTCAAGCCGAAAGACGTGGCGAAAGTTGACCTGCGGCCTTCTGCGTTGCGGCACGCTTACAACGACGCGCAAATCAAAGTCGTGCAGTACTACGACAATATCCGCTTCGTGTACGAAATCGAATCCAAGCTGCGGGAACTGAAGCGGGCCAACACTCCCGCCGAACCAGGACCCGTACCACAAAAAGAAAATCCCAAAAACAACACCAGTGGACAACCAGAACAAAGACAGGACCGTAACTACTCCCAGGAATACAACCAGCCGGTATTAGCCGCGCTGCGGGACGGGGCGGAGAATGCTTCACCTGCCGTGACGGCGACCACAAATCGGAGGTTTGTATGAACTGCGCCAATCATGCTGATGCGTCGGCAGTGGCCTATTGCCGCACTTGCGGAAAGGCACTGTGCGCAAACTGTACTCGTCCCGTGCGGGGCGTGATCTATTGCGAAGATTGCCTGGGCGCCAAAATGGAAGGCGCGGCCCCTGCTCCTCCGCAGTCTCCTTACCAGCAGGGGATGGAACCAGGGCTCGGCGTAAAAGTTACCCCCGGTCCCACTTCCGGCCCTAACCCAACCGTCGCAGGAATTCTCGCCGGATTCTTTCCCTTCGGCGTCGGCGCCGTCTACACCGGCCAATATGCCAAGGGACTAGCTCACCTGGCAGTTTTCGTTTTGCTGGTCGCCGGCTGCAACGCAGCCGACACCGACCACTCCTCGGCCTTGGGAGTTCTTTGCGGACTCGGCCTGGCTTTCTTTTACGTTTACCAGATCTTTGACGCTGTGCGCTCCGCAAAAGCGATTCAGGCCTCGCAGCCCGTCCCCGATCCTTTCGGCCTCGCCGCGACGTTCGGCGGAGGCGCAGGATCAAGGATTGAAACCAGCAAGGTTCCCATGGGCGCAATCGTCCTCATCCTGATCGGCACGCTCTTTCTGCTGCATACCTTGGGCCTTTCCGAGTTCGGTATCGATCGCTTCTGGCCGCTGATCTTGATCTTTGGCGGTGCCTGGATGTTCGCCCGTAACTGGGGCTTGGCAGGCACTGCTTGTGGCTGCCAATGCGCGCGCTGCCGCACCCGCCGGATCATGGGGCCATCGATCGTCTTTACCGTCGGCGTCCTGTTTCTACTGGAGAACCTGCACCTGGAAAACCTCAGCTTCGGCCATACCTGGCCGATCCTTCTGCTGGTAATCGGCGGCGTAAAACTGCTGCAGGGTAGCGCATCGATCGAGGGACACAATCAGTCCCTCGCGGCAGGCTCCTGCACCTCCGGAGGCCCGATTCCTCCAGTGCCACCCGAACCGCCCGTTCCACCAGTTCCGCCCACCAGTGAGGTGAATCGTGGCTAGTCCAAACGTTCCTCCGCCCATCATGCCCCCTCCGCGTCCGCACCGGTCTATCGCCGGCCCAGTCGTCCTGATCCTGATGGGAGTTGTCTTCCTTCTCGGGACCATGGGGATCCTCGAGATTCACCACATCGGCTGGCTCTTCGCCCGCTTCTGGCCCGCGCTGTTGATTCTGTGGGGAGTGCTGCGGCTCATCGAATACGAGCAGGCCAAGCGCTACGGCCAGCCCACCCGCGGCATAGGCGCTGGCGGTATTTTTCTGATTTTCTTCCTCATCATCTGTGGCCTCATCGCCACCCAAGCGTCCCGTGTGGACTGGAAGAGCATCGGCGAGCACGTGCAACTGGGCGACGACGAAGACTTCAACGACATCTTTGGCGGATCCACCTACAACTACAGCGGCGATCTCACCCACGACTGGCCCGCCGGTACCGACAGTTCTCACCACGCCACGCTCCACATCAACGACGATCACGGAGCCATCACCGTCAACGTCGCCGACGACAACCAGCTCAAGGTCTCCTGGCGCAAGAAGGTTCGCGCCGAGCATCAGTCCGACGCAGACTCCTATAACACCAGGACAACTCCCACCATTACAGCCGAAGACAAAGTCCTGACCCTGAACGCCAACACTCAGGCTGCGGGCGACCACAGCGTGGCGCTGGACCTGGATGTTTACGTGCCTCGTAACTCCGACCTGGTCATCATCTCCCGGCGTGGCGGCGTCACCATCAATGGCATGAACGGATCGGTTGAGGTCACCAATCACAATGGCGACGTCACCCTCAACGATCACACTGGAAACGCCGTCTTGAATCTGGAAGCAAGCTCCGCCCACGCCCAGCATGTCAAGGGCGATATCTCCATCAGCGGCCGCGCTAATGAAGTTTCTATCGAAGATGTCGACGGCGCCGTGCATCTGAACGGCGAATTTCAGGAGAGCACGCGCCTCGTCCGCGTCAGCAAAACCGTGAGCTTCCATTCTTCACGCACTGACATGGAATTCTCGCGCCTCGATGGCCGCCTCGATCTCGATTCGAGCGACCTGCGCGCCGATTCCCTTATCGGACCAATGCACCTCACCACCCGCTCCAAAGACATTTCGCTCGAAGCCTTGTCGGGCGATCTCCGTCTCGAAGATACCAACGGAAGCGTCGAAGTCGGATTGAACAAGCCGGGAAATGTGCAGATTGATAATCGCAAAGGCGACGTGCAGGTCACCATTCCACCAAATACCGCGATGAAAATCGAGGCTCGCACGCACCAGGGCGATATCGAAAGCGACTTCGAAGAAATCAAAGTCGAAAGCAAAGACAATCAGGCGACTGCCAGCGGTTCGATCGGATCGAACGGTCCACGTTTGGCCATCAACGCCGACCATGGAGCAATCGAGATCCGCAAAGGATCGGCCGTCGTCGCAGCGCCGCCGGCCCCACC
>DATEBK010000155.1:0-5486 GCA_035287825.1 Terriglobales bacterium
ATCGATGTCAGCAGCTCGGTCCGCGACCGGCTGCGTTTTGAGCAGCGCGCAGCCAGTGTGTTTCTCAAACACATCATGCGCAAAGACACCGATGAGGCCGCGATCATCGCGTTTGGAAGCACAGTACAGGAAAAGGGCACGGGCATGACGAATGATGCGACTGTCCTGGATTCCACGATCCGCAGCCTGCAGGCGGGCGGCGAAACCGCGATGTATGACGCGATCGTTCTTGCTGGCCGCAGACTTCGTTCGACAAAAAGAAAAGCCATCGTCCGCCCCGTGATCATTCTCATCACGGACGGCGTTGACACCGCCAGTAAAGCGTCTCTGAGGGCGGCGGAAGAAGCGGCGACCCGGTCAGAGGCGTCGATTTTTGCCCTGGATGCGAATTCGATTTACGAAACAGACCTCAAGGGGCGCAAAGTGCTGGACAAGCTGACCCACGAAACCGGAGGATTGGTTTTGTCAGCGCGAGAGAATTCCGATTTGAAAGATGCGTTCAGCACGATCGAAAAAATACTGCGCAGTCAGTATGCAATCGGCTATGCTCCGTCGGAATTGGAAGCGGACGGCAGTTTTCGTTCGATTGACGTGCATGCCAATAAACACGGATTGATGGTCCACGCGCGCAACGGCTATTACGCACCGCATCCCGTGGCGCAACGGTAGACGCGCTCAGGTAAACTCTTCACGCACATGCGTGATCCTGTCGAACTCGAAGTCTTCAAGAACCTCTATCACTCCATTGCGGAAGAAATGGGAGCGACGCTGCGGCGCACATCCTTTTCTCCCAATATCAAGGAGCGACGCGATTACTCGTGTGCCGTCTTCGATTCCGCTGGCCAAGTCATCGCCATGGGCGATCACATGCCGGTGCACCTGGGATCGATGCCGATGTCAGTGGCTGCGGCGGTGGAGGAGTGTGAACTCGAGTCGGGCGACGTGGTCATGCTCAATGATCCATTTCGCGGCGGCACGCACCTTCCCGACATTACGCTGGTGATGCCGGTGTACATCGGCGGAAGGCAGGCAAGGAGAGTCAAGGGGCGCCGGTTCCGTGCCGCGCCGGATTTCTACGTCGCTTCCCGCGCCCATCACGCCGATGTCGGCGGAATGTATCCGGGGTCAATGGGACCTTGCCGCGAAATCTATCAGGAAGGGCTGCGAATTCCGCCAGTCAAAATCATGCGCGACGGGCGAATTGTCTCCGATGTTTTGGCCCTGCTGCTCAATAATGTTCGTACGCCGGAAGAACGCGAGGGCGACCTGGGCGCTCAGATCGCTGCCTGCCAGACGGGCGCTCAGCGTCTGCGCGAAATCTGCGAGCGCTATGGGATCGGCCGGGCTCGAAGAGCAGCGACAGATCTGCTTGCCTATTCGGAAGAGATGATGAGGGCGTTTCTGCAAACAATTCCGTCTGGCGTTTACCGGGCCGAAGACTTTCTCGATGACGATGGCGTCGAAGACAAACCTGTGCGCATTGCTGTGAGCATCCAAATCACGCGCAAGAAAGGTAAAGACCCTGTCCCAGTGATCATCGACTTCACCGGCAGCGATCCCCAAGTCCAAGGCGCTGTGAACGCGGTCAAGGCCATCACGTACTCGGCTTGTTTTTACGTGTTCCGGTGCTTGTTGCGCGACGACGTTCCTGCCACATCTGGTTTGATGCGGCCGATTCGTGTCATTGCTCCGCCGGGAACCGTGGTCAATGCCAGGCCTCCAGCGGCGGTTGCCGGCGGCAATGTGGAGACTTCGCAGCGAATCGTCGACGTGCTGTTGAAGGCGTTGGCACAGGCGATCCCAGATCGGATTCCGGCGGCGTCCTCCGGCACGATGAACAACCTTACCATCGGTGGCATTGATCGTCGTATAGAAGAGCGTGCAGACGATCGCCGTACGGGCGATCCTCAACCGGGCGAGCCCTTTGCCTATTACGAGACTATTGCCGGCGGCGCGGGCGCAGGTCCGACTAAGGATGGCGTGGCGGGTGTTCACACGCACATGACGAATTCGCTCAACACTCCCGCTGAGGGGCTCGAATACGCTTATCCATTGCGCCTGCGCCAGTATTCTTTTCGGGCTGGGAGTGGAGGCGTGGGTCTGCATGCGGGGGGCGACGGCATTGTGCGCGAAATCGAGGTCCTGGCCGATGCGCAGGTCACTTTACTTGCTGACCGCCGTTCGCGCGGACCTTATGGTTTGGCGGGTGGAAGCGACGGCGCTCGGGGACGCACGGTAATCATTCGACGCGATGGGTCGATGGAAGAAATCCCGGGCAAGACCAGTGTAAGACTGCGTGCGGGAGAACGAGTGCGGGTAGAGTCTCCAGGCGGTGGCGGGTGGGGGAAATCTAAAGACCGAACTGCTGAGGGACGCTGAGTACGCGCACCTTCTTAGGCTGCGCTTTCCGCCGCGATCTCTCAATCCGACATAGCTAATAATTTCTGCGCTCGCTCTGCATCCTCTGCGGTAAATCTCACTTTTTCGCTAGAATCGAACTGCAGGCTCCGTATCCAAGGATCAAAACCGCGATGAGATTTTTGCGCTCTCTTGTTCTTGCCATTGTTCTCGTATCTGCCTTTTTCTATTTCACTACCTACCGCAACGGACGCCTGCGTCCAGCCAACTGGATCAGCCGTCCGCAGCACGTTGAGATCACCGAAGCTGCTGGCGGCGAGGCTCTCGATGCCGAAGAGCAGAACAACATCGGTGTCTACCGCAAGAACATCGGATCGGTGGTGAACATTACTTCGCACTTGATGACGCTCGACTTCTTCTACGGACTGGTGCCGCAGGAAGGGCAAGGTTCCGGCTTCGTCATCGACAGGGAAGGGCACATTCTTACCAACTACCACGTCATCGCCGAAGCGCGGCAGGTTGAAGTCACGCTGCACGACCGCAAGAAATACAAGGCCACGATCGTCGGCATCGACAAGTCGCATGATCTGGCGATTGTTCAGATCAAAGCGCCCAACCTGCAACCGATGGTCCTCGGCGACTCGAGCAACCTGCTGGTCGGACAGAAAGTCTATGCAATCGGAAATCCCTTTGGCCTGGCTGGAACCTTGACCCGCGGCATCGTAAGCTCGATCCGCGAGGTGCAGGAGCCCGACGGGCTGGAAATCGATGAAGCCATCCAGACCGACGCTGCCATCAATCCCGGCAACTCGGGAGGTCCGCTTCTCAACTATCACGGCGAGGTCATCGGCATCAACACGCTCATCGCATCGAACTCCGGACAAAGCGCCGGCATCGGTTTTGCCATTCCGATCAACACTGCCAAAGCAGTGATCAATGATCTGGTCACGCTCGGACGAGTGCGCCGGCCGGCGCTCGGAGTTCGCACCATTCCTATCGATTCTGAAATCGCAGGAGAACTGGGTCTGGCCGCCGATTACGGACTTCTTATCGTGCAGGCTGTTCCCGGAGGCTCGGCCGATCGCGCCGGATTACGCGGCGGCTCCGAACGCGCCTATCTCGGCAACACTCCCATCTCGATTGGTGGGGATTTAATGGTCGCCGTCGACGGCGAGAGAATCGAAAGTCAACAGGACCTGGCCCGGGTTATGAACAAGCATCGAGCCGGAGATACGGTGAGAATTGCGGCCTTCAGGGGCAAGAAGAAACTGGAAGTGGCGGTTGTGCTAGGCGAAGCGCGAGACTAAGCAGGAATAGCTGGATTATGCCCGACAGCGAATGGGTCCGCAAATTCTGTCGCTCGTTTCCCGAGGTGACTGAGGACATGCCTTGGGCCGACGATCTCTGTTTCAAAGTTGGCGGAAAAATTTTTACCGGGATGGTTCTCGCCGACGGCCGGTTTCCGCGCATTACTCTGAAGTGCACGCCAGAACGCTTTCGCGAACTGCTGGAGATGGAAGGTATTTCGATTGCGCCCTACGTCGGGCGCTACAACTGGGTCACGCTGGCCAACTCCAATGTTCTGCCTGCGGACGAACTCGAAACCCTCATTCGCCAATCTTACGAACTGGTCGCCTCAAAAGCGCCCAAGAAGTCAGTAAAGAAAAAGGTTAAGCAAAAAGCTGCGCGTAAGAAAAAGTCTGACAAATGACTCGTTTGACTCGCCGCAGCCCGCTGGACTAGCCTCATAATTTCGTTTACTCCATGAGCATTCATCGAGATTTGCTGGTACTGGGTGGCCTTTGTGCCTTAATTGCGGTGACCGCCGCTGCCGCCCCCATGCGGCCGACGCATGCTGAGCACGCCATCGTGGCCAGTGTTCATGAGCTCGCCTCTCGCGCAGGAGTTGAGATGCTGCAAGCTGGAGGCAATGCGGTCGATGCGGCTGTCGCTACCGGTTTCGCGCTGGCTGTAGTGCATCCTCAGGCGGGCAACCTTGGCGGAGGTGGCTTCATGCTTTTGCGCAACGCCAACGGTAAGGTCCACTTCATCGACTTCCGCGAAAAAGCGCCTGCCGCGGCTGACGAAAACATGTTTCTCGATCCCCAGGGCAACGTCATCCCAAGGTCCAGTTCGGGATCGAGCAGCGTGGGCTATAAAGCCATCGGGGTTCCCGGAACTGTGGCGGGCTTCATTTATGCAGAAAAACAATATGGCAAGCTGAGTATAGAAAAAGTAATGGCTCCAGCGATCAAGCTTGCCCGCGACGGTTTTGCGCTCGCGTACGAGGATGCGCAAGATCTCAAAGATGATAAGTACCTCGCGCAGTTTCCGGAATCGAAGCGCATTTTCTTGCGCGATGGAAACTACTATCAGCCTGGCGAGGTCTTCAAACAGCCGGAATTGGCCCGGACTCTGGAACGCCTTGCTAAGGATCCCGACACGTTCTACCACGGGGCCATGGCCCGCGAACTGGCCGAGGAGATTCAAAAAGGTGGAGGCCTGATAACTGCCAAAGATCTGGCCGCGTACGAAGTGAGAGAACGCGTGCCCATTCGCGGCAGCTATCGTGGGTACGAAATTATCAGCGCTCCGCCACCATCTTCTGGAGGAGTGGCGCTGGTTGAAATCCTGAACATTCTGGAAGGCTTCGACCTCACGAAATACGGCAACGGTTCCGCTGAGGACATTCATCTCGAGGCCGAAGCTTTTCGGCGCACATTTTACGATCGTGCCGACTTCATGGGTGATCCCGATTTCGCCAAAGTTCCTGTCGCTCAGCTCATTGATAAGAAGTATGCCGCTGCTTGGCGCGACTCCATCGATGCAAGTCATGCGAGCGTCAGCAAGGATTTGAAGCGGCCGTCTTTTGGCGAACTTGAACGGCAGGCGCGGCTGCGTCCGGTTGCTGTTCATGAGTCCGAAAACACGACCCACTTCTCGGTAGTCGATGCCGAAGGCAATGCGGTTGCTTTGACGACCACGCTCAACGATTCTTTCGGGTCCCGCGTCACGGCCAAAGGCCTGGGTTTTCTGCTGAACGATGAAATGGATGATTTCACCTCTAAGCCAGGAGTTCCGAATAACTACGGGCTAATCCAGGGATCGGCCAATGCCGTTGGGCCCGG
>DATEBK010000156.1:0-4087 GCA_035287825.1 Terriglobales bacterium
CACGGGCGCTCTCCGACGTCACCGTTATGATCAGTTCGGTCCGGGACGTAACCATCACTTTGCAACCGAGCGCCGTTCAACAGACTGTGAACGTTCAGGGACAGCCTTCCTCCGTTACCACCGAGCCTATCGACTTGGCCAGCGCCGTCCATCAAGGGGTCGTCACTTCACGAGACCTGGAAACAATTCCACTGGCCGCACGCAGTTTCGCCAACATTGCCTACCTCGTTCCCGGCACGGAGCCCGTCGAGCCATCGGATCCTACGAAAGCGCGTATAACTGCAGTTTCCACTGGTGGCAGCTCGGGACTAAATAACGAACTCTCCGTCGATGGCGGCGACGATTCCGACGACTACATCGGCGGCTTCCTGCAAAACTTTTCGCCCGACACGATTCAGGAATTCGCCGTGCGCACCGCGCAAGAGGACGCCGACACCGGCCGCACCACCGCTGGCTCCGTGGTGATCACGACAAAGCGCGGAAATAATGATTGGCACGGCGATGAGGCTTTCTACGAGCGGGCGGCTGCTCTCAACGCGCGCTTCCCCATCGAAAATCCTGCCCCCAATCCGAAGCAGCCATTTTCACGCCAGAATTACATCGGCACGATTGGCGGCCCTATCATTCCTCAAAAATTATGGTTTTTCGCCTCCTTTGAGTACGTGCACGAAGACGCCAGCATTGCCTACAGTCCGGCCAGCCAGGCGCAATTCAACGCTCTGTCTCAACTGGCGGCTGAAGGCTTGGTGGATGTGAACGGCAAAGTCGTGACCTCCATCCCGGTGCCGAATTTTGTTCCAGTCCCGTTTCGCGATTATTTGGGCACCGTTCGATTTGATTGGGCACAGTCTGCGCGCTCGCAGTGGTTCCTGCGCGCAGGGATCGATAACTACCTTACGCATAACGCGGGAGTGCAACAGGCCGCCCTTCCTTCCACCGGCGCTGAAGCGCACAACAATTACATGAACCTGGTTGCCGGCAACCAATTCACGTGGAGCCCCACATGGGTGGGATCATTCGTATTCAGCGCAGGCGGTTTGCATCTCACGGAAGCGCGTAACTCCGACCTCGGCTTCGCGCTCGCGTTTCCGTTCACCGCGACATCAGCGACCATATCCGGGCTGGAAACGTTTGGCGACAACCAGTTTCTTACCCCCATCACGGCATTTCCTATTCTGCGCAATCAGGAAAAATATCAGTTCCGATACGATGTAACTCATACCGTGGGGGCGCACTCCGTTCAGTTCGGCGTGAATTTCATCCACGAGCCTGTTCTGGACGGCGCGTTGGCGTCCAACGCGGAAACATTGGTCACATTTCCAAATGATCCGACTTTCTACCTCACGAATACCGCGCAGTTCACCGCAGATCTTGCCAATGGCAGTATGTCGGTTCCCGCGAGCAATGGCAGTTTTTCGCAGGACGTGCAACGCCTCGGGCTTTACGCTGAGGATTCCTGGCGGGTGCGCCCAAACCTCACCATAAATTACGGCCTGCGCTATGACAGGAGCTTTGGCCTCTTTACCGCATCGAACCGGACCCAATTGCAGAATCCCGCGTATCTGACTCTCAAGGCCCTCGATATCCCGCTGATCAACGGCGCTCCGCACGACTTCAATGGCGCCGTCGGGCCACGCCTTGGTATCGCATACTCGCCCGGCCAATCTACAAGCTCCGTGATTCGCGCCGGCATCGGCATCTACTCGAACGACCTCGCGCAGAATGGTTGGGTCCCGGCCCTACAAGCTGTGAATACACCCGTCGGGCCTTGCGCTTTCGATTCTGCAACGAAAATGCTAGTGGGCACGGGCTGTCTGCCTCCCGCGGCCTCTACGGGTCCGGTCGGCACCGTCGCCGGAGCAGGCGCCATCATCGCGCCGGGGTACAAGACGCCCTACGCCCTTCACGTTAGCGGCGGCGTCCAGCACGCCTTCAACTCTAAGTGGATGGTTAGCGCCGACTACATCCACGAGCAGGGAAATCACGGTTTTAGGCGCTATCAATATCAAGCGGGCTTCACTCTGTTCTCTCCGCTCTTCGCATCCGACGTGACTGACCAGCGAAACAACGTTCCGAATGTTACCGTCTTCAAATCGGATAACCGCTCAAGCTATAACGGATTGCTTCTCCACCTGCAGGGAAACGTTTCCCGCCGTTTCAATCTCATCGCAAATTACACTCTCTCGCGCGGCAGCACGTGGGGCTGTGTGCTCGGCGAGCTTTTTGACTACGTCAACGGGGTTTGCGATCCGCTGCACCCATTCGGCAGAGGGGATTACGGTCCGTCAGGCGAAGATGTTTTGAGCCGTTTTGTTTTGGCCGGAACGCTTGAAGTTTCCGGCGGATTCGAGATAACCACATTGACGCAAGCGGAAAGCGCCCGGCCGTTCACTTTGACTACCACCACGCCGGTCACCGGGCTCGGCGACGACTTCGACGACCGCGCGGTAGTGAACGGTGTTCCCACGACTCTGGATGAACTCCGCGGAACACCCTATATCCAGGTTGACTTGCGCGTGAGTCGGCCGATCCATTTTAGCGAGCGCTGGACCCTAACGCCTTTCATCGAGTTCTTTAATCTTTTCAACCGCAATAACCCAGGCGCCAATTACGTAACCGACGTCGGAGCACTACCCGTTCCGCCGTCGCAAGTGGCCGCCGGAAACATTACAGACATCTGCACCAATCCCGCCTGCACCACAACAACGCCAATCACCAGCCTCCATCAACTGCGCGTGGCCGGCGGAGCGCTGGGAGACTTCTTCGGCCCTGGCACGACTGTAGGAATTCCATTCGCGGCGCAAATCGGCGGACGGCTGACTTTCTAACCTGCCTCACATTGTTTTTTTATGTATGCTAGGCACTGTAAATCAGGGAGGTGTGTGTTGTTTCGAATTTCGCGGCTTGGCCTGGTCATGTTTACGCTGCTTATTCTTTTGGCAGACGCGGGTGTGAGCAATGCGCAGCAATACCCGACAAGCACCTACCAGGAAATGCGCTGGCGCATGATCGGGCCATTTCGCGGAGGCAGAACGCGCGCCGCCGCTGGAGTCCCTGGTCAGTCGAATGTTTTCTATGTCGGACAAGGCGATGGCGGCGTTTGGAAATCCGACGATTACGGCCGCACCTGGACGCCCGTCTTTGAAGATCAACCGTCGCAATCCATCGGTGCTATCGCGGTGGCTCCGTCCGACCCAAATATTGTTTACGCCGCGAGTGGCGAGGGCTTGCAGCGCCCGGACCTTTCCGTAGGTGATGGAATTTACAAATCCACCGACGCCGGAAAAACGTGGATTCATCTCGGCCTGCGTGATGGCCAGCAGATCCCCGCACTCGCCGTCGATCCTCGCGATCCCAATCATGTTTTCGCTGCTGTGCTTGGCCATCCTTACGGCCCAAATGAAGAACGTGGAATTTTTGTTTCCACCGACGGCGGACAAACCTGGAGAAAATCTCTCTACAAAGATCAAGATACCGGCGGCTCGGACGTTCAAATCGATCCCACAAATCCAGATGTCCTGTACGCTTCGCTTTGGAAAGTCCGCCAAGGTCCCTGGGAAGACGGCAACGAGTACAACAAAACCGGCGGCGGCCTTTTTAAATCTATCGATGGCGGAAATACATGGCGGCCGCTCATAAACGGCCTGCCCAAAGACGTAGTGCAAATTTACGTGGCTATCGCGCCAAGCTTGCCCAGCCGCTTGTATGCAACCCTCGGCACGGTAAAGGCAGGCGACTACTCTTCGGCAGCCGGCCTCGGCTTTTATCGATCGGACGACGGTGGTGAAAACTGGCATGTCGCCACCACGGATGGCCGCCCGGCCTATCGCATTGGTGGAGGCGACCTGCCCATCCCCAAAGTGGATCCGAAAAATCCTGACGTAGTTTACAGCGCCAGCATCGTCACTATGCGCTCAACGGACGGGGCAAAAACCTGGGTCAGCTTCCGAGGCGCGCCGGGTGGTGACGATTATCAGAATCTCTGGATCAATCCGAACGATCCCAAAACGATTCTGCTAGTAAGCGATCAAGGTGCCATTGTCACCGTCAACGGCGGAGACACTTGGAGTTCCTGGTACAACCAGCC
>DATEBK010000157.1:0-11232 GCA_035287825.1 Terriglobales bacterium
CAACGAAGTGCCGAAGGCGGAGATGCGAGTGCGCGGAATTGCATAGCGAAAAAGGCTGCCCCACTCGCCGCGGTTTTCGGCGAGTGGGAGCCACGGACCTTGTTCCCATGGTCACTCGGGAACTGGCCCACACACCCGAACTTGAACTCCCAGCACCACCACAAAAAAGGCTGCCCCACTCGCCGCGCTTTTCGGCGAGTGGGAACCACGGACCTTGTTCCCTGGCTCACTCGGGCGCTGGCCCACACACCCGAACCTTAACTCCCAGCACCACCACGAAAAAGGCTGCCCCACTCGCCGCGCTTTTCGGCGAGTGGGAACCACGGACCTCAAAGTTCCGTCCCCCTCGCGCCGCGAACCCCTAGGGCGGGTTAGCGTCAATCTGGCTCCGCTCGCCGCTTCCCACCTCACCAGTCACGCGATATTAATATTTCTGCGCTATTCTCTTTTCAGGAGCTACCTCCGTTGTTGCTCAACACTTAAGATTTCAATTACATAAAAAAGCATGAAGCAAACTTTGTCGATCAACTTTATAGGGGCACTCGCGCTCGTAACCGTTCTTCTGCTCTCGGCCCAAAACACCGCCGCTCAGCTTGAGCGCGCTTCCCCGCCCATCGCTGATCCCAACGATCATCGCTTCCAGGCCGTCGAAGAAGATTGGACTTCGCCCTCCCTGACCACCAGCCATCTCGTGCCTGTTCATCCTCTTTCTCTGCAGATCAGCGGCGACAATCCCCGCTACTCGGTCGAACTCCTCCGCGTCCAGTGGCGCTGGGGAGATCCCATCGACCTCTACGTCATGAAACCCGCGGGAGTAAAAAAACCTCCCGTCATCCTCTATCTCAATGGATATCCCACCGACACAGATATCTTCCGCAATGACGCCTACGAAGAACTCGTCACCAGAGATGGATTCGCCGCCGTTGGCTTCGTCACTGCGCTCACCGGACACCGCTACCATGACCGCCCCATGAAGCAGTGGTTTCTCAGCGAACTGCAGGAGTCGCTCGCCACCTCGACCCACGATCTGCAAATGGTCCTTAATTATTTGGAAACCCGCGGCGATCTCGACATGAGCCGCGTCGGCATCTTTGCCCAAGGCTCCGGAGCCAGCGTCGCCATCCTCGCCTCCTCCGTCGATCCGCGCATCAAGGTGCTCGAAGCCCTCGACCCCTGGGCCGACTGGCCGACCTGGATCGCCACCTCTCCCTTCCCGCCCGCCAACGAGCGCGCCGATTACCTCAAGCCCGAGTTCCTGAAAAAAGTAACGACGCTCGAACCGCTGACCGCGCTCCCTAAAATTCAAGCCAGGAAATTCCGCCTCGATCAGGAACAGTTCGACGCCGTCACGCCCAAGTCCGTTAAAGAAAAACTGCAAGCCGCCGCGCCCGCCGGGTCCGTCGTCCTTCAATACAAGAACATGGACGAACTCAAGCCTGCCTTTGAAAACGGCAATAACCTGAAGTGGATCCAGCACGAGCTCCAATCCCTACCAAGTAAATAAAATAGGTTCTCATTACTCACATCGTTGGAGAAGAAATCTCGCGGCTGTGGAGCGCTCCAAATTCATCCTCCTTTAACATAGCCGCAACATTGCTGCAACACACTCTCACTAGTGTTTCGTCTACGTGTCCCGACAAAACTGTCTTCCAGTAAGGCTTTTCGCGAGGCTGTCCTTTTGACTATGGAATCTTTCCAGACGGCAGACAAATCGCGCTTTTCTGAACTGATCTATGTCGTCGAGGACGATCCTGACGTTTCCCACCTGATCGAACACAACCTGCGCACTGCCGGCTACGACGTCTCCACCTTCTTTACTGGAGCGCCCGTCGTTCCCTCCGCCGCCCGCCGCCAGCCCGCGCTCTTCCTTCTCGACATCATGCTCCCCGGCATCAGCGGCTTCGATCTCTGCCGCCAGATCCGCCAGCACGAGCAGCTCGCCAAGACTCCCATCATCTTCCTCTCCGCCCGCACGCAGGAACCCGACCGCCTGCAGGCCTTCGACGCCGGCGGCGACGGCTACATCACCAAACCCTTCAGCCCCCGCGAGCTCATCGCCCGCGTCCGCAACGTTCTCCGTGTCGCGCCCGAAGCTCCCAACCACGAGACCATCGTCCTGGGAGACCTCGAGATCGACATCGCCTCCATGACCGTCCGCGTTAGCGGCAAGACCATCCCCACCACGGTCCGCGAGTTTCGTCTCCTCGAATATCTGGCCTGCCATCGAGGGCGCGTCTTCACCCGCGACCAACTCCTCGACGCCGTCTGGAAGGAAGGGTCGTTCGTCACCCCGCGCTCCATCGACGTCTTCGTCAGGAGGCTGCGGGAAAAGATCGAGGCCGACCCCAGGCACCCGCGTTACTTAAAGACCCTGCGAGGCATAGGCTACCGCTTCGAAGCGGGCCGCTAGCCCCGGGAATACAGCTATCTTGCAAAACTGAGATGTGTTCCACGTGGAACACTTTGCATATATTTTTGTACGTACAAACCGAACCAAACAGTTTAGAACTAGCGACTTAGAGAATTTGCAAAATGGGGGATTCCGGCGTTTTTGCCCCTTTTTTGCCCCATTGCGATCATCGTCGTAGGCAAGCGTGCCGGATTGACGGCGCTATCTGCCAAAATGGCGGCGGAGGGTCACACCGTGGTGCGGTTTGAAAATTGCCGTCCCTCAGCGGCTGAAGCCGGACTCAAAGCAAAGTCTTTACCGCAGCGCTGAAGCGTTGCGCCACCCGAAATCAAGTGCAATGGCGGAGGATGAAGCCGTGCCTTTTAAGAGCCGCTTCAAAACTGCACCATTGCCCTGTGCTGATCTCCACTGCCCCCTATGCGCGTCGCCTGTTATTCTAGGAATTCTTCGCGCATCGAGGAGACCCAATGAAAATCAAGCCCATGAAACTTCGGTCATTGTCACTGCTGCTCGCGCTGACCATAACGATTGGCGCTGCGGGACAGACCACAATCCATTTCGACGGCCAGACTTGGTGGGACCACATCAAGTTTCTCGCCGATGACAAGCTTGAAGGCCGTGACACGGGGAGCCGTGGCGAACGCGAAGCGCAAAAATACGCCGTCGAGCAATTAAAGAAAGCGGGCGCGGAACCGGCGGGAGTTGACGGCTTTTACCAGCCGGTCAAGTTCGTTTCGCGCCAGATCGTAGAGAAAGATTGCAGCCTTGCGCTCATCCGTGACGGCAAACGCGAAGAACTCGTGCTTGGGGATGATGCAATTATCGGCACGCGGGTGATGCCCGCGCCCGAGGTTGAAGCTGCGCTGGTTTTCGCGGGATATGGGCTGAAGGTTCCGGAGAAGAATTACGACGATTTCGCAGGCCTCGACGTGCGCGGCAAGATTATCGTGATTCTGGCGGGGTCGCCCGCGGAAATTCCCGGAGCGCTCGCGTCACACTATCAGACTGCGGCCGAACGCTGGAAAATTCTGCGCGCCGCGGGGGCCATCGGCATCGTTTCGCTGCCGAATCCTGCGTCGATGGATATTCCGTGGTCGCGCATAGCGCTCAACCGGGCTCATCCTTCGATGGATCTCGACTATCCCGAATTCAACGAAACAGTGGGTGCCAAGATTACGGTCACGGTCAACCCGGCCAGCGCCGACAAACTTTTTGCCGGCTCGGGCCACACCTTCGCGGAACTGGCCGCTCTGGGTAAAGACCGCAAACCGCTACCGCATTTTCCGCTTGCCGTTTCACTGGCGGCGAAAAGCAGAGTCGATGTCACGAAAATCGAATCGGCCAACCTGGTGGCCAAGATTCCGGGCAGCGACCCGGCGCTGAAAAACGAATATGTAGTGCTCTCAGCACACCTCGATCACATCGGCATTGGCGAGCCCATCAATGGAGACCGCATTTACAACGGCGCCATGGACAATGGATCGGGCAGTGCTCTGGTGCTCGACATGGCCGCGAGCTTCAAGAAGAATCCGGAAAAGCTGCGGCGATCGATTCTGCTGGTATTGGTAACTGGAGAAGAAAAAGGCCTGCTGGGCTCGAAATATTTTGCCGCGCATCCTACGGTTCCGCCGAAGTCTATTGTCGCCGATGTTAATGTGGATATGTTCCTGCCGATTGTTCCGCTGAAGGTTTTGACGATCCAGGGCCTCGGCGAGTCCGATCTCGGCGACCGCGCCGGCCAGGTGGCTCAAACTTTCGGAGTCAGAGTCCAGGCCGATCCTGAGCCCGAACGCAATGTCTTCATCCGCAGCGACCAATATAGCTTCGTCCGCCACGGCGTTCCCTCGATCATGATGGACGTGGGAGTGGAGCCGGGGTCTCCGGAGCAAAAGATTTTCAAGGACTGGCGAACGCAGCGCTATCACGCGCCTTCTGACGATGTGAACCAGCCGGTCGATCTGGCCACCGCGGCGAAATATGAAGAGATTGTGCGGGCGCTGCTGATCAACGTTGCCGACGACTCTCTTCGTCCGGAGTGGAAGCCAGATAGTTTCTTCCGCAGATACGCGGAAGCTGCCAAGATGGGAGAGTAATTCGTAGGGGCGGGGACTGCCCCGTCTTTTCTGGCCGCGATGCGGGCGGCGGCAAGCCGCGTCGCTATATGGAGCTTCGGAGAAAAACGTGAACGATTATCTTTTGTCGGTGATTTTGGGAATTGTCGAAGGGCTGACCGAATTTCTGCCCGTAAGTTCCACCGCTCATCTGCGAATTTCAGAGGTGTTGCTGCATGTGCCGCTTTCGAGCGGCTACTGGAAGATGTATTCGATCGTCATTCAATTGGGCGCGATTCTGGTGCTGCCGATTTATTTTTGGCCGCACATCGCAAAGCTGATTTCGACGTGGCCGAAAGGCGAGAAGCGAGATTGCAATTACCTGACGCATCCGTTGAGCCTGGTTATGATTGCGTTTGTGGTGACCGCGATACCATCATTCTTACTGACGAAGGTGATCGGCAAGAACCTCGAAAGCCTGTACGTGATGGGCGCGGCGCTGCTGATCGGCGGCATCGTGATGTGGGTCATCGATGCGATGAAAGCGCCCTGGGAAAAAGCGGGGCCGGCAGCAACCGGCTCTCCAATTCATACCTGGAACATGGACGATATTCACGGCGGTCAGGCGATATGGATTGGCGCCTGCCAGATTCTCTCCGCCGTTTTTCCCGGTACCTCGCGCTCCATGTCGACCATCACTGCCGGACAACTGGTGGGGATGTCGCGCGCGGCCGCGCTCGAGTTTTCCTTCTTTCTTTCCATGCCCACGATGGCAGTGGCCACGCTTTATACGCTCTTCAAATCGATCCACGGGAGCAAAGATGAAAATCCGATTGGCGTAGCGGGAATCACCTCGCACGAGTGGGTCATACTCGCGATCGGATTTGTCGTGAGCTTCATCGTCGCCTACGGAGCAGTCGCGTGGTTTATGGGCTATGTTCGCAGGCGCGGGTTTGCTCCTTTCGCCGTGTATAGGATTCTGCTGGGCATCGCCGTGCTGTTGTGGGCTGCGGGCGTGATTGGACGGTAGGGTCGCGGACTTCGACCCGAAATTTGCCCTGAGCTTTTCCTCGAACTTTGCCCGAACCCAACTCGTTACCTCGACCTTTTTACCGCATTGCCCCAAGGCTGGCTTCTTGTCATAATTATCAGGCTCTGGCCTCGTAACGGCGCTGTGGGTGAGCTGTCGCTCAAAGCCGTCACTGCCACATGACATTCTTCTCGAAGATCTTTACGCCCACCAGGAACCGGCGCTTGAACGAGCTGGTCGGATTCCTGTTGTGCGTCTCCGCGCTCCTCCTTTTTCTCGCGCTGGCGTCGTACTCGCCGCTTGATCCGTCGCTGAATAGCGCCTCGGTTCTCACGGGATCGCATGCGGCGCGCAATTGGATCGGCATCTTTGGGGCCTATCTTTCCGACGTCATTTTGCAATTCTGGGGCGTGGGATCGTTTCTACTTCCGATCTTTCTGGGCATGCTCGGCATGCGCTGGTTCCGCTCGCGCACGGTGCAAGCTCCGGTGGCGAAGACGCTGGGCGGAATCTGGCTGCTGGTGTTTGTGCCGGGATTGTTCGCCATTTTGCCGGGGCATGTGCGCTGGATGGGCGCGATTCCGATCGAAGGCTTGCTGGGGCGCATCGTTGGCGATGTCTTGATCCGTTACCTTAATGTTGCGGGCGCATATATTGTGTGCACAACGGTGCTCGCGATTGCTCTCTACCTGACCACAGCATTCTCATTCTCAGCGCTACAACTGTGGGCTCCGACGCGTTTCGCCTTTGTGGTTGCGCTGCGAGATCGCTTGAAGGACTGGCAGGACGAGCGCGCTCGCAAGCGTCAACAGAAGGAACTGGAGAAGCGGCGCGCGGAAAAGCCGGTGGTGACGACGCAACTGGTTGCTGCGCGTGCAGCAGCGCCGCGTGCGGAGACGGCGCGCAGATCCAGCGATGGCGAGAGTGCGCAGGAGATTCCTGGAGTGCAGAGTGTTTCCGCTCCGCGAACCGGGATTGAACGGATGCTGGCGGAAGAGGATGGGGATTCGGCTGATGCGCGGACGCATTTGCCGACGAGTGATGCGAGCGGCGAGATCGAAGTCACGGAACGGGCCGACACCGAGAAGAAGGCAAAAACCACGCTGCCGAAGATTGCCGGCAGTTATAAGTTGCCGCCTTCGAGTTTGCTGCATCGTCCTGATGAACAGCAGTCAGTGGATGAGGACGAACTGAAACTTGTGGCGCAGGTGCTGACGGCGAAGTACGCGGAGTTCGACGTTCATGGCCAGGTCACGCAGATCAATCCTGGACCGGTTGTAACGACGTTCGAATTCAAACCTGAGGCGGGCATCAAGTACAGCCGCATTATCGGACTGACTGACGATCTTTGTTTAGCGTTGCGGGCGGAGAGCATTCTGGTCGAGCGCATGCCGGGAAAGAGCACGGTTGGGATTCAGGTGCCGAACCGCGAGCGCGAAATCATCTGGCTGCGCGAGAACATCGAGTCGCAGGAATTTCTCGGCACGAAATCGAAGCTCACGCTCGCAATGGGCAAAGATATTAACGGACGCATTGCGGCGGCCGATCTTGCAGGCATGCCACATTTGCTGATCGCGGGTTCGACGGGAACGGGCAAGAGCGTGGCGATCAATGCCATGATCATGTCGATTCTGTATAAGTCGACGCCGGATGAAGTGCGGCTGGTGCTGGTCGATCCGAAGCGGCTTGAGCTGGGGAATTACGAAGGCGTTCCGCATCTTTATACTCCGATTATTACGGAGCCGAAGCTGGCGGCGAATGCGCTGCGCAATGCCGTGCGGGAAATGGAGCGGCGGCTGAAACTGCTGGCGGCGAAAGGCGTCCGCAATATTGACAGCTACAACAAGCTGTTCGATGACACGCCGAGTTTGTTCAGCGAGCAGACGGGATCGGATGAAGGGCCGATTCCGAAGATTGTGATCATTATCGACGAACTGGCTGACTTGATGATGCTCGACGGGAATAACGTTGAGGAATCCATTACGCGACTGGCGCAGATGGCGCGCGCAGTGGGCATTCATCTGGTGCTGGCGACGCAGCGGCCATCGGTGGATGTGATTACGGGACTGATCAAAGCTAACTTCCCGGCGCGCGTTTCGTTCCGAGTGGCGACTAAGGTTGACTCGCGAACGATTCTTGACGCGAACGGAGCGGAATCGCTGCTGGGACGCGGCGACATGCTTTACTTGCCTTCGGGATCGGCGCGCGTGCATCGATTGCATGCTCCGTATGTGACGGAAAAAGAAATCGAAGGGGTGGTTGAATTCTGGAAGGCGCAAGGACAGGCGCAATATCAGGAAAAGTTTCTTGAGATTCCGAAAGAAGATCGCGAAGGCGCGGCGGCGGGGGATGATTCGGGAGAAGTTTCCGCGGATGATAATGATCCGCTGTTTAATGACGCGGTGCGCCTGGTGATTGAGTTTGGGAAGGCCTCGACTTCCCTGTTGCAGCGGCGGCTGCGCATCGGTTATGGGCGCGCTGCGCATCTCATCGATCTGATGGAACGCGATGGAATTGTCGGCGCTGCGGATGGTCCGAAGCCGCGGGAAGTGCTGAAGCGTCCGGAGTGGATTTCGGAGATTGAAGAATCGATGCGGTAGGAAGTTGATTTAACTTTGTAACCCCCACCCCCCTCCCCATTTCTTGCTAAAGTATTGATTCGTAATGACTTAACTCCATGATCTTCAGAAATAAGGACTTAGCTGCACTCGGTTCCCTATCCGTCCGTCCCGTTTTCTACTATCGGCCCCTCAGTATCGGACATGGCGAATGGGATGTATGTGATGGCGGTCACAGGTGAATGTGATGAATAAACGGGAAGTGCTGAGAGGGGTCGTGCTTCCGTTGACAAATGACAAGTGACAATTTACACTTTACGGTATATTCCGGTGATTAGAAGCTTCAAGCACCGCGGTCTCAAACGACTTTATGAGCACGACGACCGTCGCGGAATACGGCCTGATTTGGCGGACACGGTTCAGGAAATCTTGACTGTGCTCGATGAAGCAGCGACTCCGCGTGATCTTGATCTTCCCGGATATCGCCTGCATGCGCTCAAGGGCAGCCTTAGAGGGTTTTGGGCTGTCAGTGTGCGGGCAAATTGGCGGATTATATTCCGCTTCGAAGGCGCCGATGCGTTTGACGTTGAGCTTATCGACTATCACTAGATTAAGAGGGAAAACGACATGCCCATGAAAAATCCTGCCCACCCCGGGCGTATTGTAAGAAGCGCTTGCCTTGAGCCCTTGGGCCTGTCGGTCACCGAGGCAGCGGAGGTCCTGGGCGTCACCCGGCAAACGCTCAACAACATTATCCACTGCAAGTCGGGGATCAGTCCCCAGATGGCGATCCGGCTCTCGAAGGCATTTGGCAGTAGTGCGGAAACGTGGCTACGGATGCAGCTTGCCTATGATCTCGCGCAGGCGCGAAAAGACGAGAGCAAAATTAAGGTACGGCGTCAGCATGGGCTGCAGGAGTTGCACGCGTAGTGAGCCAGGGAACCTCGGCTACGCTGGTTAACTCCTTGGGCGGGGCGTACGAGATCGTCATCCAAGGCGACGGTTGTTCTCATAGCACTTATTATGGCATCAGATGATGTCGTATTTCGTGCTTTAAGGAAGTAGGGGTCCTTCGACTGCGCCAAGCCATGCGCTTCGCGCATGACCTGGCTCCGCTCAGGATGACACGGGGCGGGGGGCTTTCCCAGAGGGGTGGGGCGCATTCTAAATCTCCCTCAGGCGCTAAAGCGCGGCAAGTCTCGAAGAGCTAATGACACGACTGAAGTCGTGCCCTTCCCAAAACCAACCGGGCGGCGGTTTTGAACGATCACGCTTGCCGTGGTAAATGTGAAGGCATGAAATTCCATACTGAGTACCTGACGCTGCATACGAAAACCAAGCGGGCTTATGTTCACCTGACGCCTCAGGTCGAAGCGGCGCTGAAGAAGTCTGGGATCAAGGACGGGATGATTCTGGTTTCGGCGATGCATATTACGGCGGGGGTGTACGTCAATGACAACGAGAGCGGGCTGATCAAAGACATCGACGCGTGGCTGGAGACGCTGGCTCCGTTTCGGCAGAATTATCAGCACCATCAGACGGGCGAAGACAATGGAGACGCGCACCTGAAGTCGCTGATCATTCATCATGAAGTCATCGTTCCGGTGACGAACGGGAGGCTTGATTTTGGACCGTGGCAGCAAATTTTCTACGCCGAGTTTGACGGGCAGCGCGACAAGCGGGTGCTCATTAAAGTCATGGGAGAATAGGCGACTTGGGGTATCCTCATAACCCAGACAGTTCTCAGTTCTCAGAAAAAGCACCCACGCCACTGCGAACCTAGCTGGGAATTGAGAACTCACAGGAGGCCGATACTATGAGCGACGAATTACAAGAACTAAGGGAGCACGCTGAACATGGACGGGAGCATCCCGATCTGGCGCCGGTAACGCTCACCATGGCGGTGCTGGCGGTGCTGGTGGCGACGGTATCGCTGATGGGGCATCGCACTCATACCGAAGAAATCATTTTGCAGAACAAAGTCACCGACCAGTGGGCTTATTACCAGGCCAAGAATCTCCGGCTACATACGGACGAATTGTTTGCCGATCTGTCGGCTTTGGTTACGACGCGAGATGCGGAAGCAACCGGCAAGTTCGAGGAGAAGACCAGGGCTGAAGTGGAGCGCTATAAAGAGGATAAGAAAGAGGTGGAAACCAAGGCACACGAACTGGAGGCGGAGTTCGCGCTGACCCAACGGAAAACCAACCGCTTTGATCTTGGGGAGGTGTTTCTGGAAGTGGCGCTGGTGATCACCTCGATCACGCTGCTTTCGGGACGCCGAATCTTCTGGCATCTTGGCCTGTTGACGGCGATTGCGGGGGTCGCGGTGGCGGCATCGGTATGGTTCATGCAGTGAGGCGTTGTTTGTCTTTTTTTACCAGCTCGACTGTGATGGCTATCACAGTCAAGATATAGGGCGACCGGCTGCACTGCCGGTTCCATGGCCGAGGACGAACGGTGACGAGCGTTCGTCAGTTACGACCGTTCTCCGTCAGCGTAGTTGGCGGGAGAGTGACTGGGAATGATTGACGGGGTGGCTAAGTCGCTGTAACTACGCATTAACTTCTTCTAACCTCCAACCTTAAGGGTTCGGCCAACGGCGTGCATTTACAGCAACGCTCTCTGGCCGAAACTCACTCATAAGTAAGGATCCAGCCTCCATGCTCCATAAATGCGCCAATCCAATTTGCACAGCTCCGTTCCGTTCTCTGCGAGAAGGTAAGCTGTTTCTGGCAGAACTTTTCCCCTCCGATCTCGGTCCGGCGTTCCAGGGAAACCGGCGCAAGCTTCGCCGCCGGGAACATTTCTGGCTGTGCGATGTGTGCGCAGCGCACTTTACGCTCCGTTTCGACCCTGTGCTCGGGATGCTGACGGTTCCACTGCGGGAGAGTGCAAGTCCGCGGTTTTTGGCGCGGGCCGCGGCCAGCGTCTGATCGAATCGCCCAGGGGGACACCGATGGAGTACCAAATCAAGAAGCGCCCGTCTTGTGCCGTATGCGGGCTGGACACATTCCGGCACACGGGATGGTTTCTGGTAGTGGAGAACCGGTGGCTTGACCGGGTGAAGATCCTGACCTGGCATTCGTCACTGGCATGCCAGAACAGCATGAAGAGCGTGTGCTGCCGCGAACACCTCAAGGCGCTTGTCAGCCACTGGCTGTCGCAGGCCAGCCTGCGATT
>DATEBK010000158.1:0-2756 GCA_035287825.1 Terriglobales bacterium
GTCTGGATCTTGATCAAATCCTCCCTCCTACTGCTACTGGAGCTCCTCCCTGTGCCCAGTTTGGCGAAGATTCCGAGTTCTACATCTCGCCAGGGACGGTGCTGCCCGTACCTTTACACCTGCCCTACGCGCAAAACAATAGCGTGATTCCCGCCGGCACGACAGTTGGGCCGAATGGAATAACCTTAGTTGGTTTACGCCGTTACTCTTCGCCGCAGTGCGATCCCATGACTGGTAATGGTTGCCCGGTCAGTGGGGTCCCGGTCTTTACTGGTATTTTTGCTCAGGACACGATTGCAAGCTCATCTTATAACTCGCTGCAGGCTTCGCTCGACAAACGTTTTGCTCATGGTCTGCAATTTACCGCGGCCTACACGTACAGCAAGTCGATTGACGAGGCCTCGAGTTTTGAAGGGATCTTGAATCCACTGCCAGGCGCAAACAATTATGCGCGCTCGCTCTTTGACGCGCGGCATCGCTTTGTTTTTAGCTATTACTGGGAACTGCCGATAAGAAAATTCAGCGGCTTTGCGGGAAAGGTTCTGGATGACTGGGCGGTGTCGGGTATCACGACTTACCAGACCGGGTTCCCTATACGGATCACATCCTCCTCTGACAACGAGCTGATGAACAGCGACGATTTCGAGCTTCCGGGTGAGCCCAACCAGATCGCGCCGTTTACCTGGCAAAGGCCGCAAGCCAATGGCAATTATTACTTTAATAGTCCCGCAAACCAGAACGGGATCTTCACCGAGAGCGGCATATTCGGCTACGTTGGCAACGCTCCGCGCACGATTTGCTGTGGACCCGGAATCAGCGACACTGATTTTGTGCTCATGAAGAACATTGCAGTCAACGAAAGAAGCCATCTGGAGTTTCGAGGGGAGATATTCAATATCTTCAATCACACGCAGTTCTATAACCCAGACGGCAACAGCACCGACGGCACCCAGTTTGGGCAAGTGACGCAGGTGAAGGACCCGCGCCTAGTGCAGTTTGCCCTGAAGTTGTCGTTCTAGTGGAAGAACGAGTTGGAAGAATTACAATAGAAATGTCAAGTTTCCGGGCGGCTTCGGGCTGCCCGAATCTAATCTAATGGCCTATCTGGCCTGAGTATTTTTGGAGATCACGATGTATCCCGCACTGCAAAAAGAGCTCGACACGTTCGAGCGACGTACCCCGAAGTCCGCCGAGGCGCATAAGAAGAACCTGAAGCGTTTGCCGCTGGGGGTAGCGAGTAACTATCGCGCTTACGAGCCTTATCCGATTTTTGTGTTGGAAGCGTCGGGCAGTAAGTTCCGCGATCTGGATGGCAACGAGTATCTCGACCACAATTTGTGTTTTGGCACGCTGATGGCGGGGCACTCGCATCCGGCGGTGATTAAGGCGGTCGAGGGGCGGCTGCACAAGGGCACGGCGTATGGCATGCCGCACAACATGGAGTGGGAACTGGCGGAGGAGATCTGCACGCGTTTTCCGGTGGAGATGTGCCGCTTTGGCAACAGCGGCACGGAAGCGACGATGCACTCGATCCGATTGGCGCGGGCGGCAACGGGACGCGACAAGATCATCAAGTTCGAAGGCGGATACCATGGGCTGCATGATGCGGCATTGGTCAGCGTGAAGCCGCATCCTCCGGCGGACGATTTTGGAGATATCAAGAATCCGAAGCCGGTATCGGGCGGAGCGGGGGTACCGAAGGCGAGCCTGGCCAATGTTCCGATTGCGACGTTTAACGATCTGGAGACGGTGGAACGGCGTTTTCGGGAGAATCCGAAAGAAATTGCAGCGGTGATTCTTGAACCGATCATGATGAACGTTGGCCTGTGCATGCCGGAGAAAGGATTTCTCGAAGGCTTGCGGAAACTGTGCGACGAGCATGGCGCGCTGCTGATCTTTGACGAGGTCAAGACCGGGGCGAAGCTGTCTTGGGGCGGCGCTTCTGAATACTTTGGCGTGATGCCCGACATGATCTGCCTGGCGAAGTCGATTGGCGGAGGATTTCCGTTGGCCGCATTTGGAGCGCATAAGAAAGTCATGAATCTGATTGCGGACCATAAAGTGTTTCACGGCGGCACTTACAATACGAATCCGATTTCGATGGCCGCTGGTCTCGCGACGTTCCGCGAAGTGCTTACTCGTGCCAATTATGCACATATAGAAAAGCTTAGTAACAAATTGGTGGATGGATATAGGAAGACCATCGCGAAGGCCGGATTGCAGGGTTACATTGCGAACGCTGGAGCGAATGGGGCTTTGATGCTGTATCCGAAGGAGATTCGTAACTACCGCGACTGGCTGGCGGTTGATGTCGACCTATGGCGCCATTATTGGTTCGGGATGGTGAACCGTGGCGTAATGTGTCAGCCTTACTGGTGGGACGAGCAGTGGACGATTTCAGTACAGCACAGCGAAGCGGACATCGACCAACATCTGGCGGCGTTTGCCGACGTTGCCGGTTCGCTTGCCGCCGCGCAACACGAACGGCTGGGAGCGGTGGCGACGCACTAACATGCAATGAATCAGGGTGCGTCGGATTGTCTCACGGTTGTAGGGGTGGAGCTGTGCCAGTTGTTCGATGTGTCAATGAGTTGACGAGCCGGGGCCCAATCCATGTCCGATGCTGATGCCAGTCAGCCGCACTTGAAGCGCGTTCTCGGACGCCGCGACCTGGTGCTGCTGTTTGTTGTCGCCGTATTCAATCTGAATGTCGTCCCCAGCATTGCGGCTAACGGCGGCGTGACGGTCTGGCTCTG
>DATEBK010000159.1:0-16207 GCA_035287825.1 Terriglobales bacterium
CCCGCCACTTCGAACTTTTCAAATCCTGGAATCGCACCGATTCCGGCAACAATCTCTTCCGCGATCTTCCGTGGAGCCTTGCGCAGCTTGCGGGCCAGTTCAAAAGCAAGTGGAAGCGCGTACTCGCCAAATTCGATTTTGGGTGGCTGCTCCACGACAATATTCGCAGCCTCCAGGCCGTAAGCCCGCAGCAAGAATGCCCGCAGATGTTCGACCAGTCGCCGTTCCAGAAATCGATACAAGGATGTCCTCTAACTAATTGAAGAAATGTCGATTAAAGAAAACTGATTCTAACAAACTCCCCGCAAACGGCGGTTTGACGGAGCCAGCGGCCTTCCCTATCATGAAGGTTCGATCTTCAGTCGACAATCGCTGGTCGTCAGTCGTTAGCCCGCAAAACCAGTCAGTATCGCAATCTTCCTGATTTCAGGCTGGCGCTGCCACTGCTCGCCGACGACAGACGACTAACGACCAACGACGGTTCCTTATGCGCATTGCCTACCTCGACTGTTTTTCCGGCATCAGCGGTGACATGTTTCTGGGCGCGCTCGTCGATGCCGGAGTGTCTCCACGGCTCCTGGAAGATACGGTCACGGCACTCGATCTTGGCGCCTGCATGGAGATCTCGCGGGTGCAGCGCGGCGGAATCGCAGCCACCAAAGTCAACGTCGTTGCGCCAAAACGCGGAACGCACCAGCACGGGCGTCACCTCCACGAAATTCGGGGCATCATCGACCAAGCGGAGATCAGCCGCCACGCAAAGAATATTTCAATCAAGATATTCGAGGCCCTGGGCGAGGCCGAAGCCGAGATCCACAGTACGTCAATTGAGAAAATCCACTTTCACGAAGTGGGCGCCGTGGATGCAATCGTCGATATTGTCTGCGCAGCCGTGGGTGCCGAAACTCTGGCCGTCGAAGAATGGATCTGCTCTCCGCTGAACGTCGGCGGCGGCACGGTTCAATGCGCCCATGGGACGCTCCCTGTACCCGCACCCGCGACACTAAAGCTGCTGCGCGATGCTCCCGTCTATTCGTCGGGCCCGCAAGTCGAATTGGTTACGCCCACCGGCGCGGCGATCGTCAAGACACTCTGCAACCGCTTCACCTCGTTTCCGGCGATGAAGGTTGAAAGGTCAGGCTATGGCGCGGGTACGCGAGAATTTCCCGATCACCCCAACGTGCTGCGTCTAACCATCGGAGAATCGATCACGGAAACCGCACATACACCGCCATCTGCGGCGACGATTCAGGAGATTCCGGAGCGTGATCGCATCGCTGTTCTTGAGGCCAATCTCGACGATCTGAGCCCGCAAGTGCTTGGCTACGCCATGGAGCGCCTGCTGGCCGAGGGGGCGCTCGACGTATTCAGCATTCCGGTGCAGATGAAGAAGAGCCGTCCCGGCGCGTTGCTCACTGTGCTCGCCAAAACTGAAGACGCCGACCGCCTGTCTAAGCTCATCTTTGCCGAAACGACAACCCTGGGCGTCCGCTGCCGCGAAGAATACCGTCAGGTGCTGACGCGCCGCTGGGAGACCGTCGCTACGACCTGGGGTCCAGTGCGCATTAAGATCGCCAACATGAACGGCACGGTTTCAAACTATGCGCCCGAATACGAAGACTGTCGCGCGCTGGCTGAGGCGCAGCATGTTCCGTTGCGCACCGTGATTCAGGAAGCTGTACAACAGTATCTGCGCGGCGATCGGAAAGCCTGAACCGGATTTTGTTGTCAGGCATCTATTTTGTGTTGACAGCGCTTCGGTGGCTGCGAACATGTTCGCTACGACTCGATCGACATAACTCGCTCGATGTAACACTCAAGGAGAATATCTATGGTGAAGCTCTTAAGCCTGATCGCACTCTGTGTAACTTTTTGCGCGCTGACCCCCACCCTCACTTTCGCTGCTCCGGCTCCATCTGTGGGAAGCATAGCCCCGGATTTCACGCTCACCTCGCAGGAAGGCACGGCCGTCAGTCTCAAGGACTATCGCGGCAAGTGGGTCGTCCTCTACTTCTATCCCAAAGACTTCACCAGCGGCTGCACCATCGAGGCGCACAACTTTCAGCGTGATCAGGCGCAATACCAGCAGAAGAATGTCGTGATCCTCGGCGTCAGCGTCGATACGGCCGACTCGCACAAGCAGTTCTGCACCAAAGAAGGACTAAATTTCAAGCTTTTGGCCGATACCGACCACAAAGTCTCGACCACATACGACTCGCTCATGACGTACAAAGACATGACGCTGGCCGCGCGCCACACCTTCATCATTAATCCCGAGGGCAAGATCGTGAAGGTTTACACCGACGTAAATCCAAATCAGCACAGCACCGAGGTGTTGGCGGCGCTTGCCGAGTTGCAAAAGTAGGGGGAATTCATGCCGGCGCCCAATATTATTGTCTTGCGCGATCTGTTACAGCGCGTTCCGCCGCGGCTTCGCAGCATTTCGAACGAAGCGGCGGAGACGAAGCCGACTCCATCAGCCTGGTCGCCAAAGGAGGAACTCGGGCACCTGCTGGACTCAGCCGCCAATAACCATCAGCGCATCGTCCGCGCGCAATTCGAGAATGGTCTGGCCATGCCCGGCTACGAACAAAACCGCTGGGTTGATGTCCATGGCTACCAGCAGCGAGAATGGAGCGAGTTGATCGACACCTGGCAGGTATTCAATCGGCAACTCCTGGCTGCGGCGGAAGCAATTCCCGACGCAGCCTGGGCGCACACGCTCACGGTCGCTGCTTCTGAGCCGCTTACCCTCCAGTTCGTTTTCGACGATTACGTAGACCACATGCTGCATCACCTGAAACACATCGGAATCGAAGTGAACGACTTAAAATCAAATGCGTCGCAGCTCGATAAGGTCGGTGCTGCGTAAAATCAGCGCCGCCTGCGGTCTACGCGCTTAAACGCGCCGGCTCGAGAGAATTTTTGCCGGCAAGGAAATAGATGAGCAAGAAGTTCTACATCACAACCCCGATCTACTATGTCAACGCGCATCCGCACATCGGACACGCCTATACCACGATCGCCTGCGACACGATCGCTCGCCGGCACCGCATGCTGGGCGATGACACCTGGTTTTTGACCGGCACCGACGAGCACGGACAAAAAATCGAACGCGCCGCACAGGCAGCGGGTAAAACTCCGCAGCAGTTCACCGACGAAATCTCCGCCGAGTTTCGGGCGCTCTGGCAGCGCATGGGGTTGACGCCTGACGATTTCATTCGCACCACATCAGACCGTCACAAACAGGGTGTGCAGGCTCTCTGGCGCAAAATCCGCGACAACGGGTACATCTACAAAGGTATTTACACTGGCCAGTATTGCGTCTCCTGTGAACTCTATGTCGACGGCATTGGCCCCGGCGATCCCTGTCCCGACTGCGGGCGCCCGACCGAAACCGTCCACGAAGAAAACTACTACTTCAAGCTTTCCGCGTTTCAAGAAAAGCTGATTAGCCTTTACACCGACCAACCCGATTTCATCCGTCCCGATACTCGCCGCAACGAAGTGCTTTCTTTCGTGCGTGGCGGCTTGCGCGATCTCTCCATTAGCCGTTCGACATTCTCCTGGGGCATTCCCGTTCCCGACGATCCCAAGCACATCGTCTACGTCTGGCTCGATGCGCTCGCCAACTACATCACTGCGCTGGGATATGGCTCGAACGACACCACCAAGTTCGACAAATTCTGGCCCGCCGACGTTCACATGATCGGCAAAGAAATCGTGCGCTTCCATTGCGTGTACTGGCCGGCGTTTCTGCTGGCCGCCGGACTGCCGCTGCCCAGGAGCATTACCGCCCACGGCTGGCTCCTGTTTGAAGAAAGCAAAATGTCGAAGTCGCGTGGCAATATCGTGCGCGCCGAAACCATCGTGGATGTGTTAGGCACAGACGCGCTCCGCTATTTCCTGTTGCGCGAAGTTGTCTTCGGTCAGGATGGATCGTTCAGCTTCGATGCGCTGGTGCAGCGCTACAACTCCGATCTGGCCAACGGACTTGGCAATCTCGCCAGCCGTACCCTGACCATGATCAACCGTTATTTCAAGGGTGAAGTTCCGTATCCATCGAATGCGGCACATACCCCGGCCGAGGCCGCGATTGAAAATACCGCCAAAAAGACGATCTCCGCTTATGCCGCGTTCTTTGATCAGTATCAGTTTTCGCGCGCCCTCGAGACCGCATGGTCGATGGTCGGCGCGGTGGACAAATACATCGTCGAAAACGAGCCGTGGGCTTTGGGTGAAAAGTCGGATGAGGAAAGCCGCGCGCGCCTGGCGACTGTGCTCTATACAAGCGCCGAAGCACTGCGGATCGTCACTGCGTTAGCGCATCCGGTGATACCGGACGCGACCGCAAAGATATGGACTCAGCTCGGTCTCGGCGATATCCAGAAGTTTGACCTCACCCAATTGCAGTGGGGACAGCTTCACTTGGGCACGAAGTTAGGCGAGATTCAAGCTGTATTTCCAAGAGCAGACAAATCGGCAATCACAAGGATGCAACAAATGGAAGAACAAGCTGCAAGTGTGGGAGCGAACGTTCCCGCCGTCCAACCGAGCGGAGAGAAACAGCCGGTTGCCGCGCCAGTCAAGACAGCCGCAGCGATTCCAGAGGGCAAGATCAGCATCGACGACTTCGCCAAGGTGGAATTGCGCGTGGCGCAGGTCAAGACCGCTGAGCGCGTAAAAGGAGCCGACAAATTGCTGCGCATCGAAGTTGACCTCGGCACCGAAGTGCGCCAACTCGTGGCCGGGATCGCCGAAGCCTATGAGCCAGAAACCCTGATCGGACGGAAAGTCGTGATCGTGGCGAACCTGGCTCCCCGCAAACTGCGCGGCCTGGAATCGAACGGCATGATCGTGGCTGCCTCGCCCGAAGGCGGTAAACCGGTGCTGGCTAGTTTCCTGGAAGACGTGCCCATCGGCACAAGATTGAAATAGCGGCGCGCTTCCGCGCCGCTGGCCAACAACCACTGACTATCAATCACTGATCATTGATCGCTGACTACCGTGTTCATCGACTCCCACGCACATCTCGAAGGCAACCGTTATGACAACGATCGCGACGAGGTCCTGGCGCGGGCCAAACAGAACGGCATCGAAGCATATCTGGCAATCGGCAACGGGGACGGTCCGGATACCGCGGACTGCGGTATTCGCCTCGCAGAACAATACGACGGCAAGCCCGAGTATCCGCGAATCTGGGCCAGCGTCGGAATCCATCCTCATGAAGCCAGCCTCGACAGTGAAGCTGCTGACGTTCAAATGCTCCAGTGGGCGCAGCATCCCAAGGTAATCGGCTGGGGAGAAATCGGACTCGATTATTTTTACGATCACTCGCCGAGAGAAACGCAGAAGACAGTCTTCCGCCGGCAAATGGAGTTGGCGAAATCGGTGAAGCTGCCGATCATCATCCATTGCCGGCCCTCCGACAACAGCGACAATGCCTGGGATGACTGCCTACAAATGATCGCCGATTATTGGGCAACGACCGGCCTCGGCGGCATTCTGCACTGCTTCACCGGCGCCGTCGACCACGCGCAGCGCGCTCTCGACATGGGCTTCATGATTTCGTTCGCCGGCAACATTACTTTTCCTAAAGCGCAACCGATTCGCGACGCCGCGCTAATCGTTCCGCTCGACCGCATGTTGATTGAAACCGACTCGCCCTATCTGGCGCCAATCCCGCATCGCGGCCAGCGCAACGAGCCGGCATTTGTAAAAGAAGTGGCCCGCCAGGTCGGGGTTGTGCGCAATCTGTCCGCAGAAGAAATCGGCGTGCGGACAGCGCAGAATTTCTACAAGTTCTTCGGACTTTCGCCGGATAATGCGGAACACCGTGCTCTAGCGATGAGATGACTATTATTGTTGGAGACTTTAGCCTCGAACCTGTCCCTCAACTCCCTTCGCAGATAATGTCTCTTCTGTTACTCTCAGGGATACACAATTGGGGCGAGCAATCCGTTGGATCGAATCTGAATAGCGTATCGCTCGGCGCCTTTAACCACGACCTCCCATGCCCGACAACAGTTTCGATATCGTCAGCAAAATCGACCTCGCGGAGGTCGCCAACGCGATCCAGCAGGCCATGAAAGAAGTCAGCACGCGCTTCGATCTGAAGGATTCCAAATCGAAAATCGAGATGGAAGGCACCGATGCGATCATGCTGCACTCCGCCGACGAATTCAAAATGAAAGCGGTCAATGACGTCTTTCAAGCCAAGCTGGTCAAACGCGGCGTCCCGCTGAAAGGCCTGACCTACGCGCCTTTGGAGCCCTCCGCCGGCGGCACCGTAAAGCAGAAAATTACTCTGCAGCAGGGCATCCCGATTGAAAAAGCGCGCGAGATTGTGAAGCTGGTCAAGAACTCGAAGAAAAAAGCTCAAGCCTCAATCCAGGGAGATGTCGTGCGCATCAGCGGCAAAGATCGCGACACCTTGCAGGAGATCATCGCCCTGGTCAAGGGCCAGGATTTCGGCATCGATTTGCAATTCACGAACTACCGAACCAACTAACGGAGCCAGTAAGCGATTGGGTGCCACCACGTCCAGCACGGGAAAAGAACTCTTTGATCTCCTGCGGGACGACATTGTCGCGATCGAGGAGCAATTCGGACGCGACACGATTTCGAACGTCGCCGCCATCACCGAGATCGGCGAGTATCTCCGCGCTGGCGGTGGCAAGCGCATCCGTCCGGCACTTCTTCTGCTTTCGGCCAAGCTGCTCGATTACAAAGGCGACGGAGCGGTAAAACTAGCGTCAGTCGTCGAAATCATCCACACCGCGACGCTTGTCCACGACGACATCATTGATGAGGCGCAACTCCGCCGCGGCCGTCCCGCCGCCAATACGCAGTGGGGCAATTCAATGTGCGTACTCGCTGGCGATTGGCTTTACATGCAGGCCTTCAAGATCGCAGTGCAGGAACGCAATTTTCGCATACTCGACGTACTGGTCGAACTGACGCAGCAGTTGGTGGAAGGCGAACTGTTGCAGATGGAAAAGCTCGGCAAGCTGATTTCACTGTCCGAGTATCTCGATCTCATCTATCGCAAGACTGCGTGCCTGTTCTCGGTTTGTATGCGGGTTGGTGGCATCCTGGGAGGCGCCACCGAAGTGCAGGAAGACCGCCTCGGCCAGTATGGACGCGACCTCGGGATCGCCTTCCAGATCGTCGACGACGTGCTCGACCTCACTGCGTCAGAGAGCGTACTCGGCAAGCCTGTCGCCAGCGACCTGCGTGAGGGCAAAGCCACGATGGCGGTGATTCATGCTCTGGAGCGTTGCACCGCCGCCGAGCGCCGCCAGATCGAAACCGTTCTGCGCGATCGCGCCTTCAACGGCGTCACTCATGCCGACATTCTGACCATTCTCGACAAATACGACTCGCTCGACTTCGCGCATCAGGAGGCAGCTCGCTACGCAGAGTCCGCCCGCAAAGCCATCTGCATCTTTCCTGACTCCGAGTTCAAGCGCGCCCTGCTCTGGGCGCCGGAATTTGTGGTGGTGAGAGAAAAATAGCTTTTGGGCGGGCTTTTTACTGGTTTGAGTCGCTTGACTTGCTCACCTCCAGCCTTCCCGCCCGTCTTATATCCGAGCGCTTGAAACCCAAGGAGGCCGTCCGAATGTCCGACCCAAGCCGATTGAGCCGATTTGCCGCACTGCTTGTGATTCTTCTAACTTGCGCCTGCGCCTTCACCCTCGCGCAAAGTGAAGACCAGTCTGGCGAGTTTCACTGGACCGGAACCCTGCCCGCCGACCAGATCGTTGAAATCAAGAACCTCAACGGCTCCATTACCGCTCAAGGCTACGATGGTAATCAGATCGAAGTCACCGCCGACAAAATCGGTCCTGACGCCGACGCGGTCAAGATTGAAGTCGTGCCCCACGCTGAGGGCGTCACTATTTGCGCCATCTATCCCGGAGGGTCTTCCGGCGCCGAGACCGGCCCCTGCGAACCTGGAAAACATTGGCACAGCGATAGCCACAACCCCAAAGTGAAGGTGAACTTCACCGTCCGCATTCCCACTAATCTGCGCTTTGCCGGCATGTCCGTTAATGGCAGCGTCAAGGCCGACGGCATGGGACGATTCGTATCTGCCAGTTCCGTGAACGGCTCCGTACACGCTTCAACAAAACAGTGGGCTGAACTTTCGTCGGTAAATGGCTCCATCGATGGCAGCATGGGAAGCGCCAATTGGACCGGTACGCTGAAAATCAGCACCGTCAACGGCTCCATCGATTTGACTATGCCCAGCGATCTCAACGCCGATGTTCGATTCAGTTCCGTAAACGGCAAGCTCAACTCCGACTATCCATTGACCATCAGCGGCAGTCTGAGCGGCCATCGCGTCGAAGGCCAGGTCGGTACTGGCGGACGTAAACTCCTTCTCGATACCGTGAATGGCAGTGTGCATATAAGGCGCGAGTAGATGTAATCGCTATCATCGCGGCCTCTAAACTCGGGCACACCGAGATTGCTATACTGAGGAACAATCCTTTCCTCCGTATGGATGTGCTTACATTGATCGCGCATCACGGCTACCTGTTCCTGGCCATTGTTTGTTTTGCCGAGGCCATTGGCCTCCCAGTGCCTGCGGCGTTAGCCCTGCTCACCGCCGGCGCCGTCGTCGCCTACGGAGATCTGCATTTCTACCTCGTCTTTGGCATAGCCTGGCTCGCAATGACGGTGGGTGACGTCATCCTCTATTTCATGGGCCGCGTCAGCGGATGGGCCTTGCTCGGTCTGCTCTGCCGTCTCTCTGCAAATCCGGAAACCTGCATTCTCCGCTCCGCCGAATATTTCTACCGCCGCGGTAAGCAGACGCTGCTCTTTGCCAAGTTTATTCCCGGCATCAACACCATGTCCCCGCCGCTTGCCGGCAGTATGAAAATGCGCCTCGGCGATTTCCTGGAATTTGATGCCCTGGGAGCCGCCCTCTACGTCGGAGCCTACGCGCTCGTCGGATACCTGTTCAGCGACGCCCTGCGCGCCATCACTCGCGGACTGCGCTCCGCCGGCTTTGCCGTCGAAGTCCTCCTCGGCATTGGACTGGCCGTCTACATCGTCTACCGCATCTGGCTTTACCGCAGATATCGCCTGCTCGATATCGTTCCTCGTGTGCCCGCCGATGAACTGGCCCGGCGACTTGCGGAGGATGCCGCTCACAATATGCTCATCGCTGACGTTCGCAGCCACGGCTACTACGACGCCGACTCCGAGCGCATCGCGGGATCGATCCGCATCGAACCCAACAACCTCATCGAAGAAATCAAAACGCTTCCCAAGGAGCGAGAGATTTATCTCTACTGCACTTGACAGCGCGAAGCCACCAGCGCCCGTGTGGCGCGCCAATTACAGGACCTCGGATTCAAAGTCTTCGTCATCGCCGGCGGTCTGCGCGCGTGGCGCAAAGCCGGAAATCCGGTTGAGCGCGTTCCAAACGACGATCTTGTTAAACTACCGACATTCAACTAGCCACATTCACAATGAATGACCCTCATGTCCATTTTCACGCCTGAGCAAACTAAATTCATTCAAAGCGTACTCCGTCTTCAGCCGCGGGTCGGCACCTTCGATTGCGACGGCACACTTTGGTCCGGAGATGCCGGCGAAGGCTTTTTCTCCTGGGAGCTTGAGCACAATATCGTGTCCAAAAAAATCGCCGATTGGGCGCGCGCCCGGTATGCCGATTACAAAGCAGGCAACGTCGCCGAAGACGTGATGTGCGGAGAGATGGTCACCATGCATCGCGGGCTGCAGGAAAAAGTAGTGCAGCAGGCTTGCGACTCCTATTTCGCCCATGCCGTCGCTCCCGGCATTTTTTCTGAGATGCGCGAACTTGTGCACCGATTGCGTGCAGCCGACTGCGATGTCTGGGCTGTTTCCTCGTCCAACCAATGGATTATCCGTTCCGGTATGACGTACTTCGGCATCTCGAACAATCGCATTCTGGCCACCGAAGTTGCAGTCGAGAACGGCATCATCACTGATCGGCTGATCCGGGTTCCGAGCGGCCCCGGCAAGCCCGAAGCAATCCGCTCCGCGCTGAAATCATCTTCAGATTCCAACACCGACGACCCCAGGCCTGATTGCGCCTTTGGCAATGCCATCTGGGATCGCGAGATGCTTGCCCTGTCTAAACATCCCTTCGTGATCAACCCCAATCCGAATCTGAAGGAAATCGCCCTGGCTAATGGCTGGCCCGTCTATCAGCCGGAGATCAACCACCACGGCCGCTAGTTAGCTCCTCTACAATGAAGCCATGCCCGATTCCAGCACCCCGCGCCGCATCGCCTGTCTGCAGCCGAGCGCGACGGTAATCCTCGCCAGCGTCGGAGAATTGGACCGCGTGGTCGCTTGCACGAAGTACTGTGTTGATGTGGTTCCAGAGCTGCGGAGCGAAACCGGTGACAACGCCCGGCGAAGGATTGTCGCCGACTCCTGGACCTCAAAAGCCGCCGAAATTCTGGCCGCCGAACCTGATCTCGTAATCGCCGCGGTTCCCTACCAGGAAGCTGCCGTGGTGGAAATTCTCAAGTCAGGCATCCGCTTTCTTGGCCTTGCTCCGCGCACCCTCAACGACATCTATACCGACATCGCAATGATCGCTTCGGCAGTCGGCGCCCGCGAGCGCGGAGCAAAGGTAATCGACGAAATGCAGTCCACTGTCGAAGATGTCCGCAGCCGTGCCGCAAGCCTTCCCAAAAAACGCGTGTTTTGCGAGGAGTGGGGAAAACCGATCATTGCATCGCAACCGTGGGTCGCCGAGCTGGTGGATGCGGCCGGCGGCGAGTTTCTCGGCACTCCCGGCAAGCAATGCTCCACCGAGGAGATTCCGGAACTGCGACCGGAGGTCATCATCGCCGCTTGGTGCGGCGCCGGCGACCGTGTCCCGCTATCCAAGATTGCGTCCAGGCAAGGCTGGGCGGAGACCTCCGCGGTTCGCAACGCTCAGGTTTATTGCATCTCTGACGAACTGCTGAACACGCCCGCGCCGACCCTGCTTGCGGGCTTGCGAGCCCTGGCGGGAGCGATCCATCCCTCGGTATTCGGCCCCCAGCCCGGACTTCGGCCGATTACCCAAGGAACGATTACTCAAGGAACGCCCAACCCTGGGAAAGATTACACAAGTAATCGTGTCAGCTCCCACAAACACAAGGTAGTTTAAGATGTCATTCACACTATGGGCACCCTTCAAAAGATCGACGAAGCGCGCGTTGAAGTGGACCGTTTGGACGCCGAATCGCACACAGCAGACCAGTTGATGGAAGGCATTACGCTGGTCCTCAACCAACATATGCTCAAATACAACTGGGTAGGTTTTTACATGCTCGAACCGGGCGCAAATCCCCCAGTTCTTGTACTAGGGCACTACCAGGGAGCGATGACTCCGCACACCCGCATTTCTCTGCACCAGGGCATTTGCGGCGCTGCGGCTTCATCAGGAAAGACGGTCGTGGTCGATGATGTGAAGAAAGATCCGCGCTATCTTGCCTGCTCGCTTGAAACCCAATCGGAGATCGTTGTCCCCATTTTTGTGCACGGCAAGGTCGCTGGCGAACTCGATATCGACAGCCACTTTCTTGCCGCGTTCGCTCCTGGGGATCGCGAACTGATCGAATATTGCGCTCAACTGGTCGGCAAGCGACTCGAAGGCTCCTAAACCGGCATAGCTAGCTTCTAGCTCTTGGCCCTTAGCTGGTGAAATCTTTAACTTCCACGAAACTTTGGTTGCGTGAGCCAGAAACTGTAACGGTCTTCCAATCCCATGAAGCGAGTCGTAGCCGCACTGATTCTCCAAGCAGACCGCATTCTCGCCTGCCAGAGAACGCGCCACCAGCCCATGCCGCTCAAATGGGAATTTCCCGGAGGCAAGATCGAAGAAGGCGAACAGCCGCGCGACGCCATGCGCCGCGAACTCGAGGAAGAGCTTGGAATCGTGGCGGAGGTCGGCATCGAGGTTGCCCGCATTGTCCACGAATACCCAAGAGGTGGATCGGTGGAACTCCGCTTCTTCGAAGTGCGCAACTATGACGGCGAACTCGAGAACCGGATTTTTCGCGAGATTCGGTGGGTCACGCGGCAGGAACTGTTGGAACTTGATTTTCTCGAAGCCGACCGGGGACTGGTGAAAGATTTGGCCGCGGGAAAAATCGTCTGAAACTCTAACCGGATCCGCCGTGCAGCTGTGAATAGATCAGCATTACGGTCAACCCGACCATAATTACGGTGGTTCCCCAGGCAATGACATTGAACGTGGTTTTATTCACGTATTCGCCCATCAGTTCTTTCTTGTTGATCAGCAGCAACATGAAAATCAGCACGAAGGGCAGCACCGCGCCGTTCACCACCTGCGAAAAAAACACGATCCTAATCAGCGGCAGCCCAGGTACGAGGACTACGGCTGCTCCGGCGACGATAAGGGCCGTATACAGCCAGTAAAAGGCGGGAGCTTCGGAAAATTTCCGCTCTACCCCTGATTCCAGGCCCAATCCTTCGCAAACCGTATACGCCGTCGAAAGGGGCAAAATGGAAGCCGCAAACAGCGAGGCGTTAAAAAGCCCGAGAGCAAACAGCATGTAGGCCCAGTCTCCCGCTAACGGACGCAGGGCTTGAGCGGCGTCGGCGGCGTCGCGAATGTCACGATTGCCATGCAGGTAGAGCGTAGCCGCGCAGGCTACGATGATGAACCATGCCACCACATCGGTGAAGATACATCCAACAATTACATCGAGCTTCGAGGTGTTGTACTGGCGCCGCGTAACTCCCTTTTCCACGACCGACGATTGCAGATAAAACTGCATCCAGGGTGCGATCGTAGTCCCGACGACGCCGATCACAGCGTAGAGGTATGAGTTTTGCCGGAAGGCTGCCAGGTGAGGAGGTTTTATCGTCGCCTTCATCGCCTCAATCCACGCGGGCTTGGCCAACACTCCCGCAAATATGTAGGTGAGATAGAAAAACGAGGCGGCCAGGAACACTTTCTCCACGCTCTTGTACTGCCCTTTGACTGCGATCAGCCAGACAATCACGGCGCAGATCGGTACCGAGATGTACTTTGAGATACCGAACAACCCCATGCTTCCCACAATGCCGATAAATTCAGTGATGACGTTTCCAAAGTTTGTAATCAGAATCGCCAGCATCATCAGGAAGGTAATCCGCAGGCCGAATTCTTCCCGAATCAGATCACTCAGACCCTTGCCCGTAACTGCCCCCATGCGGGCGCACATCTCCTGCACTACGATCAGGGCGATGGTGATGGGAATCATGGTCCACAGCAACATGTAGCCGAATTGCGCGCCCGCTTGCGAATACACAAAGATGCCGCCGGCATCGTTGTCAACATTCGCGGTGATGAAGCCCGGCCCTACGACAGCAAAGAACAGCAGGAGCCGGAACTTCCAACTTCTCAGAAATTTCATGCGCGCAGGTCACAGAAAACGTTCAGAATTGGCGAAACAGAACGATCAGAATAAACGCATCAAGCGTGGTCTGGATAGGTGAAACTGCAAGAGATAGAAACTTTTTGCCCTGGCGACTAGAGCTTGGCACGCAGCATCGCGATCACATCATCGGGAGTGATCACGCCGGTGAGATGTCCATGTTCATCAATCACCGGCAGGGTGAGCAGGTTGTACTTGTCGAAGAGCTCGGCAAACTCTTTTTCTTTTGTATCTTCGTGGCATGAAATCAGCGGTTCCTGGCCTAAAGCCAGCAGCGGCGTCGAGGCTGGCGCCAATACGATCTTTACCAGGGGAACCGCACCAGCCAGAGTTCCATGAGAATCCGTCAGGTAGATGGTACTCATGTTCTCCATGCGGCCTTCGAAAGTGCGCATGGCCTCGATCGCGTCGTGCGCACTGGCGGCGACTGGCAGCGCTATGAATTCGGTAGTCATGCGTCCGGCTGCAGAATTTTCTTTGAATTCGAGCAGCTCGGTGACTTCCTTGCGCTCTTCCGGCTGCATCTGCACCAGAATTTCTTCCGTCCGCTCGTCGGACAAATCGCCCAGCAGATCGGCGGCCGCATCCGGTTCCATCTCCTCGACAATGTCGGCGGCGCGGTCGGAATCCAGCGACTCAAGCACCGCTTTCTGCACCTTCGGTTCGAGTTCCTCCAACGCACCGGCGGCAACGCCTTCGTCGAGCGTTTCAAATACCGCCTCGCGCTCATCGGGAGCCAGATTTTCGACGATGTCCGCGATATCAGCGGGATGCAGTCTAGCCAGCCGTTCGTGCGATATCTTCAACCGAACGCGTCGCGCCGGATCGGTCTCAATGAGGTCGACAAAATCCCACGGAATCTCGCGGGGTGGAACTCGCGCCAGCAGCGCCCGCAGCGCAGCCGCTGGAACCATGCCTTTGAGCAAGCGGCGAAGCGCGCCACGCGCGCCCACATCGACACCGCCCACGCGCAGCATGGAGCGATTTTGCGCGCCGTCATGGAAAAAATCGACGTCATTCACCCGCACCACCTTGCGCCCGTGGACGTCAATCACCTGCTGATCGAGCAGATCGCGGCTCAGCAACAGCAGGCCCTCAGCGCCATTGGCCGCTGCCCAGTCCGCTACCGCGGTCGACGCCCGAATCCCGCTCTTGCCCGCGGAAAAATCGACTGCCGAAACCGATGCCAACGGCAGTATCCGGTTTCCTGCCGAGGTCTTGACGATGAGCGAAGCCACCCGCGAGCGGTCTTCCTGCGGAGCGAGCGCCACCTCGCGCACCCGGCCGCTGACCGCGCCAGAAGCGTCATACACGGTCGAGCCCAACAATTCGCTCAGCGAGATGGTAGCCATAGTTACGATAATGCGGGACGAGATGCCCCTGAAGAGAATACCCAAGAGCGGATGCGGATGCCAGATGAATACGCGGGCCAGACAGACTTTCTCGACCCACAATCGCGGGAACCAGCCGCTCCAAATTCATTGACGACGGTCGATGCGGACAGCCGATACTAACTCACGACCAGCTCACGCCTTATTTTCCCCCTCCGCGGCCTCTTGCGCCGCGACCGCGTCGAGGAAGGCGCCCAATTCTTCAATGTCCTCAGGCAGAATTTTGACGAACTGGAATCCATTGCCCACCAGTGGGTCCGAGGTGACCACCCTGGCGAGAATGAGCAGCGTGCCTTCAAGTTGCAGCTTCAGTTCTAGAAATTGTCCGACCTTGAAATTGAACATGGTCTCGACATAACACCCGTCGAGACTGAGATCGGAGGTGGCGCCGCGGATAGGATGGTCGGCGCCTTCCACATAGACTTCGACCGGCACCTTCACCTTAAATCGGGGCTTGTTGCGCTTCTGCGGATAGTCCATGCTCGGCCTCGACACTCCCGAAGCCCGAATTCCGTACCGAACGAGTATAAGCCCGCCGCCGCGCGATCGAGCACCCCGCACCACGAGGATTACCCACCCTCGTGACCACGCTACGTTACCGGCTACATCGCGACGGTTGACTTGCACCCGCCGACTGACTAAACTCTGCGTTCCTCAACAACGGGGCAAATATGGCAAAACGTCCTCGCATCGCGGTTGTCGGCAGCGCCAATGTGGATTTGACGACGTTCTCGGATCAGTTTCCTAAACCCGGCGAGACCATCTTCGGCCAGAAATTTGACTTGGGTTTTGGCGGGAAGGGCGCGAACCAGGCCGTCGCAGCTCGGCTTTGCGGAGCCGAGGTTTATATGGTGGCGCGCGTGGGCGACGATCTGTTCGGTCCCTCCACCATCAGGAACTTTGAAAAATTGGGCATCGACGCTACCCACGTGCGCCAAGTGGCCGGTGTTTCCAGCGGAGTCGCGCCGATCTTCGTTGATCCTTCCGGACAGAACCGGATCATTGTGGTCAAAGGTGCTAATGACGCCCTCAAACCCTCCGATGTCGACGCTGCGGCCGATACGCTGAAGATGGCCGACTGCATCGTACTGCAATTTGAGATCCCGCTGGAGACTGTCTATTACACCATCCAGTTCGCGCGGAAAAACAGCATCCGATGCATTCTGAATCCGGCTCCAGCCCAACCCATAGATCCGAAGGCAATAGCCGATCTCGATTATTTTGTTCCCAATGAAAGTGAAGCGGAGGCGATTTCCGGCATGGCGGTGCGCAATCTGGAAGATGCCAAACGCTGCGCGGCAAAACTTCTCGCCAGCGGAATCGGACGCGTCATCATCACGCTCGGAGCGAACGGCTCCCTGCTCGCCGGCA
>DATEBK010000160.1:0-11598 GCA_035287825.1 Terriglobales bacterium
AGTTCGATTTCGCCCAATCGAGCGTTTCCGGTTTCGTCGAGAGCCAATAGAAATTCGAGCCTACGAACCGGCCGTCGCTGTCGGTGATGCGCAGATCGAGGAAATATGTCGGAGAGAGCCCTTCAATCCGTGGCAGATCGAACACTTTCGCGGTGCTGTCAGCGGCGGGATCTAGCGATACTTCTTTGGAGAATCTCTGCGTTCCATCCAGATTGAACACGCGTGCTGTCAGCTTCAATCCCTTCGCATCCACATATTGGCTGTTTACCAGCCACACCGAGCGATCGTCGTATCCATAGATGGGATCGAGCGCCTGCATGGCTTTCTTCGCGCCAAAATATCCTCCGCCTGGCCGCAAATAGTAATCGTAGAGATGCCAGATCATCGATGGCCATGCATTATTCAGCATCCACTGGATAACTCCGGTCGACGTGTATTTGTTGCGGCTGTAAGCCTCATACATGGCGCGCACGCCTTCATAGGTCATGAGCTGCGACTTGTAAGTAAAGTCTTCCGCGCTGTCGGCTCTTCCATAGCGCGCGTTCAGCGCGTCGGCAAAAACGTGAATGTTCTTGAACGCTCCGCCGCCTGCGTGAAAATTCCAATACGGATCAAGTGGACCATTCGTGCTCTCCGCAACGGTCTTCCCGCTTTCAGTGCCAACCTTCCAAAGGTGATCTTTCGGAACCATCCGCTCGACACTCTCAATGGGCGGAACTGCCGGTCCCATGCTGGTTTCGCTGTTGAACCCATAAGCGCCGCCACAGCCGCCTTCGTTGCAGGAATTCTCCTCCGTGTGAAGATGAGGATCGGCTACCCAGTACGAAGGCGCCACGTATTCATAGGGCCCGCTCATCTTCACTCCGCTCGCGCCCGTTACTGTGGTTGGTTTCGCGGTGGCGGATGACACCACTGGATTCGGCCACTGCAGTTCCGACTCAATCTTCAAATACATCTCCTCTACGTCCGGCGGCGGCGGATTGTCACTGCCATTCAGCCACAGCGCCAAACTCGGATGTCCGCGCAGGCGGTACATCTGGTCGCGCAATGACGCGCGCGCGATCTCGAAGTCTTCATCGGTCCAGCTTCCCCAGTGCTCCCAGAAATCGCAGCAGCACCACCCCGCCATCACCAGAATGCCCAGCCGGTCGGCCGTCTCATAGAATTCCTCGGTCTCAAGTTTCCCTTCGAGACGGACCGTATTTAGTCCGAGGTCGCGCACGTAACGAAACTCGTCGGCCAGCCGCTCGGGCGCCTCCCGCATCATCATGTCGGGTGTCCAGCCGCCGCCGCGAATCAGAATTTTCTTACCGTTCACTTTGACGAGCCGCTTGAAGCGGTCCGGCGACTGCTTGATAACCTCCGATGTAATCTCGCGAATCCCGAACTCGGTCTGCGTAGAATCAGAGATTTCGTTTGCCTCACTGCTTAGCTGAAACGAAAGGTGCAATTCGTACAGCTCCGGCGTTCCCATTTGCGCCGGCCACCACAGTCGCGGATGGCTCAAGTTGAGCTGCGGATATTGCGCCGGCAAAAACGTCACATCTTTCGATTCTCCCGTCGCCAGTTCGACTGGCTGGGAGAACTCGATATTTTCGATCTTGCCTTTCAACATCCCCGTCACCGCGCGATCGCTCCCATTTTTGAGCAGGGCGGTCACGGTCAAGCGGGCCGCGTCGTTCCCGGGCGAATCCACTTTCGAAAAGACCGCCGGATTTCGGATTGCAACAGACCCGCTCGTCGTCAAATAAACGTCGCGCCACAAACCCATGTTCTTGTCTGGAGGCGCGGGGTTCCAATCCACGAAAGTGATTGCCAGGCTTTTCTCGGTCGGGGCCCAGACCTGTACAGCCAGCACATTAGTTCCCGGTGCGACGGCGTTTGTGACGTTGAATTCGTAAGTACGCCACGCGCCAATGACCTGTTTCGAATCGGCGATCTGTTTCCCGTTGAGAAAAATGTTCGCGCGATAGTTGATGCCGCGAAAGTTCAGCCACAGAGTCTTCCCGGAGGAATCGGCCGGCAGCGCGAACTCCTTTCGATACCACCACGAAATTGCATAAGGACTATCGGGCGGCATCGGAAGGTTTGAGAAATTGAAGCCGATGGGATAGCTGACCCCGGCATACTGCCGCAGGTTCATCCCGAAAAAAGGATCGGGCAGCAGACCATCCTTGACTTGCGCGGCGACGACCGTCGCCGGCACGTCCGCTGCCATCCAGCCACCGGTCGGAAATGCCGCGCGGGATATTTCTTCGCCAGAGGCCGCGACCTTTGCCGAAGATTGCAGCGTCCAGCCGTCGCGCAAAGCGAGTATCGGATCAGCTGCCGGTTGGGCAACCGCGAGCACAGAGGAAACGAACGGGACCAGAAGCTGTAATATCTTCACGAATGTCCTCGATGAAAAAATGGTGAAAACGACAGAGCTGAAATCCTGCCCACCAGGATCGCCCTACGTTCATAACATCTTTATTAATTCGTTTCAATACACGGATTCAAGCGCCTGTAGTGCGGCGCTGGCATTTTCACCTGCCGCCCATCTCACGGTCCCGACGGCTAGTTTATAATCAAAGATTGTCGCTTCACTCGTTGTTGCGTCAAGGATTGCCGCTTCAATCGCGAATGTCGTCTCACGGAATTATCTGACACGGAGTTGTCTGACTTATGATTCGAACCCTTCAAAACGCAGGGCCGACGGTAAAGATTGTCCTAGGCGCTCTGCTCGTCCTCATTTGTGCCTCCATGGCGATCACCCTAATTCCCGGCGGACTTGGCTCCAGCCTCGGCATCGGCGCGCCTCCAGCGGGAGTTCTCGCGACCATTGGCGACCAGCAGGTGACGGTGAACGAAGTGCAGCGTGAAGCGCGGGCGATGGTCCGGCAAAAGTTTCCGCGCGGCGGAGCGCAGGTCAGCATGTTATTGCCGTATTTTGCCAATCAGGCTGCCGAGCAACTGATCAATGAGAAAGCGCTGGTAGCCGAGGCGCACACGATGGGCCTACGAGTCAGCGACGATGAGCTGCGTGATGAACTGCAGCACGGGCAACTGGCGTCCATTCTTTTTCCTGACGGCAAGTTCGTCGGGCAAGAAGAGTACGAAAATTTTGTGCAGCGCAACGATCTTACTGTCCCCCAGTTCGAATCGTTAGAGAAGGACTACATCATCGTCAACAAGTTGCGCGCCCTGGTCTCGAGCAGCGCTTTCGTTAGTGACGCTGAAGTTCGCGCGGAATTCGATCGCCGCAATACCAAGGTAAAGTTTGACTATGCTGTGATCACGCGCGCCGACATTCTCAAAGAATTGCATCCCACCGACGAGGAACTCAAGGCTTTCTACGACCGCAACAAGGCGACTTACAACAACTCCATTCCTGAAAAGCGGGAGATCAAGTACGTTGTCGTCGATAGCGCCAAACTGGCGGCCGCGACAACCGTTTCCGATCAGGATCTGCAGGCCTATTACGATCAGCACCGCGAAGAATACCGCGCACCCGAACAAGTTAAAGTCAGCCACATTCTGATCAAGACGCCGCTTCCAGCGGCGGGCGGCAAAGAGGATGAAAAGGGCGTCGCTGATGCGCGCGCGAAGGCCGAAGATGTTTTGAAACAGGTGAAGGCGGGCGGCGATTTCGCCAAACTCGCGGAGAAATATTCGGACGACCCCGGCAGCGCCAAGCAGGGCGGCGAACTCGGCTGGATCGGCCGCGGCCGCACTGTCCCCGAATTCGAGAAAGCAGCTTTTTCACTGGGCAAAGGTCAGACCAGCGATCTGGTGAAGAGCAGTTATGGCTTTCATATCATCCGCGTCGAAGACAAGCAGGAAGCCCATCTCAAGACGCTTGCCGAAGTGAAAAGCGAAATCGTTGAGAAAGTGAAACAGCAGAAAGTAGCGCACGACGCCGAGGTTGCCGCGAACACTCTGCTCAGCAAGGCGCGTACCGACGGAATCGACGCAGCCGCGGCCTCGAAAGGCGAAACCGCCGTCACCACCGGACTCTTCAGCAAAAGCGACACTCTACCCGGATTGGCCGCGAATCCACAGTTCATGGAGACAGTCTTCAATGAGGCCGAGAAGTCGCCGCCCGACATGGCGGAGATTCCGCAAGGCTATGTGGTCTTTCAGCTTCTCGCCGTAAAACCGCCGGCGACGCCCACGTTCGAAGAGATTCGCTCGCGGGTGGAAAGCGAGTTCAAGAATGAGCGCTCGGGCTTCTTGCTGCAACAAAAGACGCAGGAACTCTCGGACCGGGCCAAGGCTGAGCACGATCTGCAAAAGGCAGCCAAAGAATTGGGCGCGTCGTACAAAACGAGCGACTTGGTTCTGCCCGATGGACAAGTCCCCGATATCGGTTCGATGACCAGCGCCAGCGCGATTTTTGGGTTGAAGCCCGGCGACATCAGCGGCCCCATCACCGCCGGCGGCAACGGCGTGGTCGCACAGCTTATCGACAAACAGACTCCCACGGATCAGGAATTTGCGGCGAAGAAAGATGAGATTCGCCAGTCGATGCTCGAAGCTAAGCAAGGCGATCTTTTCGGACTGTTTGTGACCAACCTGCGCAAGGACATGGAGAAATCCAACCGCCTGAAGGTCAATCAGCAGGAGATGAAAAACCTGACCCACATGGGCGGAGAAGAAGGATCCTAGGGAAAAGCAGTTCCCGGATCCCGATCCCCAGTCGGATCGCTGGGCGCTGAAAAAACACGAGCTGAGAATTGATTTTGCATGCCCTTCCCGCGCGCCAGCGGAATTCTGCTTCATCCGACGTCGCTCGCTTCGCGCGGCGGAATCGGCGATTTTGGTCCCGCCGCCTACGCGTTTGCCGATTTCCTCGCCTCCGCGAAACAAGGCGTGTGGCAGGTTCTTCCGCTCGGCCCGCTGGGCGAAGGCAATTCGCCCTATTCCTCGACGTCCGCTTTTGCCGGGAACCCGCTGCTCATCAGTCTCGAGCGCCTCGCCGATCGCGGCTTCATCGACCGCGCCCGCGTCGACGCTCTGCCCAACCCTCCCGGCCCTGTCGATTACCATGCAGTCTTTCATCAAAAGCTTCCGTTGCTGTTTGAAGCCGCCCGCAATTTTCTGCGGGTGGCCGCGCCCTATGCGCGCTCACGCTTCGATGACTTCTGCCGCCAAAACCAGTGGTGGCTTGACGACTTCGTTCTCTTCGATGAATTACGCGCGCGCTTCAAGCTCGAGCCGTGGAACCGCTGGCCCCGCGAATTCGTGCGTTGCAACCCGGCCGCGATTGGAAAGACCCACGCGGAAATGCTCGACAAACTCGACGTCCGCCGCACCATTCAGTTTTTTTTCTTTGAACAGTGGCAGGCACTGCGAGCGTATTGCGCAAAACGTTCGATCCGCATCGCCGGCGACATTGCCATCTTCGTCAACTTCGAGAGCGCCGATGTCTGGACCCATCCCGACTTGTTTCGCCTGAATTCCGAGCTCGATCCTGAAGTCGTTTCCGGCGTGCCGCCCGATTTTTTCAGCAAAGACGGCCAGCGCTGGGGCAATCCGCTCTATCGCTGGGACGTGATGCAGGAACGCGGGTATTCCTGGTGGGTCGACCGCATGCGCTGGGTCACGCACAACTTCGACTACATTCGCCTCGATCATTTCCGCGGGTTCTCCCAGTTCTGGGAAATTCCCGCCGACGAGCCGACCGCGATCCACGGCCGCTGGGTCGATGGTCCCAAAGACGATTTGTTCATCAAGCTGCGAGAAGCTCTCGGCGGCCTGCCATTTTTCGCGGAGGATCTGGGCTACATCACGCCAGACGTTCACGCCCTTCGCGAACGGCTCAAGATTCCGGGCATGGCCGTGATGCAATTCGGTTTCGGCGACGCCGGAGCGCACGCCCATCTGCCGCACATGTTCACCGCCGAGAAAGTGGTTTACACCGGCACGCACGACAATGACACGCTGCTCGGCTGGTGGACTTCGGGTGCCACAGATTACGAGCGTCAGCAGGTGACGGCATATCTGGGACAATGCGACGACGGCGTCAACTGGGCCATGATTCGCGCCGCCACGGATTCCGTGGCCAGCTTGTGCGTGATTCCCTTGCAGGACGCGCTCGGCCTCGGGAGCGACGCCCGCATGAATGTTCCCAGCCGTCCCGAAGGCAACTGGCGCTGGCGTCTGGCCACAGAATCTCTTCATCCAGACCTGGCCGAGAAGCTGGCTGTACTGGCTGAAATCTCCGACCGCGCGCCACAACCGTTACCTGCGGGGGCAACCGAAGAATGGTCGGCTTGAGGCTGTGTAGCGCAGGGCGCGTTCGACTGCTGCCGTGAGATGGCGTCCGCCGCCGATTCCCGTTCGTGATGTTGTATCCTCGCTGTCGAAGGGAAAAAGCAACTTTCCCGAGAACTGATACCTAAGACCTGATATCTAAGACCAGAGACCCGATTACCGTGACCGAACCCATCATTCGCGCCCACGCTGTCGAAAAGTTCTATCTGCAACCCGATGGAAACCGCATTGAAGTCATTGCGCCCATCGACCTCAATGTGGAACCTGGAAAGATTGTTACGCTGCTCGGCCCCTCCGGCTGTGGCAAGTCAACGCTGCTGCGCATTCTGACCGGGCTCAGCAAGCCCTCCTCGGGCGAGGTGTTGTGGCATGGCCAGCCAATCACTTCTCAGAATGCGGGCGTCGCCATCGTGTTCCAGAGTTTCGCGCTGTTCCCGTGGCTGACCGTGCTCGACAACGTCGAGGCTCCGCTTGAGGCCCGTGGCGTACCTGCTATGGAACGCCACAAGCGCGCCCTGCGCATTCTGGATACGGTCGGACTCGACGGCTTCGAAAGTGCATATCCGAAGGAGCTTTCGGGAGGCATGAAGCAGCGCGTCGGTTTCGCACGCGCGTTGGTCGTCGAGCCCGAGGTTTTATTCATGGATGAACCTTTTTCCGCGCTCGACGTGCTCACGGCCGAAAACCTGCGCAATGAACTGCTCGAGCTCTGGCTCAGCAAGAAGATGCCGACCAGCGCGATTTTTATCGTCACCCACAATATCGAGGAAGCAGTGCTGCTGGCCGACCGTGTGATTGTACTGGGAAGAAATCCAGCGCGGGTGCGCGCCGATTTCCCCGTCGATCTCCCCCAGCCACGCGACCGCAAGGCGTCGCGTTTTGTCGAGCTGGTCGACTACATCTACAAAATCATGACTCAGCCCGACCTGGCGCTGGCTCTGCCCGGAGCTACGGCGTCCGCGCAAAAACCCGCGCGTCAGAAATACCAGATGCTTCCTCACGCCCGCGTCGGTGGCATCGCCGGTCTGCTCGAACTTCTGCAAGACCGCGGCGGAAAAGAAGACCTTTACCGCCTTGCCGAAGATCTCATCATGGACGCCGAAGATCTTCTCCCGATCATTGAGGCTGCCGTCCTGCTCGGCTTTGCCACGCTGAAAGAAGGCGATGTCGAAATCACCGCCGAGGGAACTCGCTTTGCGGAAGCCGATATTCTGACCCGCAAGATTCTTTTTCGCCAGGCCGCGCTCAAGCACGTCGTCATCCTGCAGCAAATCGACAGTATTCTTCACGCCAAGAACGACCACGCAATTTCGCAGGAATTTTTCTACGACATTCTCGACGAACACTTCAGCCAGGATGAAGTTGAGCGCCAATTCGATACTGCCATGAACTGGGGGCGCTACGCCGAGATCTTCGAAGTCGATCGCGAGTCGCACCGCCTCACTCTCGCCGAGCCCGTCGGCGAACCGCACCCGCCCACGACAACTCCGGTGCAGCCGTGAAGCGTCCGCAGCGGATCGCGTTCCGGCCGCTGGTACGGATCTGGTCGGTGATGCCGCGTCCCAGCGCAGCCGCTCTGCCCGATCTGCTGATGTTTTCCGCCGGCCTCGCGCTCTTCTACGGCATCGTTGAAGTCGGGCGCAACTGGCTTGGCCCCTTCACTCCGCACGTTGAAATCAGCCGCAGGCTGGGTGCGCTGCCCATTTATGCCGGGTACTCCTTGTTGCGCATCGCGCTGGCCTACGTGCTCAGCTTGCTCTTCGCCGTCACCTACGGATACATCGCCGCCTACCGCCCACGCGCTGAGCGTTTCATGATTCCGCTGCTTGACGTGCTCCAATCGATTCCGGTCTTGAGTTTTCTTCCCGGCGTAATGCTGGCCATGGCCGCGCTTTTTCCGGGACGCCAACTTGGAGTTGAGCTCGGTGCCGTCCTTCTGATTTTTACTGGCCAGGTCTGGAATATGGCCTTCAGTTTTTACGCCTCGCTGAAAAGCATTCCACGTGAGATGCGGGAAGCTGCGACCATCTACCGCTTCAACTGGTGGCAGCGCTTCTTGCAGATTGAATTGCCTTTCGCCACCATCGGCCTGGTATGGAATTCCATGATGTCGGTCGCCGGGGCGTGGTTTTTTCTGATGGCTTGCGAGCAATTCGGCGACTTCCGTCTGCCCGGACTCGGCTCCTATCTGCAAGCCGCCGCTGACAATGGCGACACACGCTCGATTCTGCTGGGCATCATCACCATGATCGCCGTGATCGTGCTCATCGACCAGTTCGTCTGGCGTCCCGTGATCGCCTGGGCTGAGAAATTCAAGATGGAGCAAGTCGAGAGTGCGAGCGTTCCGACCTCGTGGGTTTTGGAGTTTCTGCGTCGTTCGAGCGGGGTCGCGCTGTTCCGCAAGCGGGCCGTTCGTCCTTTGCGAGAACAGATGGTGCATTACTTTGCCCGTAGAAACGAGATTCGATCCGACTCCAACACAGAAAGTTCCACCATCCTCTGGTTCTGGCGAGCCCTGGGAGTTGCGACCATCGTTGCCATCGGATATTCCGTTGTGCGCGTCGTCATGGTCGTGACCGGGCTGGGCGGGGCAGAACTGAAGCAGATCGGTGTCGGGCTCGCCGCTACCTTCTTGCGCGTGAATCTCACGCTGGTGCTGGGCGCTCTCTGGACCATACCTGTAGGCGTCGCCATCGGATTCAATCCGCGCCTTGCGCGCATCGCCCAACCGCTTGCGCAGATCGCCGCCTCGGTCCCGGCCACGGCGCTGTTCCCGGTGGTCCTGCTCGTCCTCATTCGCCTCGGCGGAGGCCTTGGCGTCGGCTCGATCGTTCTGTTGCTGCTGGGCACGCAGTGGTACATCTTGTTTAACGTGATTGCTGGAGCCATTGCGATTCCTACTGATTTGAAAGAAGCGGCCAGCGTTTTCGGAATCTGCGGCTGGGAGCGTTGGCGCAAATTGATTCTGCCCGGAATTTTCCCTTTTCTCGTTACCGGGATGATTACGGCCTCGGGTGGTGCATGGAATGCCAGCATCGTCGCCGAGTATTTCCAATTCAAAGGCCAGATCTATTCAACGGTAGGAGTCGGCGCCCTGATTTCTGCTGCCACTGCGGCCAAGAACTTCAATCTTCTTCTCGCCAGCACGATTGCCCTCGCCGCCGTGGTCGTCACCACCAACCGCCTGCTGTGGCGGCGGCTCTATCGTCTTGCCGAGACCCGCTACAAACTCGAGAGCTAATGGCGACTGAGCTGGGGTAACTAGGGCAATCCGCGCCACGGACCAGTTTGTCCCTACCCCGTTTGTTGCGCTTCTCCGCTGCTGCTAGCCTTTTCCATGGTCGAGGACAAATACCGTTATCGCTTTGACGACTACACCCGCAAGGCCGAAGTAGGAATCTACGGCATTCTTGCGGTGCTACTGACGGTCACGGCAGTCGCTGCGCTCGCGGATGGCGCCGTCTCGCTATGGCACGGCATTCGCACCTGGACAATCTCATCGCAGACGCTTGAAGTCCTCGACCATCTGCTGATCGTGCTCATGCTGGTTGAGGTCCTGCACACGGTCGGCATCTCGATTCGTTCGCACATTCTGGTCACCGAGCCTTTTCTCGTTGTCGGCTTGATCGCCTCCATTCGGCGCATCCTCGTCATCACGCTTGAAGCTTCGACTCTGACCAAAGGTGGCGGTTCCTGGTCCGCCGAAGGCATGAGTATTTTCCATGCGTCCATGATGGAGTTGGGTCTGCTCGGCGTCCTCATTCTGATCCTGGTTTTCTCGATTACTTTGCTGCGCCGCTATGCCCCTGCCACAAAAGATTGAGCTTTGCAGTGCGCGGTGGACGGCCTCGGTCGCCTGATCGGCCGACCCATAAAATCCGTTGCGCTTGCGGAATTTCGCGCCAGCAGATCTAGCTCCTTTGCCAAATCCCCCCACATGTTAAACAATGAAGAGTCGCGCCTGAAAATACGCAAGGAGCCTTCATGCCTGCTACTGGAGAACTGATCCGCCACATGAATTACATCGACGACATCGCCACCACTCTCCGCCGCATCAGCGCCAGCATTCCTGCCATGACCAAGGAAGAGTGTACCCGCCTCGCCGAATATATCCGCAAGTCTGAACCGAGTTATGAGAGCGTTGTGCTGCGCCTCGAGCAGGCCGGCAAAGAGGGCCGATCCGAGGTTAAAGAGTGATTGAAGTCCGCGCCGTCGCAGTTATCGGCGCCGGGCCCATGGGACGCGGCATTGCGCACGCCGCCGCTCTCGGCGGCTATCGCACCATCCTCGAAGACCTGCTTCCGAATGCCTTGCGGAAAGCGGAAAGCGAAATCCGTGCCGCTCTTGACCGATCCGTTGAAATCGGTGAGGTGGATGCCGCCGAAGCGAACGCTGCCTTCTCGCGGATCGAATATGCTGGCTCGGTTGATGAAGCGGCTCGCGAGGCCGACTTCGTCATCGAAGCCGTCCCCGATGAACTGGAATCGAAGCTCGAAATCTTCACCATGCTCGACAAGTTCTGCCGGCCCAACACAATACTGGCCGCGACAATTTCCCACGCGAATCCCGCATCTCTCAGCATCACTGAGATTGCCAGCGTGACCTATCGAGCGAAGAAGTGTGTCGGCATGCACTTTTTCAATCCCGTATACAAGATGAGACGGTTGGAAATTTTGCGCGCGCTGGAAACCGACGACGAGACCCTTGACACCGCCGTCGAAGTCGGCAGACGCATCGGCAAGGATGTTGTGGTGATCAAAGAACCATCGAGCATCATCACCTGCCATATCTAATCCACCAATTCTTCAGACGAGTTCAGACGGATTCAGCCGGGCTCCATGGATAGTAGGACGGGGTTGGGGCAAGATTGCGCGGTTGGCTCGCCTCCGTCGGTCGAGATACTTAAGAAAGTTGATTCTGGTGGTCGGTTGCCGAGCTGGGGTACTTTCCGAAAATCTTCCAGGAGGGGATTCCATGTTGAGCAAATCCGTTATCAAATCGGCATCCTGCCGCACCAGCAACCATCTATTCATCTGGATTGTGGCAGTCGTGATGCTGCTTCAGGCGATGGCTTCCTTCGGACAAAATGTTCATCAACTTTCCTATAACAACAGCAGTTGGGCCGACACGAATCTGACTGCTATGGCTGGCGGTGCAGGAGCACAATTCATTGGGGTCACTGCATTTTCTACGAGTCCCAACAATGATCTGCATGTTTTCTATATCGCAAGTTCCGATTCTCATATTCACCAGCTCACCTACAAGGCTGACCTGTTTGGTCTATGGGTCTGGGCGGACGAGGACGTGACCGTAGAAGCGGATGGAATGGTGGCGAGTACTTCT
>DATEBK010000161.1:0-10921 GCA_035287825.1 Terriglobales bacterium
TTTCGAGTTTGAGGAAGAGTTTGCGTTGATCGGTGGCGCCTGTCCATTCGAACAGGGAGGTGCGCGCGGCGATGCCTCGGAGGACAGTTTGGGCGGCGAGAATGTCGTTTAACGTGACCATTTGCGCTCGTGGCTGACTCAAATCTCCAAGATCACCGGCATGATCAGCGGGCGGCGCTGGGTTTGGCGGGAGATGTAGCGCTTCAGGTCGGTCCGAATTTTTTCTTTGATCACGCCGTAATCGGCTTTTTCTTCAGCGCTGGAGGCATCGAGGGTTTCGGTGACTATTTCCTTGATGCGGCTGATCACGCCGTCTTCTCCGGGATTGAAGCCGCGGGTCACGATTTCGGGCGAGTTTTCGACGCGTCCGGTGAGCTTGTGGATGGCGATGATCGGCATGACGAAGCCATCCTCGCTCAAGTGGCGACGGTCTTTGATGACAAGATCTTCTACGACATCGGTGCGCGAACCGGAATCGATGCAGACGCGGCCGACGTTGACGCGTCCGGCTTTGCGCGCACCTTGGGCATCGATTTCGAGCACGTCTCCGCTTTCGATCAGCATGACGTTGCCGACGGCTCCCTTCATGGAGGCGGCCAACTCGGCGTGGAGCTTTAGCTGCCGGTATTCTCCGTGGATGGGAATGAAATATTTGGGCCGCACGAGGTTGATGATGAGCTTCAATTCTTCCTGGCTGGCATGTCCGCTGACGTGAATGGGTGGGTAGGAGCCGTCGTCATAAATGACGAATGCTTCACGGCGGAAGAGATGATCGACCACGCGGTAGATGGCCTTTTCGTTGCCGGGAATGATGCGTGACGACAGGACAACGGTGTCGCCTTTTTCGATCTTCGCGTGCTTGTGATTATCGACGGCTGCGCGCGACAGGGCCGACATGGGCTCGCCCTGGGTTCCGCTGATGAGCACGCAGACTTTTTCCGGAGGGAAGTTCTTCATCTCGCCGGGATGAATCAACATGCCCTCGGGAATCTGCAGGTAGCCAAGGTCTTCGGCGATCTCGGAAGAATTCTCCATGGATCGGCCGATGAAGCAGATTTTGCGGCCGTGCTCGCGGGCCATGTCAACGGTGAGCTTGATGCGGTGAATGGAAGATGAGAAACAGGAGATAAACAGGCGTCGTTTGGTGCGGACAAAGACTTCTTCGAACTTGCGGTGTACGGCACGCTCGCTCGGGGTGTAGCCTTTGCGCTCGACGTTGGTGGAATCCTGCAAGAGCGCGAGGACTCCTTCTTTGCCGTATTCGGCGAAACCATGCAGGTCGAAGAGGCGGTTGTCGGTGGGCGTGGGATCGACTTTGAAGTCGCCGGTGTGAAGGACGACTCCGAGGGGGGTCTGGATGGCGAGGGCCACGCAATCGACCAGGCTGTGCGTGACCTGGAGAGGATGAATGGTGAACGGGCCTACTTTGAAGCGTTCTCCGGGACGGATTTCGCGCAGGTCGGCGTCATCGAGGAGCTGGTGTTCGTCGAGTTTATCTTCGACGTAGGCGAGCGTAAACTCGGTTGCCCAGACGGGAACGTTGAGTTCGCCGAGAATCCAGGGGAGGGCGCCGATGTGGTCTTCGTGGCCGTGAGTGAGGATGATGCCGCGAACGTACTTGCGATTTTCGAGCAGGTAAGAAATGTCGGGGACGACGATATCGACGCCCAATAATTCGGCTTCGGGGAACATGAGGCCAGCGTCGACAACAATGATGTCATCGCCATAGCGGATGGCCATGCAGTTCATACCGAACTCGCCCATCCCGCCAAGCGGAACGATGTGCAGTTTTCCTGTTGGCATTCTTAGAATTGATGCTAGCACAGGGGCGGAGTTGGATTTTGAGAGCGGTGGGAGACGCGGCAAACCGCGTCTCGGCGGGAACTCGGAAGCGGCTGATAAACTTGGAAAGGATGGCGGAAGACGAAAAACAATCGTGGATGCGGCGGCGGGTTGAAGGCGCGATTCGCGGAGGACTGACGCGCACTTACGACACGATTAAGGTTGATCCGGGACGCTTCCTGATGCAGTTGCGGGTGGCGCATGGGTTGCCGCTGGCAACATTTCACGGCGTGTACACCTTGCCGGTCGAGCGTCTGGACGATGCGGCGGAGGCGGTGATCCGCGGCGGCATGAAGATGGCGGCAGTGGAGGGAGCGGGGCTCGGCCTGGGCGGATTTCTCACCATTGTTCCCGACCTTGGCATTCTTTCAGCCATAACGATGCGCACGATCCAGAAGCTCAGCCTGATTTACGGCTTCGAGTTAAACACCGACGACGAGATTGCCGAGCTTTGGATTGCAGCGGCTACGGCTGCAGGAGTTGACATCAGCCGCGACCTGCTGGAAAAGGAAGTGGTCAATCGCTTTGTTCCACGGGTGATTCGGCAGATCGCAGCCAGAGCGGGCGCTGAAGTGGTGGAGAAATGGGCGGGACGCCTGATTCCGTTGACGAGTTCGGCCATCGGATGCGCGCTGAACTATTATTTTGTGCGGGCCTGGGGTCAGCGCGCGCGGGCGCATTTTCGGGAGAAGCATCTGGAGGCGCGGCGACGGTTGGCGGAGGGGAAGGCGCAACTGCCCAGCGCGCCTTCGGGGATCTTGCCGTCATGAGACACGAGGACGAAGAGCGACTCCCTATAGAAGTCCTTCACAGGCTGTCAAGAACGAGCGTCTGAAACCCTTCCACGCGTTCAAAGATGGCATCGTTGGTAATCAACGCAGTGGCCTGCGAGTATGCAGCGGTCGCGGCTTGCAGAGCGTCAGGAGTTCGAAGACGATAGAGCGCTCGAATCCGGGCCGCCAGTTCCGCGACCTCCAGGTTCGGTGCAATCCAGTCCAAGTTGGGATAGGTGGAGAGCAAGGCATAGAAATCATTAGCCAGCTGTTCGTCGCCCTTGCGATACGGCAATACCAATAGTTCCGTCATCGTAATTGTGGAGGTGATCGCCCGAGATACCGGCGCCTCCAGCCAGGAAAAAATGATGTCGGTGTATGCGAGATACTTGGGATTAGATTCGAGGTGATAAATGAAGATACTCGTGTCGAGAGCGACTCGGCGGTGATGCTGGAGAAACGAGCGAAGGCGCTCTACTCCCAACTCTGACGTTCCTTTTGCAGATAATTCTTTGGATACTTGCCGCGAGCCAAGCCACGAATAGAGACATGATAAGACTTTGGTTTTTGCAGAACCAAGACATTTCCGCCACGAACAACTACCAGAATCTTGTCACCTGGTTTCAGGCCCAGTGCTTCGCGAGCCTCCCGCGGGATCACGATCTGATTCTTGGCCGAAAGAGTTGCTTCCGTCATCGCTTTACATTATAGCATAAAGTAAAGCGCCGGACAAAAAGACAAAAAGCCAGCTTTTCTACCGTAGCCAGTCTTCCAGTTCGATTCCGCGATCGGTTTTTTTGTCGCGATATTTCACAATCACCGGGGTGTAAAGCGAGAGGTTCCAGTCGTCAGAAATGGCGGATTTTCCTTTGTTTTTTTTCACGGCACGCGAACCGGGGACGACTACCGCATTTTCGGGGACTTCGAGCGGGTGATCCGCGGTGGCGCGGTAGATTTCTCCGCGGACGAGATCGTAGAGCGGCGTGGAGCGGGTGAGGATGGTGCCTGCTCCTAAGACGGCGCGGGCGCGAACGAGCGTGCCTTCGTAGACTCCGCAATTGCCGCCGACGAGGACGTCGTCTTCGATGATTACGGGAGCGGCGTTGATGGGTTCGAGGACGCCTCCGATTTGTGCGGCGGCGCTGAGGTGGACGCGTTTGCCGATCTGCGCGCAAGAGCCGACGAGGGCGTGGGAGTCAATCATGGAGCCTTCATCGACGTAGGCCCCGACGTTGATGAACATGGGTGGCATGCAGATGACCGAAGGGGCGACGTAAGCACCTTCACGGATGGAGGAGCCTCCGGGAACGAGGCGGACGCGATCAGCGAGCGTGAGGCGGCGAGCGGGAAAAGTGTCTTTGTCTACGAAGGTGAGGATGTCGCCGTCCGGCATTTCCTGCATTTCGCCGAGACGGAAACCGAGCAGAATACCTTGCTTGACCCAGGAATTGACGGTCCAGCGCGATTGGCCTTGCGGGCTGGCGACTTTTTCTGCGGCGCGGATTTCTCCGCGGGTGAGGCGGGCGCGGAAGTCGAGAAAGATGCGGCGAGCTTCGGCGGCGTTCGAGATTGTTTCGGCTGCGACGAGAGATTCAATCGCAGATTGGAGGTCGGAGGGTTGCAGCATCGGCTAGTTCTGACCGCCTGACGGGTTGAGCCGCACCACCTTGCCGCTTTCGAGCTCGTATTCGGCTTCGATCACTTTGAGTTTGCCCGCGGTCACGGCGGCGCGGATGATTTCGCTATTGGCGAGTAAATCTTTTGCGCTCTGGTGGACATTCTCCTTGATCGCGGATGCGATCAGGTCGTCGGACTTGGCATAGGTCTTGGCCTGGGTGACGGCAGGATCAATCTTGTCGACGATGGCTTCGAGATTGCGGCTCGGCATTTTGTCGCCGGAACAGGCGGCGGTCACCGCGCCGCACTTCTGATGTCCAAGGACGACGAGCAAGGGAGGGTGCATATGGTCGACGGCATACTCGATGCTGCCGAGACCGACGGGATCGGCAACATTGCCGGCAGTCCGGACGACGAAGAGATCTCCGAGGCTATGATCGAAAACGAGTTCGGGAGCGACGCGGCTGTCAGAGCAAGAGAGCACGATGACGTTTGGTTGCTGTCCCGTGGCGAGTTCGCGGCGAAGCGCAACCACATTGTAGATGTGCGTTTTTCCGGAGATGAAGCGCTCATTGCCGGCGAGAAGATCGGCCCAGAGTTTGTCAGCGGAGGGCTTGTCGGAGGCGGGTGCGTGATGATGCGCGGGTGCCGCGGCGGGCTGCTGTGCGAGGCTCAGGTTGGTTAGCGATAACAGGGTCGCCAGGAAAAAGAGGGAGCGGTTCATGACGAGTTCCTCGAGGCAGAGATTTTACAGATATGGAGAATATGCCGACCATCTTACGCCTGAATGTCTTGCGCCGGGTGTGTTACCCCGACCCGTTTTGTGATGAAGAGCAGTTCGCGGCGAACAGGTTACGTGACGCATTTGCATTCGCTGCGGATCAGTACTCCGGGCATCTGATGCGATGCATCGCGGGCTTCGGCGAGATTGCCGTAGGGGCCGTGCCAGCGCGAATGAGCGGGATCGTGGCCGGAGGGGCGTCCTTTGCCGGAAGCGCACTGTCCGCAGGATGAGCGGTGCAGCATGGCTTTGTGCGGACCGGCAGCCCAATTTTCGTAGACATAAAATTCGAGGGCGGCGGGGGGCGGCGCGGCGGGACGGGAAATCACTCCGGCATCGGTCGCGATCTTCTGGAGCTTGGAGCGGGTGTCGCGGCGCATGGGCAGCAGAGGAAGACGGTAGACCTCTTCGATCTTGCCCATCATTGCGAGTACAGCTTTTACCGGCAGTGGACTTGACTCGATAAAGTTGGCCTGCATGAGCGGAAGATATTTTCGATGCAGGGTACGTGCGGCTGTCCAGTCATTGCTGAGAGCGGCGCGCGTCATCTCCGACATTTCGCGGGGAATTTCGTTTGATGCCACGGAGATGACGCCGACGCCACCGAGTGCGATTACGGGCAGAGTCACGGCGTCATCGCCGGAGAGCACGACGAAGTGCTCTGGCACGAGGTTGAGCACCTCGGCGATTTGCGTCATGTTGCCACTGGCTTCTTTGATGCCGGCGATATTCGCGACCTCGCTTAAGCGTGCCACGGTTGCGGGTTCAAGATTCGCGCTGGTACGGCCAGGGACGTTGTAGAGAATGATGGGCTTATCAACGGCTTCGGCAATCGCGCGGAAGTGACGGTATTGGCCTTCCTGCGTCGGTTTGTTGTAGTACGGAGACGCGGTGAGGATGGCATTGACGCCGGGACGCGCCGCGACTTCTTTCGCTTTGGCGACGGCATCGTTCGTAGAGTTGGACGTTGCGCCGGCGACGATGGGGACGCGTCCGGCAGCGACTTCGATGGTGATGTCGATGACGCGCAGCCACTCATCGTGGGTGAGCGTGGGAGTTTCTCCGGTGGTGCCGCAGGGAACCAGAAAATCGATGCCCGATTCGACCTGCCATGCGACCAGATTGCGTAGCGCGTTTTCGTCGACAGCGCCGTCCTGGGAGAACGGTGTGACCAGAGCAGTACCACAGCCTTTCAATTGCATGGATCAAGGATAACGCGGAAGAGGGCCGAGTGTCAGGTCTCAGGAATGTGTGCGCCGTTCCCTTGCGGGCGCCGCGGCGGATCCACGACTGAAACGAGAATAAAGCTAATGATCATCAATAGCAGCCACGCCCCGAACTTGCCGAAGTGCACCAGATGCCATCTCGTCGTTTGGTGGGGATAGACCCATACGGTCGCGAACGTCCCGATGTTTTCGGCACACCAGATGAAAAGCGCGACCAATCCGAATCCTAAAAGAAGCGGCATCCGGCGATACTTTCGATAAGGCCGGTAGTAAACCCACACCGGACCGAACGCGACCGCCACGAGTGCAAAAAGCAGAATGCGAATATCCCAAAAGAAGTGATGGGTAAAAAAATTGGCGTAGATCAAGATAGCCAAAACCACTGTGAATCTCTTGTCAGGATAGTGGGAATACCGCAGATCGAGGATGCGGGAAGTACGCGCGATAAAGCTGCCCACAGAGGCATACATGAATCCGGAAAAAAGTGGCACGTGGCCGATCCGGAAGAAATTATGTTCCGGATAAGTCCACGAACCAACGTGAGTTTTGAAGAGTTCCATGAGGGTCCCGACTATATGAAAAATCAGGATCACCTTGGATTCCTGAACCGTCTCCATGCGCAGAATGAGAAGAAGCGCTTGCACCATGACGGCAGACAGAAACAGAAAGTCATAACGGGCCAGCCATGGATGAACCGGCCAGTGCCATTTTGTGATCAGCACCAGGCTCAAGATAATCGCGCCAAAAAGACACGCCCATGCTTGCTTGAAACCAAATAGAAAAAATTCCCACAGGAACGCATTCCATCGGCCAGTGGCTACATGGCTTTCAAGCCGGACCCGAATTTCGTGGAAGCGAGTCTTTGTATAGGCTAGCAAGGCAGGTTAGAGTTCACGCCAGATGTTGCGGAAGTCGAAGAAACCGGATTTTCCTGCCAGCCATTCGGCGGCGCGGACGGCGCCTTCGGCGAATCCCTGGCGGGATTTGGCGTCGTGACAGAGATAAATCCGGTCGGCGGGAGAATTAAAAACCAGTTCGTGCATGCCGACCACGTCGCCCTCGCGAAAGGAAACGATCTCGACTTCTGATTGCTGGTTGTCATCAGCTTCGGTCGTGCCCGCGGTCGTGCCTCCGATGTTGGCTGAAGATTCGCGGAGAACTTTCTGCATGATGAGCGCAGTCCCCGAGGGAGCGTCTTTTTTAGTGGCGTGATGGCGTTCGAAAATCTGGCCTGAGTAATTGAATTTGAGTGCTGGAGCGGCGGCGGCAACGACGTCGAAGAACAAGTTCACGCCGATGGAAAAATTTGATCCATGGAGGAGGCCAGTATTGGCGGCAAGTGTCATCTCGCGCAGGCGCGGAATGTGATCGTACCAACCTGTGGTCCCAACGACGATGTTTTTCCTGGCGCGAATACAGGCTTCGGCGTTGGCGACGGCCGCGGTGGGCGTGGTGAAGTCAATGACCACATCGGTTGTGGCTAGTGAATCAGGCGTCAGCGCGCCGGCATTGGCGTTGTCGGCGGCGGAAAGAACTTTGACATGATGTCGACGCGAGTGAGCCATTTCCGCCACCATCGATCCGGTTTTGCCGCGGCCGAGAATCAGAAGATTCATGCTGAGACCCTTATTTGATACCCAGGTAACGCTTCACTATGCGAAAACTTCGGGATCGGCCTCCGCAAAAAATGCGTGGTGCAGGCGGCGAACGACTTCGGTTGCGTCGTCTTCCTCGATCACAAAGGTCAAATTGATTTCCGACGCGCCTTGGGAAATCATGCGAATTTTCACATCTTCAAGGATGCCGAAAACCTTGGCGGCGATTCCAGGAGTTTCGCGCAAATTCTCACCGACGAGGCAGACAATGGCTTTGCGGCCCTCATACTTTACGTCAGCAATTTTTGCCAGATCGGCGGCCAGCGCGGGAATGGATTCATTGGTCTCGGCAGTGACCGAGACGCTGACTTCGGAGGTGGAAACGACATCGACGGCGACGCCGTGACGGTCGAAGGCCTCGAAGATGGACTGCAGATATCCATGAACAAGAAGACGGCGAGGGGATGCAATCTCGACCAGAGTGATCTTTTTCTTGACGGCGATGGCTTTGAAAATATTCTTGCATCGCGGAGCGCGGGCAGTGATCTTGGTGCCTTCGCAGGTCGGGTTATGCGAGTTGAGAACGTAGACGGGGATGTTCTGCTGGACGGCAGGCAGAACCGTGGCGGGATGGAGGACCTTGGCTCCGAAGTAGGCGAGTTCGGCGGCTTCGTCAAAACTAATGACCTTGATGCGGCGGGCGTCAGGACAGAGGCGCGGGTCGGTGGTCATCATGCCATCGACGTCGGTCCAGATTTCTATGCGCTGAGCGTTGAGGCCGGCGCCGAAGATGGCGGCGGAAAAATCGGAGCCTCCGCGGCCGATGGTGGTGGTGACGCCAGCATCATTCGAACCGATGAACCCGCCCATGACCGGAACTTTGCCGGCATCGATGAGCGGTTTGACGCGCTTGCGAAGACGATCGTTGGTCTCTTCAAACTGAGGAACGGCGCGGGTATAGCTGGAGTCGGTGAGCAGGCATTGGCGGGAATCGACGTGCGCGCCGGGCAATCCGCGGGCAACAAAGGCGGCGGCCACGATCTTGCTGGAAAGCACCTCACCGAATGAAGCCACATAATCGTAGGTGCGAGGAGTAATTTCACCGACGGCTCCGATGCCGCGCAACAATTCGTCGAGATCTTCGAAGTCGGCGCCGAGGTCGCCGTGAAATTCGGTAAAGAGCGCGGTGCCGAGGAGTTCCCCGGCAGTGTCGTAGTGGCGTTCGCGGAGGGCGCGCGCCATTTTGAGCGCGGTCTTACGGTCGCCGCTGCCGGCGGCCTTTCCCATGGCGAGCAGGGAATCGGTAACCTTGGCCATGGCGCTCACGACGACGACGGGATGGTCGGTGAGACGGCCCTGAAGAATCTGAGCGACACGGTCGATGGCTTTGGCGTCTTGTACGGAGGTTCCGCCGAACTTCATGACGATCATGGGCGGGGATTCTCCGTTGTGGGCTGCTGGATCACGATATGTATCCCTTCGCCCTGAGCAGTTCGGCATTGAGCAAAGCTGCGCCGGCTGCGCCGCGAATGGTGTTGTGCGAGAGGATGGTGAATTTCCAATCGAGGATGTTGCATTTGCGCAGACGTCCGATGACGGTACTCATGCCGGAACCAAGGTCAACGTCAAAGCGGGGCTGGGGACGATCGATGGCGGTCAGGTAGATGATGGGCTGAGGCGGAGCGCTGGGCAATCGCAACTGCTGAGGTTCGGGATGAAATTCCTTCCAAGCGGCGATGATTTCTTCGGCGGATGCTTTTTTCTTGAGCCGGATGGAGATCGACTCGGTGTGTCCGTCTTCAACGGCTACGCGGTTGCATTGCGCGCTCATGGCAAAAGGCGCGGGATCGATGTGCGAACCATTCAGCGTGCCCAGCAATTTCTGCGCTTCCTCTTCCATTTTTTCTTCTTCTTTGGCGATGTAGGGGACGACGTTGCCGAGAATGTCGAGTGAAGCGACGCCGGGATATCCAGCGCCGCTGACGGCTTGCATGGTGACTGCCATCACCGCTTCGAGTCCAAAAGCCCGATGCAAGGGAGCGAGAGCGAGGACCAAGCCGATGGTGGAGCAGTTGGGGTTGGTGACGGCGAAACCTCCTGATTGGGTGCGCCAAGGCTGCTTGTCGATTAAGCGGATGTGGTCGCCATTGACTTCGGGAATGACGAGAGGAACATCGGCCTGCATGCGCAGGGCGCTGGAATTCGAGATGACGGCGTGGCCGGCAGCGGCGAACTGGGGTTCGAGATCGCGGGCGATGGCGGCATCCAGCGCGGCGAAAATGATTTTGGGTGCGCCTGCAGGCTGAGCGGGGGAAACCTTATTGTTGGCGATGGCTGCCGGGATCGCAGTTTTCAAGCGCCAGCGCGCGGCTTCGGCGTAGGGACGGCCTTCGGAGCGGTCTGAGGCTGCCAGCCACGACACTTCAAACCATGGGTGTTGCTCGAGCATTTGGATAAACCTCTGCCCGACGATGCCGGTGGCACCGAGAATTCCTACAGGGATTTTGTTCGACATATTTCGATCGATAAGGGTGAAATTGTGATTTTATACCAGCGAGAATTGCGGGGGAATGATGGGGCTGGGTCGGGAGAGCTCTAGATTGGGCCGCGTCCGAGTTCGGGCTGGAAGGAGTATTCGTTAAGCGGGCCGAATTTGCGTTTTTCGGCGTAGATGCGCCAGCGACGCCAGACAATCCGCAGACTGGCCATGACCGGGATGGAGAGGTAGACGCCGAGGATGCCGGCGATTTCACCGCCTGCGAGAATGCCAAACAAAGCAGCCAGCGGGTGCAATTCGAGGCTGGCTCCCATAACGCGGGGAGAGATAACGTAGTCGAGGACCATCCGCCAGATGCACAGGAAGAGCAGGAGGAAGCCCCAATGTGGGTAGCCGGCCAGGACGGCGACGATCATCGTAGCCGTACCCGCCAGAAGTGGTCCGGCCAAGGGGATGAATTCGAGCGCTCCACCGGCGGTGCCTAGGGTGAGGGCGTAGGGCACGCGCATGGCGCCGAGGAACGATGAGTAGGCGAGGAAGGACAACGCCGCCAGAGTCAATTGGGCGCGAATAAATTGGGCGAGCATCTG
>DATEBK010000162.1:0-6873 GCA_035287825.1 Terriglobales bacterium
AACGGACCCTGATTGAGGCGATCGCTCACCTGGGGGCCGGGGCCGAAGTCGTAGTTTCCCCAGTTGTGCGCGGGAACCTTCGCCTGCGCTTTCCCCATTCCAAGCTCTGCGGCCAGGGCAACGGCAGCCGTACTTTTTAGAAAATCTCTACGCCTCATCGGAATAATCTCGGAACGGCACTCCAATCACTTCACTGGTTCCCAGCCCTCCGGCAGCATATCGAACGCCAGCGTGTCTCGGTAGGCGTACTGATTGCCTTCCAGTACGGCCACCGGCGTCAACATATGCCAGACGCGATCATCGTCGAAGACGTAACACTCGCCCGATTCGCGCATCGTGAAGCGATCCATTTCCTGCTTATCATTATCAGTAATGACGACTTCGCCGCCCTGAGCCCCGCAGCGGCCGACGAGATGCGTGGCGATGTACTTTTCCCCGTCTTTATGCAAGCCCGGTGGACTCGTGTCGCACGGCCGGCCCGGCATAGCAGTGAACCGTATTAGATGAACGTTGACCAAATATTTCGTTCCCACCGTCGACAGCGGCAGGTAATGAAGATGATGAGCAATCATCTTGCGAACGCCTATGGAACCGGCGATCGCAGCAGGCAGCGGGGCGTACTCTCGCGGCTGGCCGCCGATCGTCGTGTTGTATTTTTTCAGCTGCACATAGGGCGTGCTCTCTTCGCTCAACCAAACCTTTACACCGCCCTCAACAATCTCGGCCCCAACGCGATTTAACGAACGATACCTGTCGCCCCCATCGTAGTATTTGTCCTTCGGAACGGACCAGGCCGCATGGGATAACGCTTCCAGCGAGCGCGCTACGTCTACATCAACCCTGAGCGGTTGACGACTGAACCCGCGCTCGACGAGGTCGCGTCGCGACCTGGCATTGTTTGCAACTGGAATAAAACTTGCTTCACCCATGGATTGCTCCTTGATAAACGCTTCACGATTGCATGATCAACCAGCTCCCTAAGGGCAATGCGCGCGCAAATTATACGCAAACAGTCTGCCCTAAATACGACGCAGGATGGATTGCGAAGAAAAATGCTTAATAAGTTGCTTAGTTGGGCTGCCGCGAAGCCATGTCGATGCCCTTCTTGGTTTCGCTGAGAAATGCCTCATAGCGCGGATAGCCGCGAAGATATCTCAGATCGTCCGCGTTGTGTATGCGGTCGATGTCCTTAAACCCGTGCGTGACGGCTTCTCGCAGGTTCTTAACCGCTTCATCACGGTCGTGCGCTGCTGACGCTACACAAGCGAAGTCGAACCAGGCCAGCGCAACACTCTCTGCTGGAGCTTTGTTCATCTTTTCGATCGTCTCCTCGAACAGTGCCTTCGCCTCGTCATAACGATGGTTATAAACCATCGCAGTGCCCAGGAGGTACAGCGAACTCAGTGTATCGAGATGTTGCGGCCCGAGAACGCGGAGTTGACTCTCGAAAGCTTGTCGCGCCAGGTCTTCGGCCTCACGATAGTTCCCCTCTTTCATTAATATCCTCGCCAGTTCCGTCTTCGAGGCCAACGTGTCCGGATTCTCCGCTCCCAGCACTCGCGCCTGCGCCGCGAATGCCGCACGAATAAATTTCTCCGCTTCTGGAAGATGGCCTTCGAGGTAAAGCACATCCGCAACGTTGTACCCCGACAGCAACGTGTCAGTATGGTCGGGCCCAAGATTTCTCTCCCGTATCCCGAGAACCTGCCGCTGCAGTTTTTCCGCCTCGGCAAGGTGTCCGGTCGCAGCCAGCACGTTGGCGAGTCCTTCCAGCGGTCGGGTCGTATACGGATGGTCAGGGCCCAGCGCATGCTGCTCCACTGCCAGTGCCGCCCGATACCATTTCTCGGCCTCTGCCGTGTTCCCCTCATAGTAGAGCGTGTTGGCCAAAGACGTCATGCTCTTGGCTGTATCCGGATGTTCCGGTCCAAGCACCCGTTGCTCAATGGCCAGCGTTTGCCGATATAGGCTCTCCGCTTCCGCGTACCGCCCCTGCTCCTGAATGCGGTTGGCGAGTTTGTGCATCGTCGCAATCGTCTCCGGATGCTCAGCTCCGAGCACGCGCTGCTCAGTACCCAAAGCGTTCCGGTATATTGCTTCCGCTTCCGCGTAACGACTTTGGGAACTCAATGCATCTGCCAGACTCACCATCGCGCTCAGAGTCTGAGGGTCTTCCGGACCAAACCGGCGCGTCGAAATCTCGACCAACTGCCGCTCCAACTTTTCCTCCTCGTCGAAGCGGGCCAGTCTGTTCAGAATGACTCCCAGGCGGTCTTCGGCCTCCAGCGTCACCGGATCCTCCGGTCCCAGCGCCCGGTTTGCCTCCGCAATGGTCTGGCGTATCAACTTCTCCGCTGCATCGTCACGTCCTTGCCGGTCGAGAATCCAACTCAGCTGCGACATGGACTGCAAGGTCTTGCGATCGTCACGCCCAAGCAGTCGCCGGCGATTCTCCAGCGCGGCCGACGACAGGTTGTAAGCGACCGGGTATAGGCCCAGGCTGGCGTAAGTGCGCGCCATCGTGAACATCAACTCCGACTGCTCCTCAGGATCTTTGGCCAATCCCGCCTGAACTTTATTCGACGCAGTATCCAGAATCGTTCGCGCCGTAATCGCGTTTCCCAACGCTTCGCTCGGATCTGAAACCGCAAACATCTGGGTCATGAAATCGGCAATCCGGTTTGCCCGGTCCCGCTCCTTCGCGATGCGGCGGGCTTGCACCGCCATCGTGGTCGCGAATCCAATCAGCAGCACCACTGCCGCCGCCGCCACGCCAACTCCGAAGCGATGCCGCCGCATAAACTTGCCGGCGCGATAGCTGGCGCTCGGCGGCCCGGCGGAAACCGGCTGATCGTTCAGGTAGCGTTGCAGATCGCCCGCCAGGTCAGAAGCCGAACCATACCGCCTGGAGCGGTCTTTCTCCAGCGCCCTGATCGTGATCCAGTCCAGGTCCCCACGCAGATGCCGCTCCAGCGACTCCGGCGCTTCCTTGCGTCTTTCCGCCGAATCTTTCGCGGATAGGCCCAAAGACTTGAGCTTCGTGCTCGGGCGCACCGGCTCCTGTTCGCATATCTTCCGCAGCATGGCTTCGATTCCCGCCGCTCGCAGCTCGTCCGATCCGATGGGCAGTTCGCCCACCAGCAATTCGTACAGAATCACTCCCAGCGAGTACACATCGGTGCGAGTGTCGATGTTGGGCTCGTTGCGGTCGGCCTGTTCCGGGCTCATGTAGTCGGGTGTGCCCAGCATCGCTCCCGCTTCCGTGAACAGAGTCATCTCCGTCAGCTGCTGCCCCATCGCCTTGGCTAGCCCAAAGTCAATGATCTTGGGAACAGGCTTGTCGTCAACTTCATCCACCAGCACGTTAGAGGGCTTCAGATCACGATGGATGATTGCCTTCTGGTGCGCATGTTGCACCCCCTCGCACACCTGCATGAACAAGCCCAGCCGTTCTTTAATCGTGAGCCGGTGCCTGTCGCAATAGTCGGTGATGGGAAAGCCATGCACATACTCCATCACAAAATATGGCCGGCCTTCGGGCGTCGCGCCCGCCTCGAACACTTTGGCGATGTTGGGATGCTCCATCAAAGCCAGTGCCTGCCGCTCCGAGTCGAACCGCGCCACCACCGCCCGCGTATCCATTCCTGCCTTGATCAGCTTCAGGGCAACCGTACGATGAATGGGCTCAGTCTGCTCGGCCCGCCAGACTTCGCCCATGCCGCCCGCGCCCAGCAGCTTGGTTAGCCGGTAGGGGCCGATGACAGCGAAAGTTGTCTGGATTGCGCTCTGGCTCAGAGTCGTGTCGTCGGGAGTGTCAGGCATGCGTCTTTCCACCTTAGAGATTTGCGGACGAAACGTAAGCCGAAGAAGCAGGGAAGGTGGCGCGAAACCACTTGATGATAGGGAATGATTGCCGATAACGCAATCCTCACCGGCCCAAAGAAGGCGTGCGACCTCCGGAAACTGACCACACAAAAAGAAGCCGGCCAGCTTAAGTGCGGGAAAAATGGATTTCGATTCGTAACTAGTTGCTATGTCGGTGCGCGTCTTGCCAGAGAATCGCGTTCAAGGCTGCCGGGTCGACCGCGTCAGGACGGGAAAAGTCCATTTTTGCCGACTTGTCAGCACCCGGAGCGTTCTTCCCGTTTATCTCGTAAACAAGACCGCTTCGCAGGTTCGTATAGTCAGCATTGTAGGCTGGCTGGGTTCCGGAGCCGGCAAACAAGGGAGCCATCACCGGCGCGTGCGAGTCGAACTGGTTCATCGCCGGGAGACCAATCAGATCCTCCATCGTATGAACCATGCCAACGGTGGTGTAGAAATGATGATCCACGAAAGGCTTGTCGGCGCGTGGCGAATACTTGCTGATCACCAGCGCGATCGAGCGATGGGCATCCACGTGGTCGGCGCCGTTCTGCGCGTCATCTTCAACAACAAATATTGCTGTGTCATCCCAATATGGGCTGTGTGACACCGCATCAGCGACGCGGCCCACGGCGAGATCATTGTCCGCTATCGAGGCCCGCGGCGATGGTTTGCCCACCCGTGTCCCACTGGTGTGATCGTTGGGTAGGTAGAGCAGAATGAACTGCGGTAATTCTTGCCCTGAACCCCGAGCCTTAACAAACTGGCTGAATTCGCGAAGGAACTCGTCCGCTCGCAACTGGTCCGGATATAGAAGATTGAAGCCCGCAAACTGGGGATCGAAATGATCCCGCTGAGCAGGTTTGGTGGGCCGAACACTCTGCAAACGAGGCACCGGCCACGGCCATGGACTCGACCCGCCCGGCGGATTTCCAACATTCGCAGGCAACGCATCACCCTTATTGGTCTCTGCGGGCGTGCATTCGCTGGATGCAGGTGCGACTGGCCCTTCTCGCGGTGAATTTTTGTCCTCGCTCTTACACCAGGCTATATCCAGCATTTCGCCATATATGCGATACGTAAAATGATTCCGGGCGAGATTGTCCCAAATGAAACCTGTCCCTGGATCATCCATATCGGGCAGCCCTTGGTCGAGACCGTTGCCGTAATCCTCTGGACGCTCGGCGCCTCGATAGATGATCGGCCAGATAATTTCGATGTAGTCGGATGCGGCCGAAGCATCGGACCATAGATGACCATTGGCGGAAACCTCTCCGCTGTCATAAAAATTATCGAGAACTCCGAATTGAAGCGCCAGCTTGTGATGGTTCGGCGTAATGTCGGCTCCGTACATGGCAAGCGACGGATCTCCATTGCCTGCCTCCAGGTCGCCTAGTAACTGATCATAGGTCCTGTTTTCTTTCAGAATATAGATCACATGCCGAATAGGATTCTTGCCGCCGGCGAATTCGATCTTGCCCGGATCAGTATGGAGAAGATTGTCTTCTTCAACTTGCTGCGTGTACGCCGCAAGGTTTCGCGCTATCTCAGAGAGACTCAGACGCTGGATTGTTCCTCCGATGAGGGTGGCAATATACGGGTGCGGGTTGGGATGCAAACCGGTCTGGACCGCGGCCTTCATACTGTTTGGGCCGCTCCCTTCGCCCTTGGCGCTCGCAATGAGCAGATCCTGGCCAGTGATCGCCAGAGCGCTGGGGTACCATTCTGTGGGAATGAACCCAACTGGCAGTTCCACCTCATTCGACTGCGATAGTTGCTTGGAAGTGTCCAGGTTGAACACAGCGACTGCATTCAAAGAGGCACTGGCTGCAAAAAGCTGCTTCTCATCTTCCGAGAGAGCTATGCCGATTGGAACCGCCCCGGCCGAGTCGTCGCTATGCAAAGCCACGCGGTAGGTGCGAAGCACCGCGTCAGACGTTAGATCCACCGCCGCAATGCCATCACACCGAACATCCCCGGCGTTCGACAGTGCCACATACAGGATGTTCTCGCCGCGATTCAGCAGCAGTGACGTAGGGTGCACACCCGAAGCCGTTGGAGCAGAGGAGTGCCACAATTCAATGCGCCGCGCAACCTTCCCACCAACGATATCCAATTCGGCCACTGCAGACGCATTCCACAAACTAACCCAAGCCTTCGTCCCTTCTCTATTTACTACGACGGTGTAGGGATAGGCAGCGGGAACATATTTGCTGGCGCTCAGGTCAAACGATTTCAGGATTGCGCCAGAGTTCACATCCAACAATATGGCATTGTCAGAGAGATTGTTCGCTATCAGAAGTCGGTCCCCGCCACTCGCTGGCAAGACGGCTATCCCCGCAGGGTACGCGGCCGCCGTACCTTTTGCGAGGGGAGTGGCGTCATAAGTGACTTGTTTTTCCCGGTCGAGTTGCTGGGGTGGAATGGCGATGGTACGTTCGCGACTAACCTGGCCGTCAACGAACTTGTAAACGGCAATGCCGTTCTTCCTGATGGATGACACCGATGCATAAAGGTGTCTTCCGTCTCCTGAAAATGCCAGCCCGATAAAATAGCTTTGGAGTGTCGACCGTTCATCACCGCGAAGATCATCGTCGGGAAAATCGCGAACTTGACCGCTATGGAGGTCAAGAATTGCGATCGATTGCCGAACTTGGCTCTTCTCAGTCCCGTATCCCTGGTTGAGAAAAGCAGCATAACGTCGATCGGGGCTGATCGCAATCGTCGCAGGATAGCTATTGATATCGCCGATCAGCCCTGGCGCTGGCACCGTGATTGCTTTGCTCGTAGGCAAGTAGAGCTTCCGCGCCTTTTCCGTGGCCCCGGCTGCAATCAGGATCAAGCCCAGCCCTCCAAGCACAGGCAAAATACGATATTTCTTGAACAGATCCACTCCTACCCTCCGTAAACTCAACCCAGGTATTGATATACCGCGCTTAATCGAACCGATATCGGGCGAATCGTAGTGTCCTGGAATATTGGCGTAGAAATTCCGTCCCCACCCTATCG
>DATEBK010000163.1:0-3070 GCA_035287825.1 Terriglobales bacterium
CGGGTGCGCCCGTCGACCCCGGCCGGGTGCATATCTTCATTGGCAAACAGAAAGTATGCCGCAACGGCGTTGCCTGCCCGTTCAACGAGCGGCAAGCGCATCACGCTCTCGGGCAGCCTGTTTGCGATATTCGCGTGCAGCTCGGACGCGGACGCTACGCGGTACGGTTTCTTACCACCGACCTCACCGCCGAGTATGTGCGGATCAATGCGGACTACTCCACGTAAAGCGCCATAGATTCTTTTTAGAAGATTAGAAGCTGAACATCGCCTGCAGTTCAATTTTCCGGTTAGCGGCAGCGCTTGAGAATGGGCCACCCGCAAGCGCCACTGATTTTCCGAAATCCTGTGAGCTGATGACTCCTATCGGAGTCGCGTCATTCACTTTGTTCAGAACGTTTCTGGCATTAACGCTGAAGGTCAGATTGTAGCGTTTGGTCGTTGGCGCTCCGCCGAAGCCACCCGGCCCTCCTCGTCCTCCAAAGCCGATGCCGCCGCCACCGCCGCCCCCACGTGGGCCGCCACCTCCACCCGGACCGCCTGCAGTGGCACCCTTCCCGCCGACATCCGGCCCGAAGCCGAAGCTTTTTGCCAGCCGCAAATTCAGCGTGAAGTTGTCCGGGCCCGTCAGATAGTTGATAGGAATCTGCGTGTACGGGCCCGACGGAACCGTGTAGTGACAGGCTGCAGTCGGCGAAAGACAGGCACCGCTGACGCCAGTGGCGAATGCCGGCCGCACGTTGAACTGTAGATCGCCGGCCAAATCCTGCCCGGTCGTGACGTTGTACGGTGTGCCAGAGTTGAAAATCATAAACGGGCTCAATCGGAACCCGCGCGGCAGTCCGATCGTACCGCCGAAGAACAGTCGGTCCCGCGTCGCAAACGACGCTCTCCCGTAGTCTAGTTTCACGTCGTACTGGTCCGATGGAAAGTTATTGCTGAATGACCCATTACTTGTAGAGCCGATGGGGTCGCTATTGGCGAAATTCAACGCGTAGTAACCGAACAGAGACAGCTTTGCTCCTGCCCTGACATTGAAATTCGCGATCAACTGGTTCTGTCGAAAAACACCCGCCGATGAATACTGGTAAACGTCATTGAGGCCGTATTTGCTCTCGAGAGGACGCGGCCCCGAAGCGTTCGGGAAGTCCTCTGGCGTTGCGAACGGCGCATTGATGTCAATCGACATCAATTGGTGCACGCCGCGCCCGTTCAGATACGTAAGTGTAAGGTTGGCGATCTTTGTGACCTGTCGCTCCATGCTGAACGCCGTTTGCATGATGTAAGGCGCATGCAAATGAGAGTCGATGCTATAGATCGGTGAACTTGCCGCTGGGGGCAGCTGAGCGTTCGGGAAAAAATCGATCTCCGGGCACGGCGCCGGCGGCTGCGTCAGGGGACACGACACGGCATACTGCTGCTGGGTTATGCCGTTCAAACGGTCCGCATTCAAAACCAGGTTTTGGGTAAAGCGGTCGTAGAACAATCCAAAACCGCCGCGCAGCACGGTCTTTGGAGCGTTCTTTCCGCCGCCACCGAGTCCCCACGCAAAACTGAGCCGTGGAGCCCAGTCCCCATGGTCGTGAATGGCATTCTGCGTTTCAAAGCGCAACCCGCCGCTCAAAGTAATGTTGGGGCGGACCTTCCAATCATCTTGCACGTACAATCCGGCATCGACCACCGTCACAGGAACGGTGGGAACTGCGCCGCTTTTTGTTGCGTCGATCGTAAATTGGCTCGGTCCCGATGTCTGGCTAGCGCCTGCCGCCAGAGCATTATAGGCATCCTGATACGCCGTCAGATTCGGGAACGAAAAGACGCCGTCAAATCCAGCGCTCGAGGTGTTAACTTCGTGGACTGCCCGTAGACGGCCGCCAAACTTCACGAAGTGATTGCCCTGCGCGATCGAAGTATAGTTCTGGAGTTCGTAGTGGTCCTGGTGGTCGACCTGAGATCCCGCGCTGGAGCGTCCGCCAGTGAATCCTCCGAGTATGCTGATCGACGCGTCCGTGGTGAACCCGGGGGGCAGCGTGATCAAAGGAGTGCTTACCGGATTCTGGTTGCTGTTGTCGCGCAGATACTGAAAGTGAGTCTCATTGATCACCTTCGTGCCGATGACTTGTGTATCCGTCACCTGCGCTGTGTGTTCGATAGATTTTGAGTCGAAGCCGGCTTCCGGTAACACGAAGCCGCCGACTCCGTCGTTCTGCCACGTGTCGCGGTAGTACTGATATCGTGTGGTTAACGTATTGTTCGGGCTAACTTGATAATCGATACGCGGTCCGATGTTCGTGCGCGTGCGCGGATTAGGAACGCTGGCATCATCGGTCTGCACCACTCCATTCAAAATCCCGATTGGCGCATTGACGACAGCGATCTCATCGATATCTCGCCTCTGCGCGTCGACAAAGAATGAAGTTTTCTTGTTGATTGGGCCGCCCACATTTCCCTGATAAATAACGGAGTCATATGGCGCCTGCGGAGCGTCGCCGAGAAAGGGATTACGCGTGTTAAACGCCGAGTCGTTGCCCACAACTGAAAACTGCCCATGCAACTTGTCAGTGCCCGGCTTGGTGAAGATTTCGATTCTCCCATAGCCCAGCTTGTCATACTCGGCCGAAAACGGGTTCTGGTTAATGCGAATCTCACGGATCGATGACTTTGGCGGCAGTTGCCCGGCGGTAAATCCATCGATGTAAAGCTGCCCCCCATTAGGGCCGGCTGATGGTCCGGCCAGCGCCTCCAGATCCGATTGCAGTTCGTCGGGATCGTCTGGAAGCGCGTCCAGATCTTTGCCGGTCATCACAATCGCGCTCGCATTGTTCGCAGGGTTGACGTCGAGCGTGGGCCCTTCTGCCTGGACGTTTACCTTTTCCTGCTGCACATTGATTTCGAGCGCAATGTTAAATTGCGCGACTTGGCCCGCCGCTACGTTCACGTCGTTCTGAATAAAGACGGAGAATCCCTGGGCATTGGCCGTGACTGTGTAGTTGCCCGGCGGCAGATTTCCGATTTCGTAGCTGCCGGTCTTGCTGGTTGTGGCCGAATGCGTTTGTCCTCCTGGCACGAGG
>DATEBK010000164.1:0-5908 GCA_035287825.1 Terriglobales bacterium
ATCAAGACGGCGGGAGCCAAACGGACGATTGTCTTTTATGCACACTATGACGGCCAGCCGGTTACTCCGGAGGAATGGGATTCGAAAGCGCCATTCACGCCGGTGACGCGCACGGTGAATGGAGAAACACGCATTTATGCCCGGTCATCTTCCGATGATAAGGCGGCAATTCTGGCGCAGCTAACGGCGCTTGATGCGCTGCAGGCCGCACATATTCCACTGAGGGCGAATCTGCGCTTTGTTTGGGAAGGCGAGGAGGAAGCGGGTTCGACCCATTTTCGCGAGGTGCTGGAAAAATATCACGATGAACTTGGCGGGGATGTCTGGCTCATCTGTGACGGGCCGGTTGATCAGAGTGGACGTCAAAGCGTGGTATTTGGCGCGCGCGGCGTAACGCATCTGGAGATTACGGTTTATGGGCCCAATCGCGAACTACACAGCGGACATTACGGGAACTGGGCTCCGAATCCTGCGATGATGCTGGCACAATTGCTGGCTGGGATGAAAGATGCGACGGGCCGAGTGCTGATTCCACACTTTTATGACGGCGTTGTTCCGCTGAGCGCACTTGAGAAACAGGCCATTGCAGATGCGCCGCGAAACGAAGAGAAGCTGCGGGTGGAGTTCGGGCTGGGGCATACCGACGGCGGCGGACAATCCCTGTTAGCGGTGCTGAATGAGCCTACGCTGAATATCGATGGGTTCTCGTCAGCGCGGACAGGAAGCAAAGCGAACAATGTTATTCCTTCGACTGCGACGGCCGACATCGATCTGCGGCTGGTCAAGGGGCTGGACTGGAAGACGCAGCAGCAGCGCGTGGTGGATTACATTGCGGCGCAGGGATATTTTGTCACCGGTACTGCGCCGGACAAAGCGACGCTGGTCGAACATCCCCGCGTGGCCTTTGTGAAGCTGGATGCGGTTGGGTATAACGCGGTGCGAACTCCAATGGATCTGCCGATCTCGCAGGAGGTGATTGCGGTGGTAGAAAGCGCGCGCGGGGCGGTGGTGAAGCTGCCGACGATGGGCGGAAGCGTGCCGCTGGAGATGATCGAGCAGACGCTGCGGACGCCGACGATCACCGTCCCAATTGCAAACTACGACAATAACCAGCACTCCGCGAACGAGAACATCCGGCTGCAGAATTTGTGGGATGGGATTGAGACGATGGCGGCGCTGGAGACGATGGAATAGAGACAGCGTTTGGCTTGCCGTGAGGTTCTCGCCCTCGAGCGGCGAACTCAGAACGGCCGTCCTCAGCGCGGCCGTGCTGGAACCTATAATCTCCTCAATGCTGGTATCGGAATTTCACTACGATCTGCCGCTGGAACGGATTGCGCAGGAGGCCTTGGCGGACCGCGCGGCGTCGCGCATGCTGCATGTGGATCGGCAGAGCGCCGATCCGTTGGGCGGTTGGCGAGACCGGAGTTTTCGTGAGTTTCCCGGTTTACTTCGGCCGGACGACCTGGTGGTGATCAACAACACGAGAGTTTTTCCGGCAAGGCTGTATGGCCGGCGCAGCGGAGAACGTGCGCAGTCTGTGAGCGCACGGAATCCCGCGGCGCGAGATTTTCTTCGCGGGAGGGTTGAGGTCCTGCTGACTCGCCAGTTGTCGGAGGATCCGAATGAGTGGGAGTGCCTAGTGCGGCCGGGGCGAAAGATTGGCGTTGGAGAGAAATTGTATTTTGACGGGCGGGACGAGGGAGACACACCCGAGCTGGAAGCGCAGGTGACCGGGCGAGGCGGCTTTGGAGAGCGGCATATCGTTTTCGCGCCGGTTCGAGATTTTTTTGCCCGGGTCGAGCGTATCGGGCATGTTCCGCTTCCGCCCTACATCGATCGCGACGACAGTGCCGCGGACCGAGATCGCTACCAGACGGTCTATGCAAGAGCGCGCGGGTCGGTGGCGGCTCCGACGGCGGGATTGCACTTCACGCCGGAGATTCTGGAGCAGATTCGCGGGCGAGGGATTGAAATTGCGGAGATCACGCTGCATGTAGGGCTGGGGACGTTTCAGCCAGTGCGAGTAGAAAAGGTCGAGGACCACAAGTTGCATCGCGAGTGGTATGACATTTCGGCAGAGGCGGCGCGGGCGATTAATCGGGCGAAAGCAGAGGGACGGCGCGTAGTGGCGGTGGGGACGACCACGGTTCGCACGCTGGAGTACGCGGCGCGGCTGGCAGAGGAGCAAGGCGGGGAGCGGGGCGAGGACCGAGACCTGGGAGATCAAGCTCAAGAGGAGCGAGTTCAGGCGGGGCGAGGTGAGGCGGACGCGTTTATTTATCCGGGCTATGGTTTTCGCATTGTGGACGCGTTGCTGACGAATTTTCATCTTCCGGAATCCACGCTGTTGATGCTGGTGTGCGCGCTTGGAGGAAAGGAAAGAGTGATGGCTGCTTACCGGCATGCGGTCGAGGCGGAGTACCGCTTCTACTCCTATGGGGACTGCATGTTCGTGGAGTAGAGTTCGGCTTGCTCATTTTGGCGACTGCGATTCGAAGCAGGTAGACTTAGTCTGAAGATGATCCGCATTGTCATTCACGCTACACGGCTTATGATCGTGGTTGCTGCTCTGGGAGCGATTCTCGCGGCGCAGACACAACCGGCGGCACAGCCGAAGATCAAGACCCCTGGCAGTCCCGTAAAAAACAACGACGATTCTCAGCTGTACCGCAACTCCACTTTCGGATTTCGCTATCAGATTCCTTATGGCTGGGTGGATCGAACCAAGAGCATGCAAGAAGGAGCTGAGGCGGGCAAAGGGGAAGTGTTGCTGGCGGCGTTCGAGCGCCCTCCCGAGGCCGCGGGGGAGACGGTCAACTCGACCGTAGTGATTGCGTCGGAGAGCGCCGCTTCTTATCCGGGGCTGAAGCGAGCCGAGGACTTTTTGGGTACCCTCACCGAACTCGCAACCTCGGAAGGGTTCAAAGCCAGCGGGGAACCTTACGCACTGGATGTAGAGTCGCGGCAACTTGTGCGTGCCGATTTCGTCAAGCAGATCTCCGATAAACTCACCATGCACCAGTGCACGCTGGTGTTGCTGGCGAAGGGGCAGATCGTCTCGTTCACTTTTATCGCGGGCGGCGAAGATGAACTGGACGAGATCATGGATGGGCTGCATTTTGGCGCGGCGAAGGCCTCCGCGCATTAAGGGTTTCTTTCCGAAACGTGACTTGAGGCGAGCCACGCAGGAGCCAGGAAACGACATCCCTAAGAGCAACAAAAACCGCCGTTTATCGTCTCGATTCCAGCCTCGAATTACATCCTGTTTGTGGTAAAATAAAGCAAGCTCAGCTGACAGCTAAATAGCAGAAAATTCAATAAGTTGAGGGTCGCCTGAGCAGTCCCGGAATCGTCCCTTGGTGCGGGTGATCGATCCGGGTCCAGCAGCAGTTTTCACGGAGCAGAATGGCCACGAAAGAATTGCAAGCCGAACTCGCCGAGTCTAAGAGCGCTGACGCAAAGAGCGTCGATGCGACAAGCAAGAACGGCAAACCGATCAACGGTGATTACACAGCCGACTCGATCAAAGTACTGGGCGGCATGGAAGCGGTACGCAAGCGTCCCGCGATGTACATTGGCTCGACCGGCGAGCTGGGTCTGCATCATCTGGTATACGAAGTCGTCGATAACTCGGTTGACGAGGCGCTGGCCGGGCACGCCGACAAGATCGACGTGACCATCCACAGCGATAACTCGATCACGGTAGTCGATAACGGGCGCGGCATTCCGGTCGATAACATGACCTTGGAAAACGGCGAAATACTTCCCGCCGCGCAAGTCGTGATGACGACGCTGCATGCGGGCGGCAAGTTCGACAGCAACTCCTACAAAGTTTCGGGTGGATTGCACGGAGTCGGGGTGAGTTGCGTCAACGCGCTTAGCGAAGAACTTGATCTCGAAATCTGGCGCGACGGTTTTACGTGGGAACAGACGTACTCGAAGGGCGAAGCCACCAGCAAGTTAAGAAAAACGGGTGCGGCGAAGATCAAGACGGGCACGAAGGTCCACTTCGTTCCGGACAAGACGATCTTCACGACTACGGTCGAATACAACTTTGACACGCTGTCGCAGCGGCTGCGCGAGCTGGCGTTTCTTAACAAAGGCCTGATCATTACGCTCACGGACGAGCGCCAGTCCGATTCGAAAACGGGTGAAGCGAAACGCGCCGAGTTCAAGTACAACGGCGGCATCGCCGAATTCATCAAGCATCTGAATCGCGGAAAACAAACGCTCCATGACAAGCCCATCTACATGGAAGCCGACAAAGACCAGGTGCACATTGAAATCGGTTTGCAGTACAACGATGCGTATTCGGAATCGGTTTTCAGTTTTGCCAACAACATCAACACCGTCGACGGAGGAACGCATCTCTCGGGTTTTCGCACATCGCTGACCCGAACCATTAACTATGCCGGGCAGCAGATGGGGTTGTTCAAGGATGTAAAAGAAAATCTGACTGGAGATGACGTCCGCGAAGGGCTGGTGGCTGTGATCAGCGTCAAACTGCCGCAGCCGCAGTTTGAAGGACAGACCAAGGGCAAGCTGAATTCCGATATCGCCGGCATTGTGCAGGCGGTAGTCAACGAGAAGCTGGGAGCGTTCTTTGAGCAGAATACGGCGGTTGCCCGCAAGATCATCAACAAGGCAATCGACGCTGCCCGCGCCCGTGAAGCGGCCCGCAAAGCCCGCGATCTGACGCGGCGCAAAGGTGCGCTCGACGGCGGCGGACTGCCGGGTAAGCTCGCTGACTGTTCGGAGCGCGATCCGAATCGTTGCGAACTTTTTCTGGTGGAGGGCGAATCCGCAGGCGGGACGGCGAAACAGGGCCGGGACCGAAGATTTCAGGCCATCCTGCCGCTCAAGGGAAAGATTCTGAACGTGGAGAAGGCGCGCTACGACAAGATGCTGGCGCACGAAGAAATTCGAGCGATGATCACGGCGCTGGGCACGGGCATCTCGAAAGAAGATTTCGATCCGACGAAAGTGCGTTACGGCAAAATCATTCTGATGACGGATGCCGATGTCGACGGCTCGCACATCCGGACATTATTGCTCACGTTCTTCTTTCGACACATGCAGGAATTGATCAAGCGCAGCAATGTCTACATCGCACAGCCTCCGCTATTCGGCATTAAGAAAGGCAAGACGCACCAGTACATCAAGAACGAACACGAGTTCGTGAAGGTGATGGTGAAGCGCGCCTCAGAGGGACTGATCATTCGGTATGGCGAGGGTGCTGCCAAACTCGAAGGGGCGGCGCTGACCAAGTTCATCACGGTGCTGAACGAGTATCTGGGGTACCTGGACAGGCTGAACAAGCGCATCCGCGAAGAACAGATTACTTCGCTGCTGCCGAAGCTGGATTTAGCCAAGCGCGCCGATTTTGAAGGCGACAAGAAAACTCCGCCGAAGAAGATTGAGAAGCTGGAGAAGGAACTCAAGCGCCTGCAAAAAGACCTGAAGCTGAAGAGCGTGGAGACGCGATTTGACGAAGAGCACAATCTTTGGGAGCTGCACTTCGTGAATGGGCAGGGTGCAGAGCACCTCATCAACTGGGAGCTGGCCTCGACTCCTGAATGCCGGCAGCTGATCACGAAGTTCAAGCAAATTGAGGAATATCTCAAGCCTCCATTTATGATCGAGAGCCTTCCGAAAGCTGCCAAGGCGGCGAAACCGGCAGAGGGTGAGGGGAAGAGCGAAGACGAGGGTGAGAACGAAGATGAAAATCTGAGCGCCGGCGAGAACGAAGAAGCCGAGAGAGCGCAGAGGAAATCAGGCAAGCCTGCGGCGCGGCGCGCGAAGGAGCCGGAGATTGTCGAGAAAAACACGCCCCGTGAACTCTTCGATTACGTATTGAATGAAGGCCGCAAGGAATACATCGTCCAGCGCTACAAGGGCCTGGGAG
>DATEBK010000165.1:0-2018 GCA_035287825.1 Terriglobales bacterium
TCGACTTGTCCCCACTCAATCCCGACGCGCTATCACAGTAGAGATGGAGAGACGGTCTTGTTAGCCGGCGAAGTTCATCTGTGACACCAGTTTGGAGAAGTCGGCGCGGAAGGCGGGGATGGGGCCCTGGCGAAGGATGAGATTGGCCATTCGCGCGAAGTCTTCGGCCACTCATCCCAGTTGGACCATACCAAAATTAGTGCCCCAGCATCGCTGGCCCGCGGAATGGTGGCCAAGATGTTGAAAAAAATGCTCGCAAAACGACTCGTAACGCGAGCAACGGAGCGAGGCCCTGAACAGTGATGCCTCCACAGAGCTTCCGACAAGCCAACTATTGCTGGCCCGCAGTTTAGGTAGGTCGCGGATTGAACTGAGAACAAAGCGCAAAGGTCTTCTCAAGGTGCTCGATGAAAATCCGCACTTTGGTGGACATCCGGCGGCTTGCAGGCCGCACGGCAAGGATTGGCACTGTGCGCTCAAAGGCAGTCAGCAACCGGACGACGGTACCTTCCCTGAGTTCTGCGGCAAACAGCCATGCTGGCACCTGGGCAATACCTAGGTGTTCGAGGACACCCATCCTCATCTGTTCGACATCGCTGGTACGGAAGACCCCTGTGGGGATAACACGCTTCGCGTCTGGTCCCAAGGCAAAGCTCCAAGGCTGTATCGCCCCCCGCTCGACAAAGACGATCGAACGAAAGCGGTGAAGATCGTCCGGAGACTGCGGTGCGCTATATCGTGCCAGGTACTGTGGAGTTGCTACGACCATGATCATCGTTTGCGCGAATCTTCGCGCAATCAGAGTGGAGTCTGGTAGATCACCGGAGTGGATCGCCAGATCGAAGCCGTCTTCGATGATCGTAGTCGGGCTTTCCGACGCGGCCAACTCAACCGCCATGTCGGGGTAGGACGCAAAGAACGCAGGCAGCTTTGACACCATATGAAGTCGAGCAAACGTGGACGGAACGGTCACACGAATGAGGCCTTTCGGTGCGGTTTGCCCGCGACCGATTCGTGAAGTCGCATTTTCGACGTCCTCGAGGATGTGCAAAGCAGACTCGTAAAAGTCGCGACCCGCCTCAGTCAGTGCAATGGAACGAGAGGTGCGGTGAATCAGTTCGGTGCCGATTTCATCTTCAAGAAACGAGATCTGTTTGCTGACAGCAGGCTGACCAATTCCACGTTCCTTGGCGACAGAGGAGAAACTCCCTTTTTCAATGACTCGGACGAATAGCTGCATTGCATCCAATTTGTCCACACCAGTCTCCTATTCCTCTATGGAATGGATGCTATGCGAGGAATAGCGATTCTTCCCCTTTACTTTCTGCTCAGAAGGACACAGGCTGCAAGAAAATTTCCCCGTTCTGCGCAATGCATTCCAGTTGGGAATAGCTGGTATTCCCCCAGAGTGCCAAATCTGTTCGCACCGCTGCCACATCAGATAGGAAGCCCGAGAATTTCAAGCTAGATTTCAGGGGAGTCGGGAGCTGTTAACAAAGGGTCAAAGGAGATTTTATGTCTAAGTTAGCCAATAAGGTAGCACTCGTTACCGGCGGTTCACGTGGTATCGGCGCAGCAGTCGCCAAGCGTCTGGCCGCAGATGGAGCAAACGTCGCCATTACCTATGCGAAGGACGCTAAGGCGGCTTCCGCCGTGGTCAAAACAATTGAACGCGCTGGCCAAAAGGCGATCGCGATTCAGGCAGACGCCGCAGATGCCGCTGCGGTCGCAGCAGCGGTCGAAAAGACCGTGGCAACTTTCGGCAGGTTGGACGTCCTTGTGAACAATGCCGGCACCGCCGTTCCGAAACCGTTCGTGGAGACAACGCTGGAAGAGATGGATCGGGTGCTCGACATCAACATCCGGGGCGTCTTCGTAGCGACGCAGGCGGCGCTGAAGCACATGACTGATGGTGGTCGCATCATCATGATCGGTTCGGCTGTGGGTGAGCGTGTCCTTACGCCAGGGCTTGTGCCCTATTCAGCCACGAAAGGAGCCGTGAAGATATTTACTCAGGG
>DATEBK010000166.1:0-4936 GCA_035287825.1 Terriglobales bacterium
TCAGGGTGTGATTGATGCGGCAGTGAACGAGTCGGCACACGCGGCACGCGAGGTATCGGATGCCACGCGACACATGCAGTCGGGCAATCTGCGCTCGTATGCGGGCTGGGTGGCCGCGGGCGGCGCGGTGGTGATCGCTTACATGGTGTGGATGGGAATTCGATGAATATCAACCCCATCAATATGGATAGTCTGAGTCCCCTTATTCTTACGCTGGTGACGTTCATTCCGGCGGCGGGCGGATTGCTGATTCTGCTGATTCCGCGGCGCGACCGCGACATCAGGCTTTTTGCGCTCGTCGTCTCGATCCTGGCATTTGTGGCTTCGCTGCATTTGCCGGTGCATCTGCATCGCGATCCCAGCCAGTTCAAGTTTGAAATTGATAAGGTCTGGATCGTCAATCCCAACATTCATTACCACATGGGGATTGATGGCATTTCCGTGTGGCTGGTCGTGCTCACGACGTTTTTGACGCCACTTTGTGTGCTGATTTCGTGGACCTCAGTGCAGACGCGAGTGAAGGAATTCTTCATTCTGCTGCTGATTCTGGAGACGTCGCTGATTGGCGTTTTCACCTCACTCGACTTGTTCCTGTTTTATTTTTTCTGGGAAGCGACGCTGGTTCCGATGGCACTGCTGATCGGAATGTACGGGCACGGACGCAAGGTCTATGCCGCGGTGAAGTATTTCCTGTTCACTTTTATCGGGTCAATGTTCATGCTGGCGGCGATCCTGTGGCTGTACGCGAAGACGGGCAGCTTTGATTTTGCGATTATCCAGAACACAATTCGCAGCGGCGGCGTGCCGGGATTTGAGAATGCTTCGCTGTGGTTGTTCCTGGGATTCTTCATTGCCTTTGCTGTGAAAGTTCCAATCTTCCCGCTGCACACCTGGTTGCCGGACGCGCACGTGGAAGCGCCTACAGCTGGATCGGTGCTGCTGGCGGGTGTTTTACTGAAAATGGGAACCTACGGGCTGCTGCGTTTCAATGTGGGGCTCTTTCCCGAGCAAGCGCACCGCAATGCTCCGTGGATCATGACGCTGGCGCTGATCGGGATTATTTACGGCGCGCTGGTTTCCTTGGTCCAGCCGAATCTGAAAAAACTGATTGCGTACTCCTCGGTCAGCCACCTTGGGTTCGTGGTGCTGGGAATCTTCAGCTTCACTGCGGCTGGGCTGAACGGAGCGGTGTTCGTGATGCTGGCGCATGGAGTCGCCACGGGCGGACTCTTCATGCTTGCCGGAATCCTCTACGAACGGCGCCATACCTACGAGATCTCGGAGTTTGGCGGGCTGGCTACGCCCATGCCCAAGTACGCCACTTACTTCCTCTTCACTGTGCTGGCTTCGGTGGGATTGCCGCTGCTCAATGGGTTCATCGGCGAATTTCTCGTGTTAAGCGGAGCGTTCCAGGCGCGGCCCATTTATGGGATTCTAGCGGCGACCGGCGTGATCTGGAGCGCATGCTACCTGCTCTGGATGTATCAGCGCGTCTTTTTCGGCAAGGTCACGCACGAAGTCAATAACACGCTGCCTGATCTCAATCAGCGCGAGAAGGCCGCGCTGATCCCGATCGCCGTCGCCGCTCTGGTGATGGGCGTTGCGCCGCTGGTTTGGCTCAGTGCAATCGATCCAGCGGTGCAGGCCGTGCTGACGCCGGTGACCCAGTTGCTCAGCAAAGCGGTGGGCCAATGATTCCGGCACACATCGCGCTTTCATTCGGGCATTTTGCAATCAGCCACTCTCTGCCGGCACTGTTGGCCCAGGCTCAGTCTCAAGGTTTCCAGACTCCGCCGCTGGCGGATTACATCCGCATTCTGCCGGAGATTGTATTGTCGATTTTCGGAATGCTGATTATGGTGATCGACCCTCTGCTCGATCAGGAGACAAGCCATCGATCGCTGGGAACGATTGCGCTGATCGGCACGCTGGGAGCGCTCGGAGCGACGCTGGTTACGGCACGGCCGGAGTATGCCGGGACCGGGTTCTCGAACATGATTCGAGTCGAGCCGTTCAGCATTTTCTTTCACTTCCTGGTGATTGCGATCGCGGCGGTCTCGATTCTCAGTTCTTTCGAATACCTCAGAGTGCAGCGCATCCGGGCCGGAGAATACTACGGGCTCGTTTTGTTCGGCACAGTGGGCATGTGCCTGATGTCTTCGGCAATCGAACTGGTGCTGATTTTCATCGCGCTTGAAATTTCGTCGATCTCAACTTACATTCTCGCCGGCTTCCGGCGGAACAACGCATCGAGCAGCGAGGCGTCGCTCAAGTACTTTCTGCTGGGATCGTTCGCCACGGCATTCTTTCTTTACGGCGTCGCCCTGATGTTTGGCGCTACCGGATCGACGAACGTGGATGTCATCAACCAGGCGCTCCATTCCGGCAATCTGCAGATGCCGATGCTGGCGTACGTTGCTACCGCGCTGATTTTCGTGGGTCTGGGATTCAAGGTTGCATCGGTTCCCTTTCATGTGTGGACGCCCGATGTTTACGAAGGCGCTCCATCACCGGTGGTAGGGCTGATGTCGACTGGGCCGAAGGCGGCGGCGTTTGCGGTCTTGCTGCGCATTTTATTCGAGGCTAACGCGCCCGGACGCTTCTGGCTGATCTGGGTCTCGGCCGTGTTGACCATGACGCTGGGTAATATCTGCGCGCTGGTGCAGAACAACGTCAAAAGATTGCTGGCATATTCGTCGATCGCCCACGCCGGATATGTGCTGGTGGCGTTTGCCGCGCAACCAGAACTGGGCATAGCGTCAGCCATGTTCTACAGCGCCGCCTACGCGGCCATGAATGTGGGGGCGTTCGCCATTGTGAGCCATCTGGCAGGCGGAGACGAAAAATACGTCTCGCTCGAAGATTATGCCGGTCTCGGCAAGAAATCTCCGGCGCTGGCTGCGACCTTCACGTTTTTTCTGATGTCGTTGATTGGCATTCCCATCACCGGCGGATTCTTCGCGAAGTTCTACGTTTTGAGCTCGGCGCTAAAGGCGAACCTGGTTGCACTGGCCATCATTCTTGTCCTCAATAGCGCCATTGGAGCGTACTATTACCTTCGCGTCATCGTCGTGATGTACATGCGCGAAGCACAGGGCAAGGTTCCGGTTGCTCCCGTGACCTTGTCGTCGAGACTCGCCATCGCGCTGTGCGTGCTGGCCACCCTTTTTCTTGGCGTCTGGCCGGGACAGGTACTGAACTACGCCACCCGCTCGGCCAGCGAGCTGGTTACCGATACTGCGGAACCGGGGACGACAGTCGCAGTTCCATTCGCAGCCGGACGTTAGCCCTTTCCCTGCCCGCGCCGCCGAGGTCCGATGTGAGCAGTCAGGATTCGAGCGGCCAATTTTGCAAATTCCTGTAACTCGGCTTGTGGCGCAGCTTTTGCCTTGAGCCCTGGGCCAGAGCGGTGGAAAACCGGCTGCGGATACGATTGACAATCGCCCTCCGAGTCGGCATTATTACGTCACACAAGTTTGTTGGGAAACCAATTTCTATTCCCAGAGCCGGAGGATGTATGGTTCAGTTTTTCCGTAATCTTTTGTTGGACGAACAGGGGCAGGACATTGCTGAATATGCTGTCATGCTTGCTGTCATCCTGGTATTGGTAATCGGCACGGTACGTCTTATCGGAAGCAACGCCAACAACGCATTTTCCAGTGTTGCCAGTTCTCTGGGTTCGCAGTAATCGATGTTCCCGAAACTCGAGCGTTAATCTCGAGAGTTAATTAAGAAGTTTGATTTGGCACGCAAAAGGTGCAGCATATCTTATGGCACGATTTAGCAACTTCCGCCCGTTTGGCCGCTATTGGTTTGGTTTTGCGGCGGAGGTGCAGAATCGGGGCTATTCAGTAAGGCAATAAAACCAGCTCAGAGATTCCGCCCAAGGCCGCGATTCTATCGCGGCTTTTTTCTTTTGTTGGGCAAAACCGAAAGGGTCTTCCCATGATTGTGAATATGTCCGACGGCGCCACCGAACAACAGATCGACCACATCATTCAGCGCATCCGCGAAGCCGGATTTCAGCCGCATGTGACGCGCGGCACGGAGCGCACCATTGTTGCCGCCGTCGGAAGCGGCGGCCGGCGCCATGAAATTGAGGCGCTTTCAGTCGCCCCCGGCGTAGACAATGTGGTCGCCATCGCCCAGCCGTTCAAACTGGTCAGCAGGCAAACACGGCCGGAACGGTCGGTCGTCGTGGTCGGCGCAGAGATGACTCGCACAGACCTAGCCGGCCCAAGCACAGTTGCCGCAAATGCGGTCGGCAAGAAAAGATCTGCCGGCGTAAGAATCGGCGGTCCGGAGGTGGTTGTAATTGCCGGGCCCTGCTCGGTGGAGTCACGGGAGCAACTGCTCGAAACCGCCGAGGGGGTCAAGCGCGCAGGCGCTAACATGCTGCGCGGCGGCGCCTACAAGCCCCGGACCTCGCCTTACGAGTTCCAGGGTTTGGGAATCGAAGCGTTGAAGATCTTGCGCGAAGCGCGCGATTTGACCGGGCTTCCGGTGGTGACCGAGGTGATGAGCACGGAAGACGTCGATTTGATCTCCGAATACGCGGAGATGCTCCAGGTCGGCGCGCGCAACATGCAAAACTTCGCGTTGCTGCGCAGGCTTGCCGTCATCAAGAAACCGATTCTGCTGAAGCGTGGTCCGTCGGCCTCGGTCAAAGAGTGGCTGCTGGCCGCTGAATATTTGCTTTCCGGAGGCAACGATCAGGTCGTCCTCTGCGAGCGCGGAATCAAGACCTTCGACACCGGAATGCGCAACACGTTCGATCTGGCCGCGGTCGCGTTGGCCAAGGAGCTGTCGCACTTGCCGGTAATGGCCGATCCGTCTCATGGAACCGGCAAACAGAGCCTGATTGGGGCGGTGTCGCGGGCGGCGCTTGCCGTGGGAGCGGACGGCATCATTATAGAGGTGCATCCTTGTCCCGAAC
>DATEBK010000167.1:0-6854 GCA_035287825.1 Terriglobales bacterium
ACGAAAAGGTCCGCATGGGAACCTTACCGGAGTGGGAATTTCAACGCGCCGTGGTTGATGAGGAAGAAGTCCGCAATCTGGTGCGCGCCATCTCTGCGCCCTTTCAGTGATTGGCGCGTACCCATCATCATTTCTGATCACGGCAGGGCTGTGACAGCCGTCACAGACACTTGATCCCGGCAGTGCGAAGATGTCTTCAAACGGGGGCAGCCAAAAAGCGTGACCGTTTTCCCTCCCACAAGCGAAGACGTTCGCTAAGGCTGCCCCTGAGTTGAAACCCATCCGCAACTCCGGGCGAAGCGGCCAATCCGCCAATATCGTTGAATCCGCTAAAATCAGTGAGGCCGGTTTCCGCCGGCCGCCACCATGAAAATCGGTGTTCTAGCCTTGCAGGGAGATTTCGACGCCCACCGCCGCCGTCTCGAAGAACTTGGCGCGGAAGTTGTCCTCGTCAAGAAGCCCGAGCAACTCGATGCCATCGACGGCCTGATTATTCCCGGAGGCGAGTCGGGAACATTCCTCAAGCTGCTGGGCGAAGACGGGCTCGCGAAGCTGAAAGATTTCGTGCGCGTGAAACCCACATTTGGCACCTGCGCAGGATGCATCCTGCTGGCTGCCGAAGTCGAGAATCCCAAGCAGGCCGGCCTCGGCGCGCTCGACATCACGGTTCGCCGCAATGCCTACGGACGTCAGATCGACAGCTCCATTCGCGAAGGCCGCTTTCTCGGTGAGCCGGTCGAAATGGTATTTATTCGAGCTCCCAAGATCGAACGCACCGGCAAAGATGTCGAAGTGATCGCAACCGAGGGCAGCGGCGAGGATGAGATTCCGGTGCTGGTGCGCAAGGGTAACACGCTGGCCGCGACGTTCCATCCGGAACTGAGCGACGACCGCCGGATTCATCAGTATTTTTTGGACTTGGTCACGAACTGGAAACGTTCACGAGAGTGACGCGCAGCTGAACTTGAAAATTGATCTTGCCGGCCACCGACGGTCGCTTCAGCAGGAAGAAAACTAATCGCCCAAATGACGGCGAATCAGAGAGGCCAATCCAACCAGTCCGCCTCCGAGCAGCGCGAGAACGCCCGGATCGGGAACTACAGAGGACTTTACGACCGCTGGCGCAGCAAAGGAATTGGCCGCCAGGATCAGAACCAGCAGGACAACGTGGCCCAAGGTTCGCACGGGTGAAGCTCCTTTCGACTCTAGGACAGTCGCAAATGATTCTCCAACAGACCCACTTTCACAAGAAATTCAAAGAGCAAGTTTTTGAGGCAAATCCCGCACTGGACGGGAGGTTTAGCGGAAGTTTTCCAGAGCCCAGCTCATCGTGTGTGCAACGCCTTGCACAGTTTTGCCGATCAGTTTAGCTTCTGAGTCCAATTGTTAAGGTTCCCCCCACGGGTCGCTTTTTGGTTCCGGATGCGGGTTCTGGTTCCTTCCGGTATTCTGTCGCCTTCCGCCTCCTTGCCATGGAACCCGCGCCAGAACTGGAAATCAGCCGCGTATCATTTGCGTCATACGGACGCCTACTCGCTCGCAACCGAAACTTTCGCCGGCTGTGGAGCGCACAAGTGGTCAGCGAAATCGGCGACTGGTTTTATACGCTGGCGATCTACAACCTTCTCTTGCAACTCACGGGACGAGCCGGATCGGTCGCCCTGGCGCTGGTTCTGCAAGTTCTGCCCCAGACCCTGATCGGCCCTACCGCCGGAGTCGTGAACGACCGGTTGCGCCGCAGGCACGTGATGATTGCAGCCGATATCGGACGCACGCTGATCGTACTCTGCATGTTGCTGATTCGCTCGCGAGATAAAGTCTGGATGGTCTATCCGCTGCTAACGGCAGAAACGCTGCTGGCCGCCTTCTTCGAGCCAGCGCGGAATGCCGTGATCCCCAACATTGTGGAGCGCGAAGACGTCGTAGTGGCGAACACGCTCTCCTCGACCACCTGGAGCGTCAACCTGCTGGTGGGCGCCACACTCGGAGGATTGGTTGCAGCGCTGCTCGGCCGCGATGCCGTCTTCCTGCTGAACGCCTTGTCATTCATCGCTTCGGCCGCGCTGATTTGGAGAATGCGCTTTCCTGAACCTCATGCTGAAGGCGGTAGTCCATTTCGCGCGCGAGAACTTGTCGATTTTTCACCCATTCTTGCCGGGATCCGTTATGTGCGTGCCCATTCCCGCTTACGCTCGACCGTGCTCGCTAAGTTTGGGAACTTGATCATCGGACCCGGATGGGTGCTGTTTACGGTGATGGGACAAAATGAGTTTGCCGTCCGCTGGCACGGCCTGTCTCCTGAACGCGGCGCGTTCCTCGGCATGAGTCTGCTGCTTGGCGCTCGCGGATTCGGCGCTCTGCTCGGTCCGCTGCTGGCCGCTCCGTGGGCTGGACACTGGCAACGCCGCCTCGAAGCCGCGATTTTCTGGGGATATCTGGGAGCAGCCGCCGGTTACACACTGCTGGGCGTGTCGGGACATCTCTGGCAGGCATGCTTGTGCGTCGCACTTGCGCACTTCGGAAGCTCGATTGTGTGGGTGTTCTCGACCACGCTATTACAGTTGCAGAGCGATGACAAGTTTCGCGGACGCGTTTTCGCCGCCGACCTAGGCCTATGCATGTTCACGATTGCAGCAGGCGCCTATCTCGCCGGGCGCTTTGTGGATTGGGGGTTCGCCGCTCGAAGCGTGGCCAGCGTTTCCGGCATGTTGATGCTGATTCCGGCAGGGTTGTGGGGAATGTCAGTGCGCAGGAACCTAGCCGCCGACTGACCTGCAGCCAAAAGTAAACGGAAATGGATCCGTCAGGCGATAATCCAGTCACAGCAGTTGGTCGATTTTCGCTGCAAGAATGAAATCTGACTCGGTCAGTCCGTTCACCGCATGCGTCCAGGTCGTGATCTCGACCTTGCCCCAACCCAGCAGGATGTCGGGATGATGCCCCTGCTCTTCGGCGAGGGCGCCGACTCGATTTACGAACGCCAGCGCCGATTTGAAATCTGGAAATTTAAGGCTGCGCACGATGTGATGCTCGTTGACGACATTCCAATGCGCAGGATTTTCCAGCTGGTGATGAATTTCGGAAAGCTCTTTACCCTTGAGCGGCGGCACACCGCCGCGGCACGAAACGCAACTTCGCGTTGCTAGCGCAGCTTTACTCAAGACCATGCTCCTATTTAAAGCAAAATCCCCGGCAGGCACCGCAAGATCAACGCAAGTCTGCTAGAAGGGAATATCTTCATCGGTAATCGGAGAACTTCCGACCTGCGCATGCTCCGGTTCCGGCGCGCTCTGGTCGAAGTTATTGCCTCCAGCCGAAGCTCCGCGCGAACTGCCAGCGGAATCGCCGCCTTCGCCGCGTCCGCCCAGCAGGACCAGATCGTTGGCCACAACTTCAGTCATATATTTTTTCTGGCCAGATGTTTTATCGTCCCAGGAGCGCGTCTGCAGGCGGCCCTCGATATAGACCTTGCCGCCCTTTTTCAGATACTCACCGGCAATCTCCGCCAGTCGCTGCCAGAGCACTACGTTGTGCCATTCGGTGCGATCCTGCCATTGGCCGTCTTTGCCTTTGAAGCGTTCGTTGGTGGCGAGAGTGATCTTCGCGACCGGCGTGCCCTGCGGCGTGTACTTCACTTCCGGATCCTTGCCCAGGTTCCCAACCAGAATGACTTTGTTGACGCTTTTGCCGGCCATGTTCGCACGCTCCTTCGAGAAAACTAACGTCCAAGACGCTCACTATAGCAGAAGTGATCAGCCCCGCGTCGGTGTCGCCGGTACATGAAAATTGTGACAAATCAGCTCCGCCTGTACGTGATGAGTCACGATGCCTTGAGTCTCGATGCGATGAGCGACGCTCAGGACATCTGAAACAACATCAGATAAACAATGACTCCTGTCACAGAAACGTAGAGCCAGAGAGGGAACGTCCAGCGCGCTATGGCGCGATGTCGGCCGAACTGTCCACGCAAAGCGCGCGTCAGCGTAATCAGCACCATAGGTACAATAACGATCGCGAGAATCGTGTGTGAGATCAGGATCGTGAAATAGAGAATTCGTATCCATCCCGTGCCTTGGAAATAAATGATCCCGCCATGATGAGGCCAGTGATAGTAGAGGTACGACACCAGAAAAATGGAAGACGTGGCAAATGCGGTCAACATCACTGCGCGATGCGCCGCTCTCTTGCCTCGCGCGATGAGTGCCCGTCCAGTGACCAGTAGCACCGCGCTCAATCCGTTGAGCGCCGCATTGATCTTGGGGAAAATGGAATAGTCGGTCATGGCGAAAATATTTGGCGAAGTTTATTTGTACGGGGATTGGAGCGCCTTGGCAAGGCCCGCCCCGAAATTGCAGAGGTCAGAGGGCAGATATCAGAGGTAAAACCACATGCTCTTTAACCTCCGCAATCTGACCTCTCACTTCTGACCTCTCCCCGAATCGCTCCCTTGCCCTGCTAGCGTATAAAATATGAGCACGATGCCTGAAGTGGAGAGTCCTCCGTCTCCTGCCCCGGTAGCCCCCAAGGAACCTGCGGCACTCCCCCTGCCCGTCTTGGCAGTATGGGTACGCGATCTGCTGGTCTCGCTTGCCATCTCCGCGTTCATCATTATCTTTCTGTATCAGCCGGTAAAGGTCGAAGGCACCAGCATGATGCCCGGCCTCGAAGATCAGGAGCGCATCTTCGTCAATAAATTCGTCTACCGCTGGGAGCCCATCCAACGCGGCGACATCGTCGTCTTTCGCTACCCGCGCGATACTTCGAAGAGCTACATCAAGCGCGTCATCGGAGTCGCCGGCGACCATATTCGTATCGACAACGGCCAGGTCTACGTGAACGGCGAGGCTCTGGACGAAGACTATGTTCCCAGCGACTACGCTGACGCTCGCTCGTACGGAGAGATTGTCGTCCCACAAAAAAGCTTCTTCGTGCTGGGAGACCACCGCACCATGTCCAACGACAGCCGCGACTTCGGTCCGGTCAATGAACGCTATATCTACGGCAAAGCCGTCTTCGGATATTGGCCGATGGAAAAGCTGGGACGGCTGCGGTAGTCTCTTAAATCGGAGCGGCATGTTTTTCAGACAGATTCTGAAATGGCTTTTCGCGGCAGTGGCCCTATGGGCGTTGCTAATCCCCGGCTGTCTTCTGTAAAACTTTCTGCGCCCGTCGCCTTTGGCCTACGTCGGGCTGGCTTTCTTGGTTCTTTAGTACGTTTACATTCCGATCCAATTTGTTGCTGTTGCTGCTGTCTGGCCCTTAGTACAGAAAATCGCGCGGCCGCGTAAGGCAAACGCGACTCGCGTGTGCGGCATTAGCTGACCTTTCCAAGACTGCCGTGGGAGTGCACGTTTCTGCTGAAATCCACAGCCTCTCCTGCTAGAATTGATAAAATCCACTCCCAGGAGTTCTAATGCAAGCGATCCTTGCACTCGAAGACGGCAGAGTCTTCCGAGGCAAAGGCTACGGCGCTAAAGGCGAGTGCTCCGGCGAAGTCGTTTTTAATACTTCCATTACCGGCTATCAGGAAATTTTTACCGACCCTTCCTACGCCGGTCAGATCGTCGTCCTCACCAACCCTGAAATCGGGAACTACGGCACCAACCCTGAAGACAGCGAAGCCGTGCGTCCTTATATCGAAGGCTTGATCGTGCGCGAGTTTTCCAAAGTCAGCTCCAATTGGCGCTCGCAACAGGTCACCGACGAATTCATGGAGCAATTCAGGATTCCGGTGCTGGCGGATATTGATACGCGCGCCCTGGTGCGCCATCTGCGCGACAACGGGGTGATGCGCGGTGTGATCTCCACGCTCGAAGAAGACGCCGACAAGCTCGTCGCGAAGGCGTGCGCGATTCCGAAAATGGATGGCCAGGATCTTGCCAAAGTCGTTTCGACGAACCACACCTACGTGTGGGAAACCGGCGAACGCTCGCACCTGCCCGACGAAATGGTCGGGGTGAAAGACGAGCCAGCGCGCTTCCACGTAGTCGCGTATGACTTCGGCATCAAGCAGAACATTCTGCGCAAGCTGCGCGGAGAAGGTTGCAAGGTGACAGTCGTCCCGGCGCAGACTACGGCAGAAGATGTGCTGGCATTAAAGCCCGACGGTGTGTTCCTCTCAAACGGTCCAGGCGATCCCGAGCCCTGCACCTACGCAGTCGACAACATTCGCCGCCTGATGGGACGGCAGCCGATTTTCGGAATCTGCCTCGGCCATCAGATCGCCGGTATAGCTCTCGGCGGCAAAACCTTCAAGCTGAAATTCGGCCACCATGGCGGGAATCATCCTGTAAAACAGTTAGCCAGTGGCAAGATTGAGATCACCGCGCACAACCACAACTTTGCCGTCGATCCCGATTCGCTGCCCCAAAGCGAAGTCGAATTAACGCACATGGATCTAAACGACAATACGCTCGAGGGCATGAGGCATAGAAATCTGCCGCTCTTCACCGTGCAATACCACCCAGAAGCAGCGCCCGGCCCGCACGATTCGCACTACTTGTTTAAGGACTTTGTGAGGATGATGGAGGAGTGCAAGCGGTGAGGGTGATGGCTATTGCCGTCCTGGGCGCCGCCACGCTCTTGGCGGAAAGTGGCGCTGTGGCGACAACGTGTATCGCAGGCAAAAGTTTCAAAGTGCGTCAGGTATGCGGACAGGTGAAGGACTTTAGTGGGGCGGCCATTCCAGACGCAAGTGTTGAGTTAACTAAGCAGGGTGAGTCCCAAGCTATCTTCACGGAACAAAGCGATAGCGATGGCAAGTTTCATTTTCGCCATGTTCCGGATGGCGATTATGAAGTAAGACTCAAGTACAAGATTTTTTCGGATGTCGCACAGCCCTTCAGCGTCCGGCG
>DATEBK010000168.1:0-6304 GCA_035287825.1 Terriglobales bacterium
TAGGCGGTGCCGGCGGCGATGAAGGAGCACATCGATCCGGCTTCGGTGATGCCCTCTTCGAGAATCTGGCCGTTTTTTGCTTCTTTGTAATAGAGGAGAGTATCCATATCGACGGGCTCGTAGAGCTGGCCAACGCTCGAATAGATGCCGACTTGGCGGAAGAGCGCCTCCATGCCGAAGGTACGCGCTTCGTCGGGGACGACGGGGACGATGAACTTTCCGACATCGGGATCGCGCAGCAGTTTCGAGAGCATGCGCACGAAGACCATGGTGGTCGAAGCTTCGCGACCTTCGGTGCCTTTATAGAACTCCTCAAACAGAGCTTCGGGCACGGGCTTGAGCGGCGTGGCGCGGATTTTGCGTACGGGCATATAGCCGCCGAGCTGCTTGCGGCGTTCCTGCATATACTTGATTTCCGCGCTGTCATCGGCGGGACGATAGAAGGGCGCATTGTGGAGCTCGCCGTCGGGAATGGGAATGCCGAAGCGGGAGCGGAACATCTGCAGCTCGTCATCGTTCAGCTTCTTCTGCTGGTGGGTAATGTTCTTGCCTTCGCCCGCTTCGCCGAGTCCGTAGCCTTTGATGGTCTTGGCGAGAATAATTGTGGGCGCGCCGATGTGCTCGACCGCGGCCTTGTAGGCGGCATGTACTTTGATGGGATCGTGGCCACCGAGGCGCATGCGGGCGAGTTGCTCGTCCGAAAGATGCTCGACCATTTTCAGCAGGCGAGGATCGGTGCCGAAAAAATTCTGCCGGAAATAAGCGCCGCTCTCGACGAAATATTTCTGATATTGTCCGTCGGTGATCTCGCCCATGCGGCGGACCAGCAGGCCATCGCGGTCGGCTTCAATTAACGGGTCCCAATCGCCGCCCCAGATGACCTTGATGACGTTCCATCCCGCGCCGCGGAAGATCGCTTCCAGTTCCTGAATGATCTTGCCGTTGCCGCGCACCGGTCCGTCGAGGCGCTGCAGGTTGCAGTTGACGACGAAAATCAGATTATCGAGACGTTCGCGCGAAGCGAGGGTGATGGAGCCGAGAGCTTCGGGTTCGTCCATTTCTCCGTCGCCCATAAATGCCCAGACCTTGCCGCCGCTTGAAGTTTTCAGTCCGCGATTTTCGAGATACTTGATGAAGCGGGCGTGATAAATCGCTTGAATCGGGCCGAGTCCCATGGAAACGGTGGGAAATTCCCAGAATTCGGGCATGAGCCAGGGATGGGGATAGGACGAAAGTCCGCCGCCTGGTTTCAATTCGCGGCGGAAGTTTTCCAATTTCTCGCGCGGGATACGGCCCTCAAGAAAGGCGCGGGAATAAATTCCGGGAGCGGCGTGTCCTTGAAAATAGACGACATCGCGGTCGCCCGATTCGTTGGCCGCATGAAAAAAGTGGTTAAACGCGACTTCGTAGAGTGTGGCGGCCGAAGCGAAGGTGGAGATATGTCCGCCGATGCCTTCCTGCAGTTTGTTGGCGCGGACGACCATGGCCATGGCGTTCCAGCGAACGAGGCTCTTGATGCGGCGCTCCATCTCCTGGCTGCCGGGAAAGGGCGGCTGCTGCCGGGCAGCGATCGTGTTCTGGTAAGGAGTGGTGGCGGTGAAGGGAAGGTTGACTCCCGCAGCGCTGCGAGCGTGCAGCGCCAGTTGCTGCAAAAGCCGTCCGGCGCGGTCGGGTCCGCCGCTGGAGAGCACATAATCAAGCGAATCCAGCCACTCCCGCGTTTCGAGGACTTCGATTCCGTTCGTCTTCTGTTGCGTCTCAGGCACTTATGACCTCACGAAAAAATGCGATACCTCAATCATAAGCAATTGGGAGGAATTTTGCTGGAGGAGGGGCCTGGCCTTGGCACCGCTGTCCGCGCGAAACCGTACTCGGTTAGTGCGAACTGGAGGTAGGAGGCGACTCAGGCTTTGCCGGGTACAGACGGTCGAACTCCGGTTCGTCGTGAAGAGGGACGAGATCCGGATCACGGCGAGCCCACGCGGCGTCCTTGAACCCCGCCTCCCAGGACTTACGCAGGGCATCCAGGGCTTCCGGCTTTCTCTTCAGCTTGCAGTACAGACAAGCCGCATTGTAAAGAATCGAAGCTTCGTTGGCGCGCAAAGTAACCGCCAGGTTGAGTTCGCGCAAGGCGTCGTCCGACCGTCCCAGGTAAGCGTAGTCGCTACCCAGCAAGATTCGCGCCCGGGCATCTTCGGGCACTTGTTTGAGGTGGTTTTCCAGCGTCGCTATCTTGCGCTGGCGCACGTTGCCGAGGGCTTCTTCTTTGCCCATGGCCTTGAGACAGTTCAAGATGGGCACAAACACGTTGTAGTCCTCACCGCTTGCGTCGATGGCCGTGTCCGCAAGGTCCACAACTTCCTGGTAGCGGCCCGCGGCGAACAGGGCGCGGCACAGCAGGTAATGGGCGCCTTCGCAATCGCGCTTGCGTTCGATGGCTTTCTTGGCCATGCGTACCGCTTCGTCATGCAGTTCGGCTGCATAGAGCACCCACGCCTGGCTGACCTGCACTTCGGGCAGTTCCCAGCGGAGAGCGACCGCCTTGCCTGAGGCCTCACGCGCGCGCTCCACCCACACCTGATCGCGACTGTAGTTGCAGAAAAACATTGCGCAGGCGTTGGCACTGGCCGCATAGGCAAGGGCGAAACTGGAGTCAATCGCGACTGCGTTTTCGAACATCTGCAGGGCGAATTCGAGGTCCTGCCGGGTCTGGCGACGCGCGTAGCGTTTGCCGCGCAGGTAGAGGTCGTACGCCTGCAAGTTTTCCGTGGGCTTGATGGCCAGTGCTTCCAGTTCTTCCGGAGAAAGCGTCACTCGCAGGGCCTCGGCGATTCGGCGGGCCATTTCGTCCTGAACTTCGAAGACGTCTTTCATCTCGCGGTCGAAGCGCTCCGACCACAGGGGAAAATCCGTTTGCGTATCCACGAGCTGCGCGCTGATGCGCAGCCGCACGCCCGCCCGTCGCAAGGTGCCGGTGAGCACATAAGCCGCACCCAGTTGCTGGCCCACCTGCGCTGGAGTGACCTGCTTATCTCGAAAGGCAAGGACGGTGGGGCGAGAAAAGATGTTTAGTCCCCGAATCTTGGAGAGTTCGGTGATGACGTCCTCGGTGATCCCATCCCGCAAGTACTCGTCCTCTTTGGCACCACTCAGGTTTTCAAAAAAGAGAACGGCTACGGATTTTTTCGTTGGCTTCTGCAGGGCGGAATCCGAATCGATCTTCCCCCGCGCGCGTCGTGCGCTGGTCTCGAGGTCCCGCTTGAGTCGGTTGAGGTCGGTTTTTAGCTCGGTGGCGGTCTGGCAGCGTAGGTTTCGGTCCTTCTCAAGGACCTTCTCCAGAATGCGCACAAGATCAGTGGGCAGCATGGGATTCAACTCGGCAGCCGACCTGGGTTCCCGGTTCAGGATGGCATCGAAGATCACTGCCGAGGTGTCTCCCTGAAACGGCAGCGTTCCCGTTGCCATCTGATAGAGCACCGTTCCCGTGGAAAACAGGTCTGAACGGGCGTCCACGAGCTGCCCGCGCGCCTGCTCCGGCGACATGTAAGAAACGGTACCGACGGCTGCTCCCGGTGAAGTGAGTTCGTTGTTGAAGGCGCGGGTCTCTTCAGGTTCAGCCGATGCTCCATGCGTGATCGCACCGAGGTTCATCTTCGCCAGCCCAAAATCCAGAATCTTCACTTGTCCGCGTTCGGTAAGAAAGAGATTCGCCGGCTTGATGTCCCGGTGCACGATCCCCTTGGCATGCGCCGATTCGAGAGCATCGGCGATCTGGATACCCAACAGCAGTAATACGTCCATTTCCATGGGCTGCCGGGTTATCTTTTGCGCGAGGGTTTCCCCTTCGAGCAGCTCCATGACGATGAAGTGCCGGCGTTCGTGTTGTTCAATCGCGTGGATGGTGCAGATATTCGGGTGATTGAGAGAAGAGGCGGCGCGCGCCTCTCGCTGGAAGCGCTCAAGCAACTGGCTGTCCTGGGCTGTTTCAGGAGGAAGAAACTTCAGGGCCACGCGCCGGCCAAGCTGGGAGTCCTGAGCTTCGTACACCACACCCATGCCACCTGAACCCAGTTTGCGAACAATCTTGTAATGCAAAAGAGACTGGCCGAGGAGTGGATCCTGATTCATGTTGGCCGGTTGATGGTATCCGGCGGAGAGAGTGACGTCAAGGAAACGAGTGGGGACCTGTCTTCTGTCTCCTGCCTTTTCTCGGTATGCAGCAGCATCTCTGCGAACTGGAGTCGGCGCATTTGAAGACGCCCGCAGCAGTTAGTCTGAGGTTAACGGATGAGAGCTAAGAGCCGACTCACTCTAGCGTTACTGCCTTCACGAGATTCCGTGGCCGATCCACATCGAGGCCGCGTTTGGCGGCAACATAATAGGCGAACAGCTGGAGGGGAACGATCTCCAGAATCGGAGAAAGCAGTTCGGGGGCCGGAGGAATAAAGATGGTGTAATCGGCCAGTTGCGGTATGACGGCATCTCCCTCGGTGGCCAACGCGATCACGGTTCCCCCCTGTTTTTTGAAGCCCTGCATGTTGCTTACATTTTTTTCGTAGCGGAGCACGGAGCCGGCGTCGTTTTGATCGCAGGTCGCGATCATAACCAACGGCAAGCGGAAATCGATGAGGGCGTTGGGGCCATGTTTGGCTTCTCCGGTGGGATAGCCTTCGGCGTGGATGTAGGAAACTTCTTTGAGCTTGAGGGCGCCATCCATGGCAATGGGATAGTGGATGGCGCGGCCGAGGAACATGAAATCGTCCACGCGATAGTAAAGCTCGGCCAGTTGTTCAACCTGGTCGGAGGCGGAGAGAATGGTTTCGGTTTTTTCGGGCAAGGCGAGCAGTTCGGCAATGTAGCTTTGCGCGAGTTGCCGGGAAACCTTCTGCTTGATTTCGCCAAGGTAGAGCGCGAACAGAAACAGACACGCCATCTGGGCGGTAAAGGCCTTGGTGGAGGCAATGCTGATCTCGGGACCGGCGTCGGTGTAAATGAAACCGTCGGCTTCGCGGGCAACGGTGGAGCCTTCGACGTTGGTGATGGCGATGGTGCGCGATCCTTTTTGACGGGCTTCGCGCTGGGCAGCGGTTGTATCGGCGGTTTCTCCGGACTGAGTAATAAAGACGGAGAGTTCGCCATGCCCGATCATGGGGTTGCGGTATTCGAACTCGCTGGCATAGTCGACGTCGACGGGAACGGCGGCGAGTTCCTGCATCATGTATTGGCCGGTCATGCCGGCGTGACGGCTGGTACCGGAAGCGACAATATTGATGCGCCGCAGGGCGCGCAGTTCATCGCGCGAGATGCGTATATTGTCGAGGTGAACGCGTCCTTCGGTCAGCGAGACGCGGGGATCGATAGTGCGGCGCAGGGCATCGGGCTGCTCGAAGATTTCGCGAATTAGATGATGAGGGAATTTACGGGGCTCAGTCATTGCGTCCTTATTAGTGGTGCTATTATGCGGCCGTTGCTGATTGGGATCCAAGTCACCCCGGCTGCGACTTCGATCAATGCGCGCATTCAATGCCGCCGATGAAAGTTCTCAGCACTTCACCTTCAGGGCTGAGAACGACGAAGTCTGCATCGGCTCCTGCAGCGAGAGAGCCCTTGTTCGCGATTCGGGCAACACGCGCAGGATTTCTGGTCGCGGCAGCGACGGCCTGCGGCATATCCCACTCGGCAAAATCCGCAAGATTGCGCACGGCACGATCCAGGGTCAGAACGCTTCCGGCAAGTGTGCCGTTGGTTGTGCATTTACCGTCGCGGAGTTCCACTTGAAAAGATCCAAGGCGATAACGGCCGTCTGGCATGCCGGTCGCTGAAATAGCGTCGGTGATGAGCACGGTCTGGTCGGGGCCTTTGGCGTTGGCGACGAGCTTGACGATTGAGGGATCAAGATGAATGCCGTCGGCGATGAGGTCGGCGCTCAGGCGAGAATCGGTGAGCACTGCGGCGAGAATGCCCGGATCGCGATGGTTCATCGCATTGTGACCTAGCGGCCGCATGGCGTTGAAGGTGTGGGTGGCGTGGCGAGCTCCGGCGGCAATTCCGCGTCTGGTTGCGGCAAGGTCAGCGTCGGAATGACCGAGGCTAACACATACACCGCGCTGCGCGGCTTCGGCGATGACTTCGGGAGCGCGCTGCAATTCAGGAGCGATGGTCATGATGCTGATGCGTCCGCGTGCGGCCTGCCAGAACTGATCAAACAAGGCCAACGTGGGCGCGAGCAGGTTTTCGGGAGGATGAACGCCGCGACGAGCGTGACTGATGAACGGGCCTTCGAGGTGGATGCCGAGCGGCAGAG
>DATEBK010000169.1:0-13779 GCA_035287825.1 Terriglobales bacterium
GTAGCCGACATCGACTTTTTTTCGGAAACCGGAGAAATCACGCTACCCGTCAACATCATGGGCTGGGCATTCACCGAGATCGAAATTGTGTATACGGCCGGATTTGTAAGCTTCCCCGACCCGGTGAAAGTGGCGTGCGCACAACTGGTGAAAAATGCGCAGGCTACGCCCGCGCTGACGGTGAAGAAGAACGTAGCTCCGAACGGAATGCAGATGTGGTACTTCTCCGACTCGCTTCTGGACGCGACCGTACAGGAACTGTTGGCGCCGTTTGTGGCGCAGAGGGTGGGATAACGATGACAGGGATTTCTGGGGCGGCAGCGGCGCGAGCGGCGGATGCGATGTTGCAGACGCTAGGCGGGACGGAAGTGATCCTCATGTTCGCGGCGGCGGGTTTGCCGGGGGATGGTGTGGCTGAACTCGGCTTGGTGGATCCCGGGATTGTGCAGGCGGTGATTGGGCCGGTTGTAATCCGCGAGTTGACCGCGGAGACTAATGGACCGCGGCGACGAATCGAAGTGGTCGCGGGGCGTTCGACGATGGCAGAACTGGTAAGCCAACGGAACGTGGCATCTGCGGAAATTCTGTTCGAAACGGCACTGGGCTTGGTCTGTCGCGGAGAGGTGTTCCACATCCAGGGATTTATCGTCGAGCGAATGGCGGGAGTGGCTTACCTGTACAGGATAGAGGCGATGAGCTAGGCACAGCTTTTTGCTCTTACTCATTAGTTACAGATCATTTGCCGCGATTATCGCGCGACATACTTCCGACTAATAGGAGATATATGCAGGCAGCGAAAGACAGCTTTTATATGGCGCTGCGGGCGCGGTTGGCGGTGTTGAATCCAGGGCGAACCATGGTGATTGACGGAGTCACGGTGCCGGCGATTGTAGTCCGCGAAAATATGGAGCCGCGATTTGTGGAAGCGCAACCGGGCGTGTTCTATCTGGACTTTGGCGACATCCTGATCGCGGAAAGCACGCGGCCAATGTTGGGCGTGGATTGCCATATCTGGTACGCGAATGAAGGCAGCGGCGGAACAGGAGTCGATCGCGGGCGGGGCTTGGCGGAAATGGATACCGAGTTACTCGGGATTTGCGATCCGCCGCACACCCAAATGCTCGACTATACCCAGACTCCTGCGGCCGACCTGGGAGCAGGAATTTTCTGGACAGTGCCAGTGATGGGGAATGCGGCAGGAGATGTCGCGATCCAGAAGCAACAATGGAGTGCGGGCGCTGCGCGGGTGGATCGCTATGCGGAGCTGAGGATTTATTTCTTTCTAGCGGAGGCGGAAGCATGACGCGGGCGGGGTTACGGCCAATTGCGCGGCAGATGCGCGCTTACTTCGCGCCGGTGAATCGAGTGAGCGGCGGGGCAACCGAAACGACGGCGATTTTCGATCCGTCCCAGAACAGTGGCTTTCAACTGGACGCACCGACCGCGCCCTGGATCGATCTGGGGTGGATTGACAATTTTCAACGGACGAGCACATCGCAAATCGAATCGTTGCCAGGAGGAGCGGCGGGCGCGGTGTCAGCACAAGCGCGCAATGCCCTGGGAGCGCGAGTAGACTTCGAGTTTCGTGACTGGGGAAAGTTGCAAATGGCGCTGGCGGGGGGCGCAGAGCACATGAACGTGCTGGCGACGGATCCGAGCGCATCGCCCGAAGGGTCGGGGGGGATTCCGGTGGCAGCTGTACCCGTGCTGGCCGGGTCAACCGCGGCGCAACTGGTGTTAGGAGCCGGCGCGGTCTCGGGATTTCAGTCAGGTGATCTGGTGGCGTGCGATGTGGATTATGCCGAGCAAGTTGGCTATGTGGGCACGGGAATCGCGGCCGGGTATGTGAGTAACCCGGCGGATGTGCAGAACGATGCCAACTATGTACGACGAGTTACTTTCAACGTGGGGCAAGTAGCACAGGTGACGGCGACGACTCTTCTGTTGGCGCAGGCCTTACCCGGAGGAATGCCGGCAGCGGGAGCGTCGGTACAGCAGGTGATCGCATTTGTGGACCGCGAAGGCGGGGCGTTTCTACAACAGTGGTCGGCGTTGTTCGTGGCGGAAGAAGAGTCGGGCGGACGCTTGTGCTTTTATTATCCGATTCTGAGTCCGTGCACGGCGAAAGCGCAATGGTCGCGGGAAACGCTGGTGGAGATCAAGAATCCGATTGCGGAATTGGCTTTGCAGGCGTCGTTCACGGCACTGCCAACCGTCGACATCAACGACGGTGCTGTGGTGTTGTGCTACCGGAGTTATTTCCCGGCGATCGGCGCACCAGTCTATTAGCGTGGCTTACTCACCGGGGTAACAGACCTCCAGCTAATTGGCAGGGCGTGGACTAAACGTTGTCAACCCAAACTCTATTTGTGAGCCGAGCATTCAAGTAAAAGTCACTTATATTGCATAACTAACAATTCATGAATATAACCATTGACAATCTCGACGGGCTGGGGCCGCTGGACTACACAGCATTTGTCGATCGGAAAAATAACCCGAGCTTGGTGCGTAAGTTGAATGCGGCGGCAGAGCTTAAGTTTGGCCTGTTGGGAGGGTTGGGAGGATCGGCCGTACCGGTAATCGGCGGGCGGGTGATGCTGACACTGGACAATGGTAACGACTTGTTTACGGGATACATTCTTCAGACTCCCACGTATCAATACTTAGGCTGGTCGGATGGAAGCCCGACTTACCGCTACGAGATCGATGCGCTCAGCGATGTGATGCTGATGGACCGGAAGGCGCCTCCGCCGCATCCTCCGTTTGTGGATCGAAACGCCGGCGATGCGTTCGATCAGCTGACGGCGGAGGCGCTGCCGGGTTGGTTTAACACGAGCGGCGTGCAGGCGGGAGACCAGATTCCGTATTACAGCGTCAATCCCGCGAAAACATGGACGACATCGGCAGCGGAGGTTGCGCTTCTGGGGCGCTGTTCTTACAGAGATAACGACGGCAATCTGTTTTTTGCGCCGGTCGGAACGAACATGTATGCGCTGACGGAAAGTGCGGCGTCGTTTTCTCCGAGCGATCTGCAGTTGCAGAGTGTGAACCGGTTAATCAACGATCTGACGATCCTGGGGCAGCTCGAACCGTATGCGCACGTGAAGGACTATTTCTGCGGCGATGGCTACACGACGAAGTTTTACATGTCACAGAAGCCATTCACGCGCAGCAGCCAGGTAGCGCTCTATAACCGCGTGATCCTGGATGAAACGTATGTCGAGTTAGATCCGACGCATTGGACTGCGACTGATCCTCTGGGCGTGATCTCGGTGAGTAATGGCGCACTGCAGGTTGCGGGAGGAACGGGAGTCGATGGGCAAACGCTGCTGACCTTCATTGAGCTGATGGAACTGGGCGGGGCGACGACACTAGAGCATGGGGACGTCATTTTCAACGCGGCGTCGAACGGAGTCATTGGCGGACTCTATAGTGGGGCGGTTTCGATTCCGAACTGCGTAGCGGGCTTTCGCATAACTCCCGCGGGCGAGTACTGCAACATTCAAGCGCTGGTGGACGGTTTGCTCGTGGGTGCTCCACTTACTACGCAGGCCGGACACCATTATGTATTCACGACGATGCTGTTTCCAACCGAGACGTATCGGATGCAGCAGGTGTATCACTCCTCACTGTATCCGTCGGGTTCGCCACGGGGAGGAGAGGCGGTGGCCTGCGATGTGCGAGTGGTGCTGGAGGTACAGGACATCGATCCGTCGAATCCGGCGTCGCAGATTGCTCCTGCCACCGTTCTCTACGACGATGTTATCTCTAATGCGCCGGGCTTTTGTATTTATGCACTTATCAACGCCAGTAACCTGCAGTGTTCGGCGGCGTTTACTTATCTCTGGCTGCCGATCGATGCGCTGGTACGGGCGACTTTGCCCAGCGAAAGTCCAGTGACCGTGTTAGTGGGGTCGCTGCTCGACGGCGCCGAGTGCCAAATAACCAGCGAACCGGCGCTGGAATTTTATCCTGAGTACATACCGGCGGCTAATGAGCTGATCGAAGTGAGTTATCGCGGGCAGTATCACGCCATGGCGCGAATCATCAACTCAGCGAGCATTGCAGCGCACCGACATGGAGGCGACGACGGGGTCCGGGGAAGTGTGCGGGAGATTGGGCTACCGGTTCCGCGCACCGATGTGGATTGTGAAACGGCGGCGCTGGCAGTACTCGATGACGCGGGGCAAGGATGGGCTGGGGAGTACCAGGCATGGAGCCAATTTCTGCCGGGAGGAGCGGCGGATATTTTTCCGGGCGACGGGTTGGCGGTGAATGTGCCGTCGCGAATGGCGACGTTCACGGCGATTATGAAAGAAGTGGATGTCGCGATCATAGACATCGCGGGTGAAAACAGCCGCTACACGCTGCGTTTCGTTGATGCAGGAGATCCCTCGCTGGATTTCGCCTTTGTGGCGGCACAGGTCAAACAGACGGAGGTATTAACGCCGATCGATGTGAGCGAGGTCGGGAATGTTTATCTTGCTGATCTGAACGACGCAGAAGCCACGAATGTGACATCGACGACGGTAACGGTGGATGCGGGTTGGACTCCGCCAGCGGGCTGGGGTATCGAAGTGCGGTACAGCGACGAAGGGTGGGGGGCGGGATACGACGGCAATCTGATTGGCCGGTTCACGGCCGAAAGCTTTACGCTCACTCGCTACGCGGAATCACAAGACTATTTTCTCAGGAGTTATGACGACAGCACTCCGCCGAAGTACTCACGCTATTCAACGGCGCTGCATGTTGACTATCCGCTATGAGAACGATTGGCGAAGGAAGCGGAGCGGACTCGCAATCGGCCTCGATCGGGGGCACGGCTGCGAACGATTTCCAGCGCAGAGTTTTGGAAAAGCTGGCGCGGCTCGAAACCAAAATGGACATGATCGCTGGAAATGGCCAGCCGGGGCGGATGAAATTAGCTGAAGACCGATTGGTAACGCTCGAAAGGAACGATCTTCGGCGCACGGTCTATGACCGGCTGATCACGGCGGGGATCAGTTTTGCGATCAGCGCAGTCATTGCGTGGCGCGACCGGTTGGGGCTGAAGTAGGGCAAGAGCAGTATCAAGAGGAGAGCGGTTTTGATCTTAAGGCACCCAAACGTTCATCGCGAGTTTGCGGAGTACTCAGAGACCGAGAAGCTGCACATTGTTTCGGTGTACTCCAACCCTTATCGCTGGCAGCGGCGGCGGGAAAGCTTCCATGATTTCAGGTATCACATGGAGAGCAGTCCGAATGTGGTGCTGTATGTTGTGGAAATCGCATTCGGGGACAGGCCGCACGAAGTAACCGGCGCGGACAATCCGCTCGATTTGCAGCTGCGGACCGACACGAATCTGTGGATCAAAGAATGTGCGATCAACGAAGGCATTCGGAGGTTTGCTGCGGGATGGAAGTACGGTGGTTACGTGGATGGCGACTTCCACTTTACGCGGCATGATTGGGCGCTTGAAGCGGTGCACATGCTGCAGCACCATAGTTTCGTGCAGCTATTCAGCACTTATGCGGATTTGACGGGCGCGACGGCTACCAGTTACTCGGGTTACCGACCTTATCGCATGAGCACGAGTTTTGCCTGGAATTATCTGCACCAGGATGAATTTCTGAGTTCCCGGAACCGGGGCGGGGCGCAGGCGGGGCGGGGTGCCGACACTTACTACGCCAAACTCGGACCGTCGAAGATGTTTCCGTTCGGCCGGGCTCCGGGAGCGACTGGAGGTGCGTGGGCGTGGCGGCGTGACGCTTTCGACACCGTCGGCGGAATGCTTGACACCTGCATTCTGGGGAGCGCGGACTGGCATATGGCTTTCGGGTTGGTGCAAGCGACCAATGTGGCCGCGGAAACCAAGCGCTGTACGCAACCTTACATCGAGTCGGTGTTGAACTGGCAAGCGCGGGCGGCGAAGCTGAATAATGTTGAAGGCAGGTCACCGGTTGGATGTATCGATAATTTTGCCACGCACGCGTTCCACGGCAGCAAGGCGCTGCGCGCTTATGGGGAGCGGTGGGAGATCCTGAAGAAATGGGACTTCAATCCGGGGACGGACATTGCCCGTGATTGCCAGGGATTGTGGCGGTGGACGGGAAACAAGCCGGGCCTGCGCGACGATGCGGCCCGATATTTCGTCGAACGGTCGGAAGACGGGCCGTTGCTGCTGGGCGAGACGCCGCTGGTCTGACGAATGCGTTCTCAGTCCGGCTCTCAGTTCCCGGTTCTCAGAAATTGATGCCGAACGGCCGAGAACCGGGCGAAAGGCTTATCCGACTTCTTCGCTCCAGTTTTCAAGGGCCTTCTTTACGACCAGCATAAATTGGTCGGCGACGGCGCCATCGATGATGCGATGGTCGTAACCGAGAGTGAGATGAACAACGGAGCGGACGGCGATAGAATCCGCGCCGTCTTTGTCGGTGATGACCATGGGCTGCTTGGTAATGCCGCCGACGCCCATGATGGCGACGTTCGGCTGGTTGATGATGGGCAAGCCGAAGACGGCGCCGAACTGGCCGGGATTGGTGATGGTGAAGGTCGAACCTTCGACATCGGCCGGCATGAGTTTCTTGGTGCGAGAACGCTCGCCGAGATCGGTGATGCCGCGTTGCAATCCGAGGAAGTTGAGTTCGTCGGCGCTTTTGAGGACGGGGACGATGAGTCCCCAATCGAGCGCGACGGCGATGCCGGCGTTGACGTGTTTGTGGTAGCGAATGTTATCGCCTTCGAGCGAACTGTTGACGATGGGATATTGCTGCAAGGCGATGATCGCGGCGCGCACGAAGAACGGCATGAAGGTTAGCCGCGCGCCGTGGCGCTGTTCGAAGCCGTTTTTCAGTTTGTTGCGCAGGTTGACGATGCGGGTCAGGTCGACTTCGAACATGCAGTGGACGTGAGCGCTGGTGCGGCGAGATTCGATCATGCGCTGGGAGATGATCTTGCGCATTTGCGACATGGGAACAAGATCGCCGGGAATCACAGCCGGCGCAGGAGTCCCGGCTTGACGAGGCGCGGGAACAGTGGGCGCCGCTGCCGGAGCAGAGACACCGCGCTCGACGAAATCGAGAACGTCCTGCTTGGTGACGCGGCCGCCGGTACCGGTGCCACTTACTTTAGCCAGATCCACGTTGTGCTCGCGGGCGAGCTTGCGGACGAGCGGGGAAGATCGAACGTCGGAAGCGTCTTCGTCATCCGAAGCGGGAACGGGTGCGGGCGGAGTTGGAGCTGACGTCTTGGGGGATACGGGGCTAGCTGCAGCAGGGGCAGCGGCAGTGGGCGCAGCGGTTTTTGCGGGCGCTGCGGAAGCGGTAGAGCCACTGGCCTCGCCAATCACGCCGACGACCGTATTGACCTGGACAGTATTGCCTTCGGAAACTTTGATTTCCTGAAGAACTCCGCTGGCGGGCGCGGGGATTTCGGCGTCAACTTTGTCGGTGGAAATCTCGAACAAAGGTTCATCTCGCTGAACCTTTTCACCGGTTTTTTTGAGCCACTTGGTGATGGTTCCCTCGAAAATGGATTCGCCCATCTGGGGCATGACTACGTCAGTCGGCATAGTTCCCTTTCCATGAAGTCCCGCGCAAGTGGCGGGATGAGAGCAACCACACATTATAGCGAAGCTGAGAGCGACTTCGGGCGCGGAGCGCAAATCGCGCGGAAGGACTCGCATGGATTTCCGCGCACGGTTCGAGAGCAATTCGATTTCTTGTGGAGCGAACAGAGATGAAGAAGTTGTCGGCGAATGTATTTTCTTACCTGCCGGTTTTTTGCGTGTTTGCGTTCTGCGCGGCAGCTCTGGGGCAAGCGATGTATTCCGGTCGCAGTTCTTATTCTGGGGCAGGCCAGTGGAGCATGATCGCCGGTTCAAGTCAGCTTGGGGCCGCGCTTCCGATCAACTGGGTGAACGCGGGTATTTGCGCCACGAGCTCTTACAACGAGACCGAGTATGTTGACGGAGGAAGCGGAACGGGACACTATCCCGAGACTCCCGCGGGACTTCTGGCCGCGCTCCAAGTGTGGGCGGGAGACGGCAATCCGGCATCATTTGCGCACATTATTGTTACGGCTGGAGCGTTGCTCCACGGCTCCACGTTTGACGCCAACAACTCTCTAATCACTCTGCCGGCCAAGACCGGAGCAACGGGGTGTGCCGTCATCGAGTCATCGAACCCACCGGCAGCTCACCAGATCCTATGCTCGCATGGGCTCCCCGGCTATGGCGGAACGCGCGACCCAGGTTGTACAAACGACATGGCGAATCTCTGGACGCTGCGCGTTGACAGCGCGACCATTGCGGGCTATCACGCGATTTATGCATGTGGGGGAAACAACGTCGCCTACGGGAACCCCAGCTGCACGACCGGCACAACCCCGAATCCCGCAAACCACATTCTGCTGCGGGATATGGAGGTCACCGTCGAGCCAGGAGCGTTCCAGAGCGCCGCAGGCGTCTACGCCACAGAACTCGTCAAGTTTAGTGGGGGTCCGCAGTACCTGGGCATCGAGTACAGCTACATTCACGGGTGGGATCCTGGCGACCCAGGACAGCCTTCAGGAGCGTGTACTGGCTGGACGAACCAAGGCTACGTAACTGCCGCGCCCGACAGTGGGAACCCGGGCACCAGTCTGGTGACATGGCAGGCTCAATACAGCAACGGTATCAACACTTATTTCGGCCCGACCGCCACGGTTGGATCAATTATCAATGTCGGTGGGACCAACTATACGATCGCCAACACTTCATACACGCAAGGCGTGTTGCTCGGAGCCCAGAACACACAACTATCAGTTACCGGGAGTCTGACCCTTGGCAGCAACACGCTCTACAGCCAGACGAACCCTCCGTCGCAGTATGCCAACGGGTGCGGAGACGATGTTGTAAGCGGAGTTGACCTCAGCGCGAGCAATAGCTGGGTGGAATGGAGCTATATCGAGAAGATCCACTGGTGGGGCGGCGAGTCGCACGCCTTCTCCTTCGGCTTCTCGAACGGGCCTTACAAGATCGCGCACAACTGGATTGAAGGTGGTTCCGCGGCACTGTTCAGCGGAGGCAGCGCGGTGGACGCACAAGGAGGTCCGGCCAACGACGGTGAAATCAGAGGAAACTTTCTGGGCCGCGATCTCGGCTACAGGTTTCTGACGGGGAGCGCCGGCAACAGTCCGGGGCCACCGTGGGGGTGCGGCACGGCCGACGGTCGCGCTGGCGACAACACCTGCCCGATGTCATGGGCGGTCAAGAACAGTTTGGAACTCAAACTGGGAAATCGTGTGCTGATTAACGGGAACATGTTGTGCTGTTCATGGGCGGATGGTCAGTCGGGCTACGTGATTGTCAGCGACCCTCGCACGACGTCGGGAGGAACGGATGCTGGAGTCGACAACCCGTCAACCGGCCAGCCAATGACCGTCATAGGGAACGTCACGTTGACCAATAACTGGATCAGCAATGCGCCACAAGGCATGGAACTGGGAACCCGCTCGCTGGGGCCCGGCGATGGCGGAGGCTTATCACAACCGGAAGACTATCTGACGATTGCCAATAACGTGTGGTCGAACATCGGGGACACGAACGAATGGGGCGGCCCTGGGGGCGAACTGGTTGAGTGGGGCGGGTTTGGCGCGAATGATTTTTCGTGCACGATGAGTCAGGCTGGCGGCATAGCTACGGCGGCCTGTTCCCCGATCTTGCTGGCCAACGATACGGAACCCACTCCGGCTTGCGGGAACGGATGCGGCTTGATCAACAATGCCGTGAACATTTCCAGCATGAGCCGCTCTGGCGGGGTGGTCACTGTGAAGTTCAACAGTCTGCGGCAGGACCCGGCAGTCGGACAGACGGTAAGCGTAAACGCACCGTCGAACTACGGAGGGGCGTTCACGATTAGCGGAGTGTATAACACCGGCGTCAACACGCTGTGTTCCTCTCCGGACAACTCGCAGCCACAGCCGTGCGTAAGATCGAATGGCACCTTCGGAGACTCGCTGACTTATTCCGACCCCCGCGGTAACGACAGCGGATGCACCAGCATCTCGACCTGTAACACGCTTGGGGTCAGCATCATCATTCCCACCCTCGCGTTCCAAATGACCGACATGAGCGCCGGGGACCCGGTGTATATCCTGAATTGCAGCGGAGGCAGCAACCCAAGCTCATATCAGGCTGGAGCGACGTCATTTACTGCGTCCATTTCTCCAACGTCTCCTACTTCACTGAACGTGTACTACAACAACGCCGGTCCGAACGACTCCAGCGGCACAATTTGCGAGCTCGAAAATAACTCCGGCCATCCTTATGGTTCGATCCTCACGAACAACACCGTACTGACACCGACAGGCGAAGAGATCATCTCCGGCGGAACCTATCGCCAGCACTACAACAATCAGTTGACGCACAACATCTTTACCGCGCCGGCTGGTACGACGAGCTTCGGGTTTACCTGCAACAACATTCTGGGCGAAGGCAATGTTCCGTTGAGCGACTGCTGGGACACGGCGAACCTCACCTCCTACGACAATCTCATCGTGAACCAGTCGGCAAGCGCGCCAGCGGTTCTTTGCTCCGGGAACAACTGTTACAGCGAAGTCTTTCCCAGCGGTAGCACCCCACCGGATCTTTCACCCAATTCGGATTGTCCGGCAGGACCGCTATCAACCTGCATGGGCTGGACTGGTTTCACTGTGACCGGCGGCAATGGCAACACGTTCCCAACCGGCCCATGCTCTTATGACGGATCGAACCCCTACAACTGCCCATTGATGGCGCTGCCATGGGACAACAATTTCTCGCTCAGCGAGTTAGTGCCGCTGGGCGGATCGTCTTACACGACGGAAGGCGCAAACATACCGGCCATCAACATTGCGCTTACACAAACACAGTATGTCTGCCCGACAGGCAGTAACTGCGGAACGCCTGGTCCTTATCCGGACTAATCCACTCGAACTGGCTAATCCGGCTTACTGACGGCCTAATGGGAGCAACCCTGGGGGGGGAAAACATACCTTGAACCTTACACCGCACTTCACTCTTGAGGAGATGACTTTCTCCGACGCTGGCTCACGACTTGGGATCGACAACACTCCGGAGCCGATTGCCCTAGCCAATCTGGAGCTCGTGGCGGCGTGCATGGAGAAGGTCCGCGCGCTGCTCGGTAGCAAGCCCATTGTGGTGCACAGCGGGTATCGCGCTCCGGCCGTCAACAAGGCGGTTGGCGGCGTGGCGACAAGCGCTCATTGCCTGGGGCTGGCTTGCGACTTCGTCTGCCCGGAGTTCGGGACACCGTACGAAATCGCGACAACGATCGAAGCATCCGACTTGGATTATGACCAACTGATTCTCGAGTACGGATGGGTGCACGTAGGCTTGGCGCGCGAGGGGGCATTGTGCCGCCGGGAAGCACTAACGAAGCATTCGTCCACGGCCGCGTATGAATCTGGCATCAGGGCCTGAGAAATCTCGCACTCCCTTCGCCGACGTTTGTCATGAGGACGGAGCTATTTTCTACCACTTACAACGAAGGAGAAACGTGTTGAAAAAATACGGTTCGTATCTACCTACAGTTATTTTACTGTTGACCACGCTCGCCAACCTCGCCACTCCGGCGATCGCCGCATTTTGGGCGAGTCATGCCACTGTGGCTGCCATCGTCGCGCCGCTGGCCGTAATTGTGGCGCACTGGCTGCCTTCGCCGGCCGGCAGTTACTCGAACTAACTAATTCATCGTAAGAACATAAGGAGAAATCAATTAATGAGGAAAACTCTGGTTATTCCACTGTGCCTGGCGGTGCTATGTACGGCGTGTTCGACCGCCTGGGTGTCGACGCTGGATTCGATTTTGGCAGCAGCGGCGCCGGCGCTGATCAACATCTTGCAAATCGCAGCAGTGGCCAATGGACAGCCGTTGAATTCCGGCCTGGAAGCAAAGATCGATGGCGATGCGAACGCGGTTAAGACGTTGGCGGGCGATTTTGCCCAGGCTTCTGCGGCATCTGCACCGGGTGCTTGCCAGCAGTTGCAGGCGGCTGTGAGCACGTACCAGGCTGACCAGCAACTCGTGCTGCAGGCGGCGCAAGTGAGCGACTCCAACACGCAGACGAAAATTACGCTGCTGACAAATCTGGTGGCAGGCACGGTAGATGCGATCACGGCAGTCATTCCATCCTGCGAGAATGCGGCTGCATTCGCGCCCACGGAGGCCAGGGGCATGAAGATCACGGCGCCATATAGCGCCGCAACATTTGCCGCGCATTACAACAGCATTCTGGTGGCGAAGACGGGCAATCCAGCTATCGATGCAATGACTCCGAAGATGAGGTTGCGGCAGCATTTAAAACTGGTGCGGATGTTGACATTCGGCAAATTGCAATGACGAACCGTAAGCTCGGCGCGGTGCGCGACGTTCACGACGTTCGCGATCGCATGTACCGTGCGCCGCTGCTTTCACCCGCGATCCCGCAGCTGGTGGACCTGCGCGCGTGGGCAGGTCCGATCAAAGATCAGGGCGAAGAAGGTAGCTGTACCGGGCACGCGTTTTCGTCCGGCCGCGAGTGGATTGCGCGTAAGTACGAAAAGACCTCGCCGATCCTGAGTCCGCAGTGCCTGTATGTCGAGGAACTGCTGGCGAATGGGTCGTTTCCGAACGACGATGGTGCGATGCCGCGCACCGGTTGCCAGGTGCTCGCGGCGAAGGGATGTTGTGAAGCACAGCTCTACCCCTATGTTGAGGGCGAGTTAACGGCGCCGACGCCGGAGCAGGCACAAAATGCGCTGAACTACAGAACCGGCGCATACCACCGGATAGGGAGCCTCGCGGACTTTCTAAGTTGCCTGGCCGACCCGACGCCGTGGCCGGTGATGGTCGGCTTCACAGTCTACGATTCCTTTATGTCACAGCAAGTAGCTGACAGTGGCATTATGCCGATGCCGCAACCGGGAGAACAGCAGCAGGGCGGACACGAAGTGCTCTGCCTCGGCTACGATCTGCCGAAACAACTGGCGCTGATCCAGAACAGTTGGGGCGGAGGTTGGGGACAGAAGGGCTATTTCTGGATGCCGTTCGGCGTGATCGCATCGCCCGACACCGATCTGTGGATGGTGCATACGGGCAGACCGTGGCAGTGAACTCTGGACGCGGTTGAGATATCAGATATGGCTCTCGTGCCGCTTGAGACGCGACTGCGGCTCGGCTGAGGATCTCCGGTCATATTGATTGCGGGCCTGTTGAATCTGCTCGCGGTTGTCTTGCGCCCACTTGGCGAGGGACTCGATCGGCTTGCGGAGGGTGCGGCCGAGGCCGGTCAATGCATACTCGACGCGCGGCGGTATGGTGGGATAAACGGTTCGAGTCACGAGTCCGTCCCGTTCCAGCCCCTTCAGTGTGAGCGTCAACATGCGCTGCGAGATGCCTTCGATCGTTCGACGCAACTGGCTGAAGCGCTTGGGGCCGTCGGCAAGAAGTTGCACGATCAGCACGCTCCACTTGTCACCGACCCGGTTCAGCACCTCGCGGACGGCCACGCAGGACTGAGAAATGGGGGAATGGAAAACATCCTTGTGACTGGGTGACATCCATGTGCCTTCTTGCGTTCTTTTTCTTTGGTACCTATTCTATCTCTGGTTACTCTAATATACCAAGTCCCGCAAACGGACGCACGGAGATAGAGATCAATGACCGAAACAAAACATGCTGCGCAATCCATCAAAGTCAGCCACGAAACCCTGAACCAGCTTTTCCGCGAGGCGAGAACGCATAATGCGTGGCTTCCAAAGCGCGTGCCCCTTGAGGCGCT
>DATEBK010000170.1:0-3605 GCA_035287825.1 Terriglobales bacterium
GGTCCGCAAGGCAGCGATCGTGGACTCGGCGCTCGACTGCATTGTGACCATCGATCACGAGGGTTGCATCACTGAGTTCAATCCCGCGGCAGAGCACACCTTCGGCTACCCTCGGGACGGAGTCTTGGGAAAGCATCTGGCGGACGTTATCATTCCACCGTCTCTTCGGGAGAAGCATCGGCAGGGTTTTGCTCGCTACCTGGCCACGGGCGAAACGCGAATGCTAGGGAAACGCATCGAGATAATGGCAGTACGTGCCGACGGAAGCGAATTCCCCGTCGAGCTCGCAATCACACGCATTCCGCTGGAGGGGCTGCCATCCTTCACCGGCTATCTGCGTGACATCACGGAACGCAGACGGGCGAGGCAGGAACTACTGCGCAGCGAAGCGTTTCTCGCGGAAGCCCAGCATCTTAGTCGAATCGGCAGTTTTTCCTGGCGTGTGCTGACAGACGAAATCACCTGGTCAGAGCAGCTTTATCGCATCTTCCAGATTGACCCGGGTGCGCAGGTAACCTTTGAGCTGATCGGTACTCGAATCCACCCTGAAGATCTATCGGTATTCCAGGAACATATCGAGCGATCGCGCCGGGACCGAAGCAATGTGCAGCTCGAGTTCCGCTTACAGATGCCGGAAGGCGCGATCAAGTACGTACACGTCGCCGCTCATATCCGGGGCGATCACGACCAACTGGAATACATCGGCGCAGTTCAGGACGTGACAGAACGCCGAGCCTCCGAAGAGGCACTCAGCAAGGCCCGATCGGAGCTCTCACAGGTGGCCAGGGTTACAAGCCTCGGAGTACTGACGGCGTCCATCGCACACGAGGTCAACCAGCCGCTATCGGGCATCGTCACCAACGCCAGCACGTGCCTGCGGATGCTGGCCGCCGATCCTCCCAATGTTGATGGCGCGCGAGAGACCGCTCGGCGCACGATTCGCGATGGCAACCGCGCCTCTGAGGTGATCTCTCGATTGCGTTCACTCTATGGCAAAAAGGACCCCACGATCGAATCGGTAGACCTGAACGAAGCTGCCGGAGAAGTGCTTGCGCTGTCCTTGAGCGAGCTTCAGAGAAATCGTGTCATCGTGCAGCAGGAACTTGCCGACGGTCTTCCTCCCGTCGCAGGCGATCGTGTGCAATTGCAGCAGGTCATTTTGAATCTGCTCCGGAACGCTTCTGACGCAATGAGTACGGTTGAGGATCGCCCGCGCCTGTTACTGATCAGAACCCAAGTAGAGGGAGACGATCGCGTACGTTTGACGGTGCAAGACGCGGGAGTGGGGTTTGCCCCTCAGGCTGCGGACAGGCTCTTCGAATCGTTCTACACCACGAAGAATGACGGTATGGGAATTGGACTCTCTGTCAGCCGGTCCATAATCGAAAGTCATCATGGTCGACTGTGGGCAACGCTGAACAATGGTCCGGGGGCAACGTTTTCGTTCTCGGTTCCGCACGCATCGGAGGCCGCGACGGCCGACGACAGTAATCGCGCCATTCGGACTCCTGACGTGACCGATGCGGCGTGAGGATCTGTCCCGTACGAGCCGCCATTCCCGGAGTTACCAAGGAGTTGGCGTTCAACCTCATATTCCGATTCTTGGAACTCTTTTTCGCCTCCGAGTGGCAAACCAATACTAAGGTCCAATAGACAGCGCCGCCGGATGGGCGCACCCTCGTGTAGTGGAGTATTTCCTGAAAAGATCTCTCTCGAGAACAGTCTCGTCGTCAATGCGCTGCGCGGATTTGGTTTGCGCAGCACTCCCCGACCAACCCATCGATTTCCTCAACCAGCGCGGTGCGAACAAACGGGTACTGTCGTCCCCGAGACTTGTGACTGCGAGCGCGGGTTGAAAACTCTATGACGGTCGCGCGTTCGCTGGTGTCAGTGGTCGATGACGACGAATCTGTGCGCGAGTCGCTGCCCGACTTGATAAAAGAGTTCGGCTTCGCAGCCCGCGCGTTTTCGTCGCCGGAAGAGTTCCTCGCCTCCGAGTGCATCGGCCAAACGAAATGCCTAATCCTCGACATCGCCATGCCGGGGATGAGCGGACCGGACCTTCAGCGGGAATTGAAGCTTCGCGGGCTGGCGATCCCGATCATCTTTATCACCGCCAGCACAGATAAGACTGTCCGCCCGCGCCTGCTCGAACAGGGCGCGGTGGAATGCCTGTTCAAGCCATTCAGCGACACCGCTCTCCTTGAGGCCGTTAATGCGGCACTTCACCGGAAGTGACGGGCCGTTTTCGATCGCGATTACCTCACCGTTAGCTCTTGAAGTGCTGGGCAATGGCTGCTGGGGCTACGACATCATTGACTCGATCGCGGCACGGCCAGAGGCTGCTATCGTTACCAACCGGCGCGGTCCTCAGATCGACATCCCATCACGAAATGAAGATCGCAGCGTGAACCCGGGCCGTGCTTCCAGGGAATCGACGCCATTTCGTGCTCTGTCCTTCTACACAAACGGTTCGAGTTTGGCCAGGATGGTCGGTAGATATTCCGCGACTGTCGGATGAATATGCATGGCGCGCTGGATGACGGTGTACGGCGCCTTCGCATACATCATGTCCAGCAGAACGTGAATCACTTCGTCGCCTCCGACTCCAAGAATGGCAGCACCCAGAATTTGTTTCGTTTCTGCATCAACGCAGATTTTGATGAAGCCCTGGGTCTCACCTTTTTCGTAGGCTCGGCTCACTTGACTCATAGAATATTTCGCAGCGAGGGCACGTCGTCCGGACTTCCGTATGTCTGCGTCTGTCATGCCGCATCGCCCCAGCGGCGGGTCGACATATAGAGCATAGGCTTGGATCCGGTCGGAGACCCGGCGATGGTCACCGTTAAAGAGATTGTCCGCAACGATCTCGTAGTCGTTATAGGAAGTATGCGTGAAGGCGCCGCGGCCGTTGCAGTCCCCCAACGCCCAGATGCCGGGCACGTTGGTTTGGAGTTGATCGTCGACGGTGATGTAGCCGCGTTGGTCCGTCGTGACCCCAGTCCGTTCGAGACCCAGGTCGCTTGTGTTGGGGACACGTCCGACTGCCAGAAGCACGTGCGTGCCTGTTACTTCCTTCGGGTCTTCGTTGCAGTCCATGCGGACGGAGACTCCGCCATCGCGTTTCGCCAGCGAGATACATTCCGCATTCAGCCGGATGTGTATGCCCTCAGCCTCCAGGATTCCGCGCACAGTTTGGGAGACGTCCTCGTCCTCCCGTCCAATCAGACGCGGTCCCATTTCCACAATCGTAACTTCGCTCCCGAGCCGACGATAGATCTGAGCGAACTCCAGCCCAACATAACTTCCGCCGACGATTAGGAGATGCTCGGGCAAGAAATCGATGTCCATCATCGATGAGTTGGTGAGGAATGGCACATCATGAATACCCGGCATGTCGGGGATACGGGCCCGCCCGCCAACATTGATATAGATCTTGTCGGCTTGCAGAACTTCATCGTTGACGATGACAGTATTCGAGGACTGAAAGCGGGCTTGGCCCTGTATGACCGTACAGTTTGTCGTCCCTCGGAGCCATTTCTCCACTCCCTTGTTTGACCTCGTGGAGGCTGCATCTTTGCGGGCTTTCACCTGCTTAATATCGA
>DATEBK010000171.1:0-4363 GCA_035287825.1 Terriglobales bacterium
CCAACCCGTAAGCGGCTTCGCGGATGGCCTGCGGCACTAATAGCAACATCTGCTCCGTGGTACGCGCGATGGTCGGCACCATCATGATAGCCAGTGCGACACCACCAGCCAGCGCGGAGAAATGTTTTTGGCGCACCACGACGAGTCCATAGGCGACAATGCCAACCACGATCGAAGGCACACCGTTCAGCACATCGGAGACAAAGCGCACGATATCGCCGTAACGATTGCGCCCGTACTCAGAAAGAAAAATACCCGCTCCAATTCCAAATGGCACGCCCAGCAGACTGGCGATGCCAAGAATCACCATCGAGCCAGCAATGGCATTTGCCATGCCGCCGCCAGACTCACCGACCGGCTTCGGAGTCTGCGTGAGAAAAGCAATATTGATGGAGCCGATACCTTTGTAGACGAGGTAGGCAAAGATCGCGAAAAGCGGCAACAACACGAGGACAACCGTGAGTACTGCAACTCCAGTCATCACATGGTCTGTGATACGCCGTCGCAGGCTGATCGGCGGGATACTGCTCCGCGGATCCATCTCCGCAGCCGAATTTGAGGTCGTATCAGGCATCGGATGTCACGCCATGCTTCGCGCCGGTTGACCGCGAGTAACGCTCCACACCATAAGCCGTGCCAGGGCGTTAACCACGATGGTGACAAAGAACAGAGCCAAGCCAATCTCGATCAACGCAGAAAGATACAAGTTGCCGGTCGCTTCCGTAAACTCGTTCGCCAGAACGCTGGCCATGGTATATCCAGGGGCAAATAACGACTTGGCAATCTCGGGACGATTACCGATCACCATGGTGACCGCCATAGTTTCGCCGAGCGCTCGACCCAGGCCCAAAATGATTGCGCCCACAATTCCAGCGCGCGCATTCCGCAGCACACCCATACGGATCATCTCCCACCGCGTTGCGCCCAACGCCAGCACCGCTTCACGCTGGTGCTGCGGTACCACGGTCAGTACCTCGCGTGTGATCGAAGAAATGATTGGAATAATCATGATCGCCAGAATCGTGCCCGCCGCCAGCATCCCAATGCCGTACGGCGGTCCGCTGAACAACCCCGTCCAGCCCAGTGTCTTGGCTAAGAGTGGCTGGACATACTCGCGCAGGATCGGCACCAGAACGAAAATCGCCCAAAGTCCATAAACCACACTGGGGATGGCCGCTAGCAATTCAGTTGTAAAAGAAAGAGCGCCGCGCAGCGCGACTGGGCACATTTCAGTGATAAAAACTGCTACTCCAATGGATAGCGGCACAGCGATGACCAGCGACAGCAGCGAAGACACGATCGTTCCAAACACGAACGGCAGCGCGCCGTACTGGTCCTCCACCGGATTCCAGTCCGATTGGCCAAAGAACTTCCAGCCAAAAGCATGCCAGGAGAGTTGCGATCCCACCGCCAGTTGATAAACGATCAGGCCGAGCAGCGCGACCACCGCCAGGCCGCAAAGGCGCATCGTCCAGCCAAACACAATATCGGGGATTTCACTGACCTTCCCCTGTAACACCGGCGTCGTTCGGGCTTCGATTTTCAGGGCGGCCTTTGATCCTTGCTTGGATGGCCCCCGCTCCGGTTCGGGAGCGTTAAAACGCGGCCGGGGCAAGGCTTGATTTGACATTCAGCTTTAGGCTACCAGAGGCTTGTTACAAATCGATGAAAAACCCTAGGAGGTAGTGGCTGAAAGTGGGTTGCTGGAGGAGCTGCCAATTAAAGGCCTTAATCATCGGCGTTTTAGGGTGCATTCAAGCCAGGTTTTGGCTTGAGTTGGGCAGTTCCATCCAGCGTGTTTTGCTGGATCAAATCTGAGACGTCTGAACATCCCAAATCTGTCATGCCGACCGGAGGAGATCATCGCGGAATGCGATGATCTACCGAGCGGAGGCACCTTGTGTTTAGTATTAACCCGCCCAGCAGTGACACATCTCCACTCCAAAGCCGGGCTAACTTTTTTTGTTTTTCCTGTCGAAATAGTCCCGCCGTATCCGTCATCTAAACAGAGGCGGCTCAACAGCAAGTCTGCCACCGAGGAGGTGAGTGATGTGTCCGTTCTGTTTCGCAACCATGGGATTAGTCGTCGCCGGGGCGGTATCCACCGGTGGTCTAGCAGCATTGGCTGTAAAAGTTTCTCGCAAAAAGAACGCATTGGAAGAAACCATCCCAAATCTGACTAACAAGGAGAAATAAAATGTCGACGCCTAACGAAGACACGAAAAAGCACCTCGCAATGAAGATCCCCGCGATCGTGTCGCAGCAGGAGTGGGAGACTGCGAGGCAACAACTCCTCGTGAAGGAGAAGGCTTTGACCCGCTCTCGAGATGCGCTAGCCGCCGAACGTCGCCGGATGCCCTGGACCGCGGTCGAGAAGAAGTATGAGTTCGACGGGCCCAAAGGCAGGGTGAGCCTCCTAGACTTGTTCGAGGGACGCCCTCAGTTGATCCTCTATCGCGCCTTCTTCGATCCCGGAGTTTTCGGCTGGCCCGAGCACGCCTGCCGCGGCTGCTCCTTCGGCGCCGATCAGGTCGCGCACTTGGCCCACTTAAATGCCCGCGACACGACCCTCGCCTATGCCTCACGCGCGCCGCAGCTGGACATCGCGCGTCTGAAAGCTCGGATGGGCTGGGAGATGCCCTGGTACACCATCACCGATAGCTTCGACAAAGACTTCGGCGTGGATGAATGGCACGGCCACAACGTATTCTTTCGCGACGGCGAGCGTGTGTTCCGCACATACTTCATCAACAACCGCGGCGACGAGGCGATGGGGAGCACATGGAGTTACCTCGATCTCACTCCGCTCGGCCGTCAGGAAAAGTGGGAGGACTCGCCAGAGGGCTACCCTCAAAGCGAGCCCTACAAGTGGTGGAACTGGCACGACAACTACAACGCCGAGGCCTCGCCGAATCCAAAGTGGGTCGATATCATAACGGATCCAGCAGGAGCTGCTGCCCGAAGACGCAACGAAGAAGAGAAAGCAAGTTAAAGAAGGACGACCACTTCGCAATGGCTGCTTGTGGCGGACGGCGAGCGATTCTTCTTATAATCGAGCGTGATCTCTTCGGCCGCCGGTTCCGCCACAACGCCTGAAGCATGTTTTGGAGTTCTGCTGCGCCAGTGGCGCGCTGCTCGACGCATCAGTCAGTTGACCCTGGCACTCGATGCCAATATCTCGACACGTCACTTGAGCTGCGTTGAGACCGGCCGAGCGCAGCCAAGCCGGGAGATGGTGCTGCGTCTAGCCGAGGCGCTGCAGATCCCCCTGCGCGAACGGAATACGCTGCTGCTGGCGGCCGGTTACGCACCGCTCTATCGCCAGACCAGCCTTGACGCACCGGAGATGGAGGCGGCGCGCCATGCCATCGATCTTCTCCTGAAGCAACTAGAGCCGTATCCAGGAATTATCATCGACCGATATTGGAACACGCTGCGGATGAATTCCGGAATGCGGCACTTCCTAGGACGCTTCCCCATCTGCGATTCTGTGAAGCCACACAACGGAGTCCGCTTCGTATTTCATCCTAAAGGGCTCCGGCCATTCATCGAAAATTGGGAGAGCATCGCAGCCCACATCATTCAGCGGGTGCATCGTGAGGTTGCCGCTAACCCGTCGGACGAGACGATGAAATGTTTCCTTGAGGAGTTGCTCAGTTATCCGGCCGTGCCCAGCCGCTGGCGGGCTCTGAATGTTGACGATTCGCCCCCGCCATTTTTGACCATCGACTATAAATGGAACAACTCCAAGCTGCGATTTTTTTCTACCCTTACAACCTTCGGATCGCCGCAGGACGTTGCTCTGCAGGAAATGCACATCGAAAGCTTTTTCCCTGCCGATGAAGCCACCCGCGTGGCGCTAACGGCAGCTCAATAATCGCGGAGGAGTGAGCCGCTTACGAGTTGCATGACATGACGGGACCTTCCGGTTCACACCCCGTCCTCCCCCCTGGCCCTCCCATGACCTCAGAGGTCATGGACAACGTTTGTCCCTTCTCGGATACTGCGGGCGTAGCAATGACCAATGACTGCTAAGGAGACACAAATGAAAAAGAGCGTTCTCAGCCAGTGGTTCGTAGTGCTGTGTTTGTTCTCGGCTTTCGTATGGTGGGCGAGCGGTAGCATCCGGGAAGCATCGGCAATGGGCAAGGGCAAGAGCGCCCCTGCTAGCGATTCGACCGATGTCGACGCTATCAAACAAATCGGACAGGATATGGGGAATGCAATGGTAGCTGGCGATATCGAGAAGCTCAATCAGATCTTCGCTGACGACTGGGCGGCCGTCGCATCCTCGGGCAAGATTGTCACTAAGGAGACCATGCTAACCGATTTCAAATCCTTCCATGACAAACTTGAGTGGTTT
>DATEBK010000172.1:0-4095 GCA_035287825.1 Terriglobales bacterium
AGCAGCGTCGCGATCATCGCCTCCGTCGACCCGCAGCACACCACAATCTCTTTCTCCGGATCGACCTCGATCCCCTGCCGCTCCTGCATCTGCCGCGCGATCGCATTACGCAGACTCTTCGCGCCCCAGGTGATCGCATACTGATTCACATCGGCCGCTATCGCTTCCTGCGCTGCCCGCTTGATCTCCGCCGGAGCTGAAAAATCCGGAAACCCCTGCGCGAGATTCACCGCGTCATACAGCATTGCCTGCCGCGTCATATCGCGAATCACCGACTCGGTAAAATGCTCCACCTTGTCGGAAAGAAAATGTTTAGGAACTGCCGAAACCGTAGTCATAAAAAGCAGCCTAGCACAGCGATGCCAACGTCGCGTGCGCGTAACCGCCATCCCGGCCCGTAGGGTAAAGCCCCGAGATCCCGCTGGCCGATTGAATCTGCTATCCTTAACTTGCTCACCCTGGCAAACCATTTTGGCCGAGCGTTCTTGCCCTTCGTCTCGCTCGCGCTTTGATTTCCGACAGCCATTCACGACAACGACATTGGCCGCGATTACAATTTCCGGCATCAAACTATGGCGTTTACAAATCTTGACAAACTTTCGTAGTTTTAGGTTCGTGACCACAAAATTTCGCCATAACAAGACGGAGACGCAAACGATGACAACAAAACTCAAGCAATTATCTTGGACGAGTGCCGCCCTGTTTCTGGCCCTCGCAACCATATTTCTTCCGATACAAAGCGCCGCCCAGGACAATCCCCAGGACGACCCTCCCACCCGCGTCGCTCGTCTCGGTTACCTCGACGGCTCGGTTTCGTTCCAGCCCGCAGGTACCACTGATTGGGTCGGAGCTGTCCCTAACCGCCCCATGACCACCGGCGACCAACTCTGGTCTGACGTGGCCTCGCGCGCCGAACTGCAACTCGGTTCCGCCGTCATACGCCTCGGCGAGAACACCGGTATCTCGTTCCTCAATCTCGATGATCACACCGTCCAGATCCAGCTTTCTTCGGGAGCAATCAACATTCGGGTACGCCAGCTCGATCCCAACGACGATTTCGAAATCGATACGCCCAACCTCGCCTTCACCATCACTCAGCCCGGACGCTATCGCGTCGATGCCAGCGCCGACGGCACATACACCATCGTCTCCCTGCGCGACGGCAATGGCCAGGCGACTGGCAGCGGGCAAACCTACGACCTCTACGCCGGACAACAAGCCACCTTCAGCGGCACTGATTCTCTTTACGCCGACGTTGAAACCCTTGGCGATCCCGACGCCTTCGACAGCTGGGCCTATGGCCGCGACGCTCGCTACGACCAGTCGCGCTCCGCGCTCTATCTCTCGCGCGACGTCGTTGGCTTCGAAGATCTCGATCAATATGGCCAGTGGGGCGACGATGGCACCTACGGCCATGTCTGGTATCCGAGCCAGGTTGCCGTCGGCTGGGCGCCGTATCACTCCGGCCATTGGGATTGGATTCCGCCTTGGGGATACACCTGGGTCGATGACTCGCCCTGGGGTTACGCGCCGTTCCACTACGGACGCTGGGTCTTCGTAGGCGGCCGCTGGGGATGGATTGCCGGCCCGGTCAATGTGCGCCCCGTCTACGCTCCCGCGCTCGTTGTCTTCATCGGTGGAGGTCCCGGAGGCTGGGGCGGCAATGTCGGCTGGTTTCCGCTCGGACCGCGCGAAGTCTACGTTCCTCCCTACCAGGTCAGCCGTGGATACATGACTCAAGTCAACGTAAGCAACACCGTCGTCAACACCACGGTGATCACAAACGTCTATAACACCACCATCATCAATAAAACCACCAACATCACCAACATAACCTATGCCAATCGAAGTGTTCAGGGAGCCGTGACCGTCGTTCCCCAGGGCGCATTTGCCGGAGCGCAGCCCGTCGCCAAGGTCGCGGTTACGATGAACGCCCAGCAACTCGCCAGCGCTCCTGTTGCCGCCCGGGTTGCCGTCGTTCCCACCCGCCAGGCCGTGCTCGGAGCGAAGGCCGCAACCGCAGGCCGCGTCAAAGCGCCGCCCGCCGCCGTCATGAGCCGGCCGGTAGTCGCCAAGAAAACGCCGCCTCCGCCGCCCGTGCCCTTCGCCAAACAGCAACAGGCCCTAGCCGCCAATCCCGGACAACCCGTCCCGCGGAGCCAGTTGCAAGCCCTGCGTCCCGCAGCCGCGTCGCGCCCCATGGTGAAGCAAGCGCCTCCCGGCAAACCGGCAACTCCCACCACCGGACATCCCAACCCGGCTATCGCCCGCCCCGGACAGCCCGCGAACCAGCCGCCAAACCGTCCGAATCAGCCGACGAATCAACCCGCCAGCCAGCCGATGAATCGGCCGAATCAGCCCGCTTCGAACCGGCCTGCGCCAAGTCAGCCAGCACCGAATCAGCCGGCTCAGAACCGGCCGGTGCCAAATCAACCGGCTCCGGTTCGTCCGACGCAGCCGACCACCCGTCCGGAAAATAATCCTCCGCAAAACAAACCAGCGCAAGAGAATCGCCCCGAGAATAATCGTCCGGAGAACAACAACAACCAGATGAATCGGCCCACTCCGCCGGCGCAGCAAAACCGCCCGCCCGCGACTCAGCCGAATCGTCCTGAAACGAATCGCCCTGAGCCCAACCGGACTGAGCCAGCAGCGAAACCTGCCGTGCCACCGGCTGAGCATCCGCAACCCCGGACGCCTCCGCCTGCCGCCAACAAACCTGCGCCAGCACAAAAAACGCCCGCGCAGAAAAAACAGGAGGAAGAAGAAAAGAAGAAACAGGAAAAACCACCCGGCCAATAACCGCAAAGAATGAATGGGCAAAATCAAAAGGCATCCCGTTATCGGGATGCCCTTTTTCTGCCCTTCTCGAGATGACCATTATATTGACCATGGTATAATCAGTGGACTATAGGGGGCCCATGCACGAAATCGCCATCTCGGAGTTCAAGGCGAAATGCCTTGCACTGCTGGAGCAGGTTCGCGCTACCAAAACGCCGATTCGCATCACGCGATTCGGCAAGCCTGTGGCCGAAATCGTTCCGCCCACCACAGTCATAGACCGCGAAAAGTGGTTCGGGTCGATGAAAGACTCCTTCGAAATACTGGGGGACATCGTTTCTCCTGCTAACGACGAAGACGAGTGGGAGGTTCTGCGCGATTGAAACTTCTGCTCGATACACACATCTGGCTGTGGCGTTTTCGAGACCCGAAACGCATTGGCAAACGGGTGTTGCACTATCTCAATGACACGGAAAACGAACTGTGGCTTTCTCCGCTGAGCACATGGGAAGCGCTGACGTTACATTACAAGGGCAGAATTCGAATCAAAGAAGATCTTTCTGAATGGCTGACGCAGGCTACAGCCGGCACTCGCGAAGCCCCATTCACCCACGAGATCGCACTCGTAGCGCGGCAACTCAACATGCATCAAGACCCCGCCGACCGCATACTGGCTGCCACCGCCGAAGTCCTCGACTTGACCCTGGTCACAGCTGATGAACGACTGCTCGGATTGGGGACGATTAGAACTCTGGCCAACAGGTGAGGAGTTGGACGATCGATTGAGTTACGCCCTCTGCACTCCGCCCAGCCCCTCCAGCTTCTTAGCAATCTGCGCGGCCCACTGCGCTACTTCATCGTCCCGCAGCGTGCGCTCGGGAGATTGGAATCTCGCCCGCATCAATATCGAATACTTGCCCGCGCCAACTTTTTCCCCACGAAAAATCTCCACCGGAACAAAACTCCGGAGCTCGACAATTCCCAACCCGCAAACACTCTCGTGGATCTTCGCAAAATCCACGCCATCGTCGAACACAAAAGAAAAATCGCGCTCCACGGCAGGGAAGCGCGCCAGCGCTTCATACCTCGCGGCGTGCAGGTCGTGCTGGTAAAGCCGGTCCAGATAAATCTCAGCGACAAACACATCCTGTTTCAACTTCTGCGCCGCCGCGACCTCCGGATGAATCTGCCCGAACTGCCCTTTTTCTTGGCTTTATCGATATGACCATTATATTGACCATGGTATAATCAGTGGACTATAAGAGGGTCCATGCACGAAATCGCCATCTCGGAGTTCAAGGCGAAATGCCTTGC
>DATEBK010000173.1:0-6309 GCA_035287825.1 Terriglobales bacterium
GCGCGGATCGAGTGGACGAAGATCGAGTGGACGAAGATCGAGTCGACTAAGATCGAGTGGATGAAGATCGACTGCAAGAAAGTTCGCGCGGCCGAACTCCGAGCTCAGTTATCTAGCTGGATGCGAATCTTCCGTGCCAAAGTTTCCAGCAGGAATGGCTTTTGCAACACCGACGCCGAGTCGTCCACCACTTCGTTGCTCGGCGTGCCATGGTCGGGATAGCCTGACATGAACAACACCTTCATTTGTGGCCTCGGTTCCGTAAGGCGCCGTGCCAGTTCTCGCCCTCCCAGATTCGGCATGACCACATCGCTGAGCAGCAGATCAATCGGACCCTTATGCTCCTCAGCCAGTTGCAGCGCTTCATTTCCGTCGGCAGCAATGAGAACCGAGTAACCACTCTTCCGCAGGAACTCGCCCACCAGGTCGCGGATCCCGTCCTGGTCCTCCACCAGCAAAATCGTCTCTGTTCCTCGCGCGGCGGATGCAGTAGTTGTGGATTTACCCGGCTTAGCCCCGCTCTCTCGCCCGCTATCTTGTTCCGCTGCCGGAGGAAAATAAATATCAAACGTCGTGCCCCGTCCCGGCTCGCTCCGAGTTGTGATCCAACCCCCGGTTTGTTTGATCACCCCGTAAACAATCGCCAGACCCAGACCAGTTCCTTTGCCCGGCTTCTTCGTCGTGAAAAACGGTTCAAAAATCCTGCCCAGAACCTCGCCGCTCATTCCAGTGCCGCTGTCGCTCACCGTCAGAACAACGTATTTCCCCCGCGGAATTCGGCTTTGCTCTCCGGCTTGCGCTTCGTGGAGTTCAACATTCTTCGTCTCAATTACCAGCTGTCCGCCGTGCGGCATCGCGTCCCGGGCGTTCACCGCCAGATTCATCAACACTTGTTCAACTTGCCCCGGGTCCGCCTTGATGCGGTCCGGCGATGCCTTCAGCGAAATCTTCAGCTCAATGCTTACCGGAATCAGCCGGTGCAGCATCTTTGTCACTTCGCTCAAAATGCCGTTCAATTCAATCGCCCGCAGTTGCAACACCTGCCGCCGGCTGAACGTCAGAAGTTGTTGCGTAAGCGCCGTGGCCCTCGTCACCGCGCGTTCAATTTCCTCCGCATCTTTGTGTGCCGCGTCACCCGCCGCCAGCCGCCCGCGCAGCCGCTCATTGTGCGCTTGGATCACCATCAGCAAATTGTTAAAGTCGTGCGCCACTCCTCCCGCCAGCTGTCCCACCGCCTCCAGTTTCTGCGAGTGATGCAGTTGCTCCTCCAGCCGCTTATGTTCGGTAATGTCGTACAGCACGCCCTGCATCAGCGGTCGGCGATCATCCGCCGCGCCTTGCAGCATCACCCCTTCATCCCGAAACCAAAGCACTCTGCCGTCGCGGGCAAACATGCGGTATTCTGCCTGAAACATTTCCTGCGTCTCGATAAACCGTTTCTCCGCCGCCAGCGCAATCTCACGATCTTCAGGGTGGATATGATTCAGCCAGTTCATCGGCTCCGCCAGCCACTCCTTCGGCGCGAAACCGAGAATCGACCCGATCTGCGGACTCACATAGTGCCACGGCCCGTCCGCCCCCAGTTCGGCGACATAGGTAATCGCGGGCAAGCGCTCCACCAGCGTGCGGTACCGGTCCTCCGCTGCCCGCAGTTCGGTCTTGTCCCGGTCCCGTTCAATAGCTAGCGCGACCAGATGCGTCGCATGCGCAATCAGTCGCAAATGTTCGGCGTCAGGAGTGCGCGGCTCGCGGTAATAGATAGCAAACGTTCCCAGCATGCTCCCGTCTTGTGCTGGAATCGGCGTCGACCAGCACGCGCGCAAGCCCTGTCGCAACGCATGATGCCGGAACTCTGCCCACAATGGATCACTTGCAATATCGGAGACGACGACCGCTTGCTTGCGGTAAATTGCCGTGCCACACGACCCCACCGAGGGTCCAATTTTCACGCCGTCAATCGCTTGGTTATATTCTTCCGGCAGACTCGGAGCCGCTCCGCACCGCAGCGTTATACCGTCCGCTTCAAGCAGAAGAACCGAGCACAGCATTCCCGAATAATGCCGTTCGATCTCCGCGCACATTATTTCCAACACTTTCGCCAGCGGAGTATGTCCAATGATTAGCGCCAGAATCCGGTCGTCCAGCAGCGACAGAGCTTGCGAGGACTCCGATTGCAGCGCGGCAAGGGCCTTCTGCGTTCCCATGGACATGGCTCATATCATCTTCATTGCCTACCACTGCCAGTACCAAGTTACGCCCGTAACGGTGAACCCCTCTTTCACCCTGCCATGTGCAACATATTGCAATAACACTGATCATCTTTTATCCGCTACGCTGAATTGTCCGAATCCCAATTGACACGCCCGTAAACATCTCCCATACTCCCCCCAACGAAGCCTCCGTTCTCCCAGCTTCGCATCTCTCAGGAGGGATCCATGAAGAAATCCATTTTGCTTCCAGTCGTCGTTCTCATGGTGATTGTTGCCTTCACGGTTGGCGGGCAGCAAGCGCTGGCACAAAGTCCACATCACTTTCAGTTCAAGGTTGTATCTCCCGCTCAAGCCGATCGTGCTCCAAAAGGCGTGAAAGAAAAAGCAGTCCTCGAGCAGCTGATGGCCGGTTTCGGCGTTCTGCCGCCCGTCGATGGCGGCGGCAACGATGAGTGGCCCTGCTTTCCCAACCAGAACGCCAACGGCGCCGATTGTTCCACTATCGCGACCGGTGGAGTCGTCATCGGTGAGCCCGCCTTCACCCAATCGCTCAGCGCCTGCGATGCTGATTCTTCCTCCAGCGCAAATTGCGGCCAGATCTTCTGGTTCTACGAAGACGACACCGGCGACACCACTGACGATCTCGTCATCTCCGTCGTTATCAAGCAAGGCAAGAACTACATCTTGGACACGGGCAGCTATGACTTCGGCCCCAACCCGTTCCCGGCAGGCTCGATCGTCGTCATTTATGACGACACCGCTTTCGGCACCTTGGGACAAACCGGCCCTGGCAACGGATTCTGCGCTGGCAGCACCGAAACCTGCGTCAACCCAATTGCCGGCAAAGCTACTGCAACCATAACCACCACGGTCGGCACCTCGACCATCAAGACCGAAGTCAACATGTTCCTGGAATAGCCAGGCGCAGCATTGATCAATCCAGCGGCATCGCCCCATCCTTCGCAGGCTTCCTGCGAGGATGGGGTTTTTATTTCCGCGCCGGGGAATGCGCCGCCAGGCCACAAAGTCTACTAAAACAATAGACAAAATGGATACACAACATGGTATGATTACCGCCAATTTTGGGGATTCACCATGCCAAACGGAGCTCTCACGGAAGCCGGAACAACCTCACTATCAGAACCGTCCACGGCCACTGCTCACGGCACGATCACCGAAGATTGGCTGGCGGTCTGGATCGGCCTGTTCGTGTTCGCGCTTTCGCTGGCCTTGCTTTTCGGAACCGACCTCCTGGGATGGTCGATCACAACCGCTGTCTGGACGTCACCCTCGAAGGCGCTCGCTCCCGCATCCAAACTTTACGCAAAGTTGCCCGTACCGTTTTCCCTCACCGGGACTTACCTCTTCCTGCTGGTTGTCTTGCTCGCCGCCGCCAAAGCCCTCCGCGCTGATCTCAAACGTTTCGCGCTCGGATTCACCGCCGTCTTCATTCTCAGCTACGCCTGCTGGTTTCTTGGCAGTTGGGCTTACATCGCTGCCACGCCCGACAAGCTGCCGGCAATGAAGATCCCTTGGTCGCTCAGCCTCACCAACGAGTCCGGATACATCATCGCTTTGATCGCCGGCCTGCTGATTGGCAACTTCCTTCCCGGAGTCGCCCGCGCCCTCAAAGAGGCGATCCGCCCCGAGCTTTACATCAAAACAGCCATCGTGATTCTCGGAGGGTTCCTCGGAATCGCCGCATTGGAGCAACGGCAGCTTGCGACATCCGTGATCCTGCGCGGAGTTTGCGCCATCATTGAGGCCTACCTGATCTATTGGCCGATTGTGTACTTTGTGTCTCGTCGCTATTTCGGTTTCAGCCGCGAATGGGCCGCTCCTCTGGCATCCGGCATCTCCATCTGCGGCGTTTCGGCAGCCATCGCCACCGGCGGCGCGATCCGAGCTCGTCCCATCGTCCCCATCATGGTGTCCTCGCTCGTCGTTGTCTTTGCCGTGATTGAACTCATGGTGCTTCCTTTCGCTGCCCAGCACTATCTCAGCGGACAGCCCATGGTCGCCGCAGCCTGGATGGGACTCGCCGTCAAAACCGACGGCGCAGCCGTCGCCAGCGGCGCAATTACCGACGCCCTCATCCGCGCCAAGGCTTTGGCCTCATCCGGCGTCGCCTACCAGCCCGGATGGATCTTGGGCGTCACCACCACCGTGAAAGTATTTATCGATGTCTTCATCGGCGTTTGGGCTTTCATCTTGGCTTGGGTTTGGTCCACAATCATCGAACGCCGCCAGGGAGATAAAGTCCGCTTCATCGAGATCTGGCAACGCTTCCCGAAGTTTATCCTCGGCTACCTCGTCACGTTTCTGATCGTGCTCGCCATCGGCATCGGGACGCCGAGCCTGGTCCCAAAAATTAAGGCGTCCATGGCCCAGGCGAACATATTTCGCGCCATCTTCTTCTTGCTGACCTTCTTTGCCATCGGAGTGATGTCAAACTTCCGCCGCCTGTGGCAGGAAGGATTCGCAAAGTTGGCTGCCGTCTATGTCCTCTGTTTATTCGGCTACATCATCTGGATAGGATTGCTGATCTCGTGGCTCTTCTTCCATAACGTGTTTCCACCCATCGTGAAAGGATGAGCTATGTCAGATCCGCGCTTGAGTGAAGAACTGGAACGAATGAAAACCGAGTACGAGCCTTTGCTCCCCATCGAGCGCAAGCTCATCTGGTACACGTTCGGAAGCGGTGTTCTGCTGTTAGCGATCTTCGTCCTGATCAGCCGTCTTATCGGTTAGGTTCGTGCGCCAATACCGGGACGTCACTGGCGTCGTCCGCGTCCAGCCTGAATGCGCAACAGTGTTGCCACCAGATGATCGAGTTCCTCGCATGTGTTGTAGAACGCCACCGACGGGCGGACCGTGCTTTCCACACCCATGCGCCGCAGGATCGGCTGCGCGCAGTGATGACCCGAGCGCACGGCAATGCCTTCTTCGTTGAGCGCAACCCCGACGTCCTCGGTACGGATCTCATCGAGCACGAACGACATTACACCTGCCTTCTCCCGCGCCGTACCGATCAGCCGCAATCCCGGAACCGTCATTAGTTTTGCCGTGCCGTAATTCAGCAGTTCGTGCTCGTACGCCGCGATGTTCTCCATGCCAACTTCCTCGACGTAGTCGAGGGCTGCACCTAATCCCACCGCGTCAGCGATATTCCCGGTCCCAGCCTCGAATCGCGCCGGAGACGACTGGTACGTCGTCTTCTCGAAGGTCACATCAACAATCATGTTGCCGCCGCCTTGCCATGGCGGCATGTTCTCCAGAACATCGAGCTTTCCGTAGACAACCCCAATTCCCGTTGGACCGAAAACTTTATGCCCCGAGAACACGTAGAAGTCGCAATTCAGCGCCTGCACATCCGCGCGCATGTGGGAAACGGCCTGCGCGCCATCTACCAGCACCCGTGCGCCATAGCGATGCGCCATCTCGACCATCTCGCGCGCCGGAGTAATGGTTCCTAGCGCATTCGAAACCTGGCTGAATGAGACGATTCGCGTGCGCGGGCCCAGCAGTTTTTCGTATTCTTCAAGAATAATTTCGCCACGATCATTCACCGGAGCGACCCGCAGCCGCGCTCCCTTCTCCGAGCAAAGCTGCTGCCACGGCACGATATTCGCGTGATGCTCCAGCCAGGTTATGACGATCTCGTCGTCTTTCTGGACGTTGCGGCGTCCCCAGGTCTGCGCCACAAGATTAATGCCCTCGGTCGTGCCGCGAACAAATATGACCTCGCGTGTCGAAGAGGCATTTAAGAAGCGCCGCGCTTTCTCCCGCGCACTCTCATAGGCGTCTGTGGCTCGCGCGGCGAGCTCGTGGGCCGCTCGATGAATATTGGAATTCTCGTGCTTATAGAAGTGCGCAAGTCGATCGATAACTGCGTTCGGCTTTTGCGTGGTAGCCGCGTTGTCGAGCCACACCAACTGACGCCCATGCACCCGTTCTTCCAGAATCGGAAAGTCGCGCCGAATAAGTCGCGGATCCAGTGGACGCTTGGCAGTTCCCAGATCAGGGATCACGTCAGGACGAAACTCAAACTGTGGAGCCGGTGACGCCGGCGCTGCCATGCCCGGAGCAGAAGGCATTT
>DATEBK010000174.1:0-29566 GCA_035287825.1 Terriglobales bacterium
CACGGACCCGATTAACAAGGAGGTCCGCATCGACGGCTGGGTCTATCGCGTGGTCGGTGTCGGCAAACCCAAAGGCAAGACGCTTGGCCAGAGCATGGATAACTATGCGCTCATGCCGATCAGCGCCTACCAGAAGCAGCACGGTTCGCATGAAAGCGTCCGCATTTCCGGCAAGGCCGCGGCCAGCGGCGCCGGCTTTGAAGAAGCGATGGATGAAACTCGCGCCGTACTGCGTGCCCGCCGCCACGTCCATCCCGGTGATGACGACACTTTCGATATCGAGACCAACGACAGCCTCTTGAGCATCTGGTCGAATTTCAGCGGCACGTTCTTTTACGCCATGATCGGGATCGCCGCCATCTCCCTGGTAGTGGGCGGCATCGTGATCATGAACATCATGCTGGTTTCAGTGACGGAACGCACGCGGGAGATTGGCATCCGTAAAGCGATGGGAGCCCGCAGCGATGATATTCTGCTGCAATTTCTGATCGAGTCGCTGACCCTGGCATTGCTCGGCGGCGCCATCGGTGTGATCAGCGGCATCGTTTTTGCCAAGGGCATCACCCTAGCCATCGGTATGCCCTCGGCAATCAAATTGTGGGCAGTGCTGGCGGGAGTGTTCGTTGCCGCAAGCGTTGGAATCTTCTTTGGCGTCTATCCTGCGCGGCGCGCGGCATTGCTCGATCCGATTGCGGCGCTGCGCTTTGAAACGTAGCTTCGAAATGTAAAAGAGAATTGCCCGATCGTTATGTCTCGTTGGTGAGAAGGTTCTGCAGCAATGCTGGTTAAAGGCGAATTCGGCGAAGGGCTGAACATGGCGGTCGATACCATCCGCGGCAACAAGCTGCGTTCGTCGCTGACCGTGCTCGGCATCGTGATTGGCGTTGCCGTCGTGATTGGAATTTCGTCGATTGTGCGCGGGTTGAACGACAACGTAAGTCAGGTCATTGCCAGCCTTGGCTCCAATATCATTTTCGCGTTTCACCTCGAACCATTTACGTTCGGACGTCCTACAGAAGAAATGCGCACGCGCAAGGAACTTACCTATGACGACGCCATGGCGATGCAAGATCTGCCGCATGTAAAAGCGGTCACCGCCGGGGTGCGTTATTTCCGGCCCGAACTCGGCACCGGAACTTACTCGGTGAAGTACAAGGACCGCAAGGCCAAGCAGACAATTCTCGAAGGAGATACCAGCTCTTATAAGGATGTAATTGATGTTGCGCTCGCTTCCGGCCGCTGGTTCAGCGACATCGACGATGAACGCCGCGCTTCGGTCATTATTGTTGGCCATGATACTGCCGAGGAACTTTTCCCAAACGAACAGCCATTGGGCAAAGAACTCGATATTGAAGGCCAGCTTTTTACCGTGATCGGCGTGGCGCAAGTCCGCAAGAGCGTATTCGGGGGAGGAAAGAATCCGGACGATAATATCGTTTTCTTTCCCCTCAGCACGTTTCGCAAGCTGCATCCCGAACTAAAGCAATATTGGATCAGCGTGAAGGCAACCTCGCACGACGACATGCCAAAGGCGATGGACGAAATGCGCGAACTGCTGCGCCGCCGCCGGCGAGTCCCGACCGATAAACCGGACAATTTCGCCGTTTTTACGCAGGATTCCATTTCCGACGTTTGGAACCAGGTTACAGGGATGATTTTTGTCTTCATGTTTGCGGTATCAAGTGTGGGCTTGATCGTAGGCGGTGTGGGCGTGATGAACATCATGCTCGTGTCGGTGACCGAGCGCACGCGCGAAATTGGAGTGCGCAAAGCCATGGGCGCGCGCAAACGCGACATCCTGGTGCAGTTCACGCTCGAAGCCGTCATGCTCACCGCGGTCGGCGGAGTAATCGGGCTCGCGGTTGGCGCGCTGATCACTACCATTGTTCCCATCGCGTTCCCGTCGCTGCCAGCCTCGATGTCGGTGTACTGGTCTGCTTTTGCCTTTGCCGCTTCCGCCACGGTCGGACTGGTCTTCGGTATCTATCCCGCATGGAAAGCGGCCAATCTCGATCCCATCGAGTCGCTGCGCTACGAGTAACATGCTCTGATGGCGCTACTGATCCCCAGGGCTGTGGTTGAAGCTGTCGGCGCAATTGGAACTCTTGGGAGCCTTGTTTTTTATTTTCTGTCGGCGATCGGGATGGCCCGCCTTCTCCGCGATCGGCACGAAAAGCTCACTCGGGCTCCGCTGCCAGAAGCCCAACTCCCGCCAGTGTCCATTCTCAAACCGCTCCGCGGCGTCGACCCGGAAATGTGGGAGAGTTTTTGCAGTCACTGTGAGCAGGACTATCCGCAATTGCAAATCATTTTCGGAGTCAGCGATCCCGATGACCCGGCCGTCGAAGTTGTGCGCCGCCTGCAGGCGAAGTATCCCGGCCGCGAGATCAAGCTGATCATGTGCGAGCGCGTGCTCGGAGCCAATGTCAAGGTCAGCAACCTGGTGCAGATGTTGCCCGCGGCAAGCCACCAAATACTGCTGGTCAACGACAGCGACATTCGTGTGCCAGCTGGCTACCTGCGGAAAGTGGTCGCGTCGCTAGCCGACGATTCCGTAGGATTGGCAACTTGCCTGTACCGCGGCGCTGCTGCACCTACTCTTGGCTCACGCCTGGAAGCGTTGAGCATCAACACCGACTTTGTGCCAGGAGTTCTCAGCGCAAGTTTTCTGGAAAACGGGTTGCACTTCGGACTGGGCTCTACGCTGGCGTTTCGCCGCCGCGACCTCGAAGTCATCGGAGGCTTCGAAGTCTTGCTCGACTACCTTGCCGACGACTATGAACTCGGCCGGCGCATTGCCGCCAATGGAAAACGCATCGAACTGAGCACTGCGATCGTTGCGACATATCTGCCGGCTTATAGCATGCGGCAGTTCTTGCACCATCAACTGCGCTGGTCGCGGACAATTCGGGACGCGCGGCGCTGGGGATATGCGGGGCTGATTTTCACTTTCGGATTGCCCTGGGCTTTGGTGACGCTGCTGGCAGCCGGCGGGGCAGAGTGGACTTGGATCCTGCTTGCGCTGATCTTCGTCGCGCGGGTGGCCGTAGCCTTTCTCGCAGCCGACGTCGTGCTTCAGGATCGCCAGCCCTTCGGACGCGGATTGTTCCGCAATACCTTCTTGCTGCCGCTGCGCGACCTGATTGCGCCGGTTGTTTGGATGGCGAGCTACATGGGAAGCCGCATCCACTGGCGCGGCGATGTCTTCAAGCTGAAAAATGGTCGCTTGTCGAAAATAATTGGCTGATATGTCAATGCCAGCGCCTCGACAGCAAGATCCGGCTTAGTCCGCAGCAGCCACGCGAGAAATACGGTGTTCCGCCACCTCACGATAAATTTCAAGAATCCTGGAAACAGAAGTAGTCCAGGAAAATCTTTGTGCCTGCTCATAGCCGCGCTGCTTCATCCGCGCGCGAAGCACCGGATCGAGCAGGGCGCGGTGCAGGCCGCGCCGGATCTCAAAAACGTTTTCCGGATTCACCAGCAAAGCCGCATTCCCCGCAACTTCCGGCAGGCTGGAGGTGTTTGCCGTGACGACTGGAGTGCCGTGGGCCATCGCTTCGAGGGGCGGCAATCCGAAGCCCTCGTAAAGCGACGGAAAAACGAAAACCTTGGCGACGTCATAAAAAATGCGTAGCACTTCGATAGGCACAAAGCCGAGGAATCGCACGTCGTTCTGTACCGCGCTCCGTACTACAGTACGTCGCAACCGGGGATGGCTCGACAAATCATCGCCGATGATAATGAGCTTCAGGTCCGGGTATTCGTCTTCTTTTTGCAATTCGCTCTTCAGCGCAGAAAACGCTTCGATAATGCGCACAACATTCTTGTGCGGTCGGATCGCACCCGCATACAGGATGAAGGGATAATTCACCAGATAGCGCTGGGCGATCAGATCGCGGTCCGCCTCGGTAGCATGGCCGCGGAGAAAGCGCTCGTCAATCGCGTTATAGACGACTTCGATGCGGTCATCTTCGATTTCCAGCAATTTATGAATTTCATTCTTGGTGAATTGCGAGACCGCAATCACACGCGCTGCTTTGCGCAACACTCTCCGAGTCAGATAAAAATGCAGGCTCCGGCGCAGGCTGGAAGCGTTGCGCGATCCATACATGTGCTCCAACAAGTCGTGGACGGTCAAGACATAAGGGCAACTCAGTCCCCGCGGGATCCAGAACAAGTGTGGGATGTGGACAACGTCGCACTCCAGGCGTTTTACGATCGCGCGAAAATCGAGATTCCCTTGCAGAGTATCATCGCCGCCAGCCAGTTCCACGGTGTGGAAATTCGGCGGTAGTGCGCCGCACTCGGCGACTTTGTGCGGCGACCCAATGAGGAAATATTCGCTGTCGCCATCGAGCTGCGCCAGCGTGCGGACGACATTCCGGATGTACGTGCCCACGCCGAATTCCGTCATGCGACGGATGTCGATGGCTACTTTCACGAATGAATTTAAACACAGAGAGCTAACAGGGCACAGCGAATTCGCCGCCGTGCCAAGCTGAGCCGCGCCACGGGCATGTCGCCGCGGTCACAGAATCACGCGCTCGTCTCCCACGCGCCGTGTGACGCGCTCCCGGTCCAGATATTCGAGCAGTGGGATCGCGTATTTGCGGGTGACTCCCGTGATTTCTTTAAAGCGGGCAACGTCGATTTTTGGCGTCGTAGTTTTGAGCGCGGTAATCCTCTGGCGAATCTCCGCAAGCGCACTCTGGTGGAAGACCAGCTCCTCTGAAATCTTGATTAGAACTTTGTCGCGCAAGAGCAACGTAACGATCTTCTGCGCGCGGATCTTATCCACTTTCAAACTGGCCAGCACTTCTTTGAGTGAGGGGACTTTCAATCCGGCCACGGCAAACGCCTGCTCAATGATTTTCTTGGCCTCGGCTTCTTCGTCTTTCATGACTACGCCGCGTCCGGTTTGGCGCGCGAGCTCGCCTGCAATCTCGATTTTGTTCTCCGCGGTTAATTGCTCAAGCACGCGATAAAAGACTTCCGGGCCGAGATCAACGCGATCGCGCAACTCCTCTTTGCTCATTCCCGCGACCAGAGGATTGGCGTCATGAAACGTTTTGAGGGCCCGAAGCACGTGCGCATTAGCCGCCGCGAAAGCCGAGGGCCCGACCAGCACCTGATCGCACCACACCAATCCCGCCTTGGTGGCCAGCTTCGCGGCTTCCTCCTGGCGGATGTTCATTTCTCCGGGGATTTCGTCGAGCCGCAGACCAGCAAGGCCCCGCCGCGCGACACGCGCAGCTAATATTTGATCCGGTGATCCTGTCTTTAATCTGGTTAGAAACGCAGCGGTGTCGTACGGAGGTTGTTTGCGAATCAGAGGTGAAGCATCCAGCACCACGCCGCCGCCAATGGTCACGACAGGCGAGAATTGGCGCACGATGAATCGGTCTTCGGGCAACAGCAATATCGGCTCGGAGAGGCGAAGTTGCACGAACTGCTCATCGCCAGGCCGAAGCTGTTTTGATCCATACAAACGTACTTCCGCGACGGCTTCGGCAGTATAAGAGTGGAAGTGGACGCGCGCGCCGTCCTTGAGGGGTTTTGCCGATGGAAGAAGAGAGAGCAGCGTGTCGATTCGCGATGTGGGATGAAATGTTCCGGCGTCGGCCAGGGTCATGCCTCGCGCCAAATTTTCGGTCGCAACACCGGCAAGGTTGAGCGCAGTGCGTTGTCCCGCAGTCGCAACTTCTGCCGGCAAGCCGTGCACCTGGACTCCACGAACGCGCACTCGCTTCCCAGAAGGAAACAGTTCAAGCTCCTCATCGTCAGATCTGCGAATCGTACCCGCAACCAGAGTGCCGGTAACGACCGTGCCGAAGCCCTTCATGCTAAAGACGCGATCAACGGGAAGCCGAGCCAACGCGGCAGAGTCTTTTGCCGTAACCTCAGACGCGACGCGGGAGAGCGCAGATTTCAGTTCGTCCAGACCAGCGCCCGTCAGCGAACTCACAGCGACAGTCGCCGACTGTGCTGGATCGAGAAACGACCCGCGCACATAATCCTCCACTTCCAGTCGCACGACTTCGAGCGTTTCTGCGTCTACCGCGTCGGACTTGGTGAGCACCACAATGCCGCGGCGGATGGCCAACAGACGGCAGATATCGAAGTGCTCGCGAGTCTGCGGCTTGATCCCCTCATCGGCGGCGATTACGAGCAGTACCAGATCGATGCCGCCGACGCCAGCCAGCATGTTGCGCACGAAGCGCTCATGGCCCGGGACATCGATGAAGCCGAGCCGAAGCTTGCTGCCGTCCGGAGCGGGGAGTTCGAGGTGAGCAAAACCGATATCGATGGTGATGCCGCGCCGTTTTTCTTCCTCGAGCCGGTCGGCGTCAATGCCGGTGAGGGCCTTGATCAGCGCGGTTTTGCCGTGATCGATATGTCCGGCGGTGCCGACGATGACAGATTTCATCTGCGACAGTATAGACTCGCTGCGCAAGAGGCATTCCTTAGGCGAATTCCCATGCGTAAAACCGCTTGAAATGCGACAATAAAGATTCCCCGATGACCACCTCTGCGATCAGTGTTACTGCCGTTACGCCGGAGATGATCCGGGAACACGGCCTCACTCCGGACGAATACGAAAAAATCAGGCAGCTACTCGATGGACGAGAGCCGACGCGAACCGAACTCGGCATTTTCAGCGTCATGTGGAGCGAACACTGTTCCTATAAATCGTCGCGCGTCCACCTGAAGCGCTTGCCCACGCGCAGCAAACTGGTAGTGCAGGGACCGGGCGAAAATGCCGGGATTGTCGACATCGGCGACGGGTGGGCTTGCGCGTTCAAGATCGAATCCCACAATCATCCATCGTTTATCGAACCCTTTCAGGGAGCCGCTACCGGCGTCGGCGGAATTTTGCGCGATATTTTCACCATGGGTGCGCGGCCAGTTGCGGTGATGGACTCGTTGCGCTTCGGTCCGATAGAAAATGTGTCGGCGGAACGACCGACACCCACGCCAGTCCACCACGCTGCCGAGGAGATCCACAAGAACCACTCCGTGATGGAGGGTGTGGTCAGTGGCGTGGCCTCTTACGGTAATTGTTTCGGCGTCCCGAACCTTGGCGGCGAGGTGAAGTTCGAGTCCTGCTATTCAGGCAATCCCCTGGTGAACGCGTTTGCTCTCGGCCTGGTCCGGCGCGATCAGATTTTTTATGGACGCGCATCGGGTGAGGGCAATCCCGTTATATACGTAGGCTCCAAAACCGGACGCGACGGCATTCACGGCGCGACCATGGCCAGCGAGGAGTTCAGCGAGGGTTCGGAAGCCAAGCGGCCCAACGTGCAAGTTGGAGATCCGTTCCTTGAAAAACTGCTCCTTGAAGCCTGTCTTGAAGCCATGCAGACCGGCGCCATCATCGGGATACAAGATATGGGCGCGGCGGGCCTGACCTGCTCCACCTGCGAGATGGGCGGGCGCGGCGGCACTGGCGTCGAAATTGAATTGGATCGCGTGCCGCAACGCGAAACCGGCATGAACCCGTACGAGATCATGCTCAGCGAATCGCAGGAGCGCATGCTGTTGGTTGCGCAGAAAGGCCGCGAAGAAGAAGTGTTTCGCGTCTTTCAGAAGTGGGGACTGGACGCGGTCGAAATCGGCCGTGTCACCGCTGACGCGAAAATGCGTGTGCTCGAACACGGCAAAATCGTTGCCGAAATTCCGAACGCCGCGCTCACCGATGACGCGCCCGTGTACAAGCGTCCGTTGAAACGCTGGGAGCCTCCGGTGGATCGCGAGATGCCGGAGCACATTCGCCTCGGCGAAAACGCAGATTGCACAGCCCAGCTCAAGCGTTTGCTCGCCAGCCCGAACATCTGTTCGAAGCGTTGGGTGTGGCAGCAATACGATCACATGGTGCAAACCAACACGGTCGAAGCGCCCGGAGCAGGCGATGCTGGCGTGATTCGCATCAAGGGCTCCAAGCGCGGACTCGCCATGGCGCTCGACGGCAATGGACGCTGGTGCTATCTCGATCCGCGTCTGGGCGCGATGCACGCGGTCGCCGAAGCCGCGCGTAAAGTAGCCTGCTCCGGAGCGACTCCGATCGGCGCCACTAACTGCCTCAATTTTGGCAATCCGGAAAAACCGAACATCATGTGGCAGTTTTCGCAGGTGATCGACGGCATCACCAAGGCGTGCGAAGAGCTGGATGTTCCGATCACCGGCGGAAATGTCAGCTTCTATAACGAAACTCTCGGCGAAGGAATCTATCCGACCCCGGTGATCGGAGTGGTCGGAATTCTCGAAGACGTGCACAAAGCCGCGAAAATGCACTTCGCGCAACCGGAGCGCAAAATTATTTTGTTGCGCGCCAATGAGCCGGGTGATGCCGTTGATGCGGAATCCGAATTCGGCTCATCGGAGTACGCAAAGGAAATTCTCGGCGCGGTGTGGGGTTATCCGCCGGCGCTCGATATCGAACGCGAAGCCACCCTGCAACGGGCTTTGATAGCCATAATCGACGCTGGATTGGCTGAGTCCGCGCACGATTGCGCCGACGGCGGGTTGGCCGTCGCGCTGGTGGAATCTGCGCTTCCCGCTGGAGTTGGATTCAAGGTCACGCTCCCAAAACAGAAGCTGCCGCTGGAGTTTCCCCTGTTCGCCGAGGATGCCAGCCGCGTGGTATTGAGCTGCGACCCAACCCACCTCGCGCGAATCCAACAAATAGCGGAAGACTTCGGCGTCGCGGCAGAAGTGCTGGGCGAAACGGGCTCGGACCGGGTGGAGATTTATATAGAGAGTCAAACCGTGATTTCCGCTGGCATCGCCGAGTTACGCGACGCCTATGAAGGTTCACTCGAGAAAGCATTGCAGACGGATCCAAGCGTTCCCGTGACGAACTGATCGATTCGCACTGGCAGATCGATTGGGCTAAATGCTAATGGCTAAGTGCTAAATGCTGACTTCCGATAAATTCCGCGAAGAGTGTGGCGTCGTCGCAATCCATGCCCATCCCGAGGCGGAGAAGCTCGCCTATCTCGGCCTCCACGCCTTGCAGCATCGTGGGCAGGAATCGGCGGGCATTGTTACCTCGGACGGCGAGAGGTTGCGCCAGCACAAGGCCATGGGATTGGTCGCCGATATCTTCGGCCACGACATTCTAAGTTCGCTGCGCGGCGTGCTCGCCATCGGGCATACACGATATTCAACCGCTGGTGATTCGGCTTTATTGAATGCCCAGCCCATCATGGTGCAGTCGAACAAGGGCACTATCGCGATTGCCCACAACGGCAACCTGGTGAATGCGCAAGCCATTCGCGCGAAGCTGGAAGGCCAGGGATCGATTTTCCAAACGAGTAGCGACACCGAAGTCTTGGTGCATCTCATTGCGCTCTCGCGCGAGCAGACGCTGCCGGATGCCATCGCCGACGCGCTGCGCCGCGTGGAGGGCGCTTTCTCACTGGTCATGCTCAGCCGCGACCGTGTCTTTGCCGCCCGCGATCCGCGCGGTTTTCGTCCGCTCGCCATGGGCCGCATCCCGGCATTGAGCAGCGAGAAACGAGACACCATCGTCTTCGCCTCAGAGACCTGCGCTTTCGATCTTCTTGGCGCGACCTACGAACGCGACGTCAAACCTGGAGAACTGGTCATCGTGGGGCCCGAAGGCATTAGCTCGCGTTTTTACTCCCCATCTCCCGCGCTTTCGAGTTGCATCTTCGAACATGTATATTTTTCGCGGCCCGACAGTCTTGTCTTTGGCCGCTCAGTCGATCAAAGCCGCGATGCCATGGGACGGCAACTGGCCCGCGAAGCTCCGGTGGACGCCGATATCGTCGTTCCCGTGCCCGACTCCGGCAACACCGCGGCCATCGGATACGCCGCCGAGAGCGGCATCCCATTTCGTCTGGCGCTGATTCGCAATCACTACGTTGGGCGTACTTTCATCGAGCCCCAACAATCTGTCCGCGACTTCGGAGTCAAGCTCAAGCTGAACGCCGTGCACAGCCTGATCGAAGGCAAGCGGGTGATTTTGATCGATGACTCGATCGTGCGGGGCACGACCAGCAAGAAGATTGTCCGCATGATCCGTAATGCGGGCGCGAAAGAAGTCCACATGCGGATTTCTTGCCCTCCCACCATCTCGCCCTGCTTCTACGGAGTGGATACACCGTCCAAAAAAGAACTCATCGCCGCCAACAAGACGGTCGAAGAGATTCGTGAATTCATCGTCGCTGACTCACTCGCCTATCTCTCGCTCGACGGTCTCAAGAAAGCCTGCGCCGATGGAGAAAAGACCACGTACTGCTCCGCCTGCTACACGGGAAACTATCCCACCAAGATCGACGTCGAAGAGATTCTGCCGGTGGTTGCCTCGCGATGACGGTATGCAAAATATTGCCGCCTTTCTAGGCCTAAACTTTCGGCGTGCCTAACGATTTGCTGTGCTCGCCCTGCCCGCGGAGTGTTATTCTCTTCGAACAGATTGACTGGGAAATGACGAAAGCCTTCTCCATCTTCGGATCCAGTTCCAGACCGCAGCTTGGTCCTTTCGAGCAGCAGGTGTTGCAAAAGCTCTGGACGCGCGGCAATGCCACGGTTCGCGAACTGCTTGCCGACGGCAAAACCCATCAGGCATATACCACCGTCATGACCACCATGGATCGTCTCTATAAGAAGGGTCTGCTTGATCGCGTCGTCGAAGGCCGCGCGTTCCGTTATACGCCGCGCCACACTCCCGAAGAACTGCAGCGGGTCACGGCGCTCGAAAGCATCCGCCAATTGTTAGGATCGGGCGATGCATCTTCCCTGCCACTCTCGTATCTTGTGGAAGCGCTCAGCAGCCATGATGCGCAGCTCCTGGATGAGTTGCAGTTATTGGTGGAACGCAAGCGCCGCGAACTGCACAGCCGGCAAAAGGAAAACGCAGCGCGGGAGCGACGCTGATGTTTGCCCTCCGCGGAATCGCCGTTTCCCTCACCTTTTTTGTCCTGATCTATTGTTTGTTGTCGGCATCTGTAACCAGCACGTGGCGATTACTCAGGCTGCTGCAGGTGGCCGAGCGCAGCGTGGCCAGATTGCTCTTCGCTTTCCGGGTTCTTCCCTTAGCGGCATCCGTAATCGTTACATTTGTTTTCGTTGTCCCGTCGTTCCAGTTGCTGGAACCGCGCTCGATCGACGAAGGTATGGGCGCAATGCCTCTTGCGCTCGGCATTTGCGCTCTTCTGCTGATTGCCTGCGGCTGCTACCGAGTGATGGTCGCACAGACGACAACCTCTCGCGTGGTGGCGCGCTGGCTCGAAGGTGCGCGCGCGCTGAATGCCGGGGCCGATGCTCCACCCGAGACCGTCGCATTCTGCTCTCGTCGCGAAACTCCTCCCCTGACTCTGATCGGCGTCCGCCGGCCAAGGGTGCTTGTTTCTGAATCCACGGTTGCCCTGCTAAGTCATGATGAATTGCGGATTGCGCTCAAGCACGAACTCGCGCACATGCGCTCGCGCGACAACCTGAAAAAGTTAGTGCTGCGTTTTTGTCCTTTTCCCGGCATGGCGAAACTGGAAAGTGCATGGTCGCACGCCGCCGAACTGTCTGCCGACGATGCGGCGGTCTCAAATGTTGGCGACGCTGTGGACCTGGCCGCAGCCCTAGTCAAGCTCTCGCGCCTGGTTTCGGTTGAGGCCGCTCCCATCTGCACCACCGGCTTCGTTACCGGATCGATCAGTGCCCGCGTGGCCCGGCTGCTTGCTTGGAATGAAGCTGCGGTCCTTAAGGCCCGGCCCACTCGAATGCAAACCTGGTATACAGTTCCTCCCGTGGTGGCTGCCCTGCTCGCCATTGTCGCCACCTACGGCCCAACTCTAAGGCTCGCGCACGAAATGACGGAATGGCTCGTCCGCTAGATTTTCTCGTCTCCAACCATCGCACCGGCCCAGCGTTCCATCTCGACTACTGCTGGTAGTAACGAACCTGGCCCGTTACCCTCAATGGGCTATTCCGCCTCGCCGTGCGGATGGTTTTCTTTCTTAACTATTTTCAATAGCGGCAATCCTTTCGTTCGCGGGCGGCTTTTTCATGTTTGCCAGATTTCCACGTCGTACCTCGCTTCTCTTGACCCTTTTGGTGTCGGTCTCCTTTTCTTTGCTCCTCCGCGCTCAGAATTCCAACGGCGCACTGCGCGGAGAGGTGCAGGACGTGAGCGCCGCGCGCGTGGCCGGTGCTCGTGTGGTTGTCGCGTCCACCGGGTCTGCCATCACTCGTGAGGCGACTACTGACGACCATGGAGAGTTTCGCCTTGAGGCTCTGCTGCCCGGGTCCTATCGCGTCACCGTGACCGCTAAAGGTTTTGCTCAAGCCACTGCCGACGTGAATGTGGCGGTCAGCGTAGTTCGCGATATCGCGGTGACGCTGAAGCCGGAAAATACCCGCGAAACCGTGAACGTGCAGGGCAACTCTTCTTCGATCACGACAGAAACCATTGACACGGCTAGCGCCGTGCGTGGAGGCGTGGTTGGCAGCCAGGACCTGCAGACTCTGCCGCTGCCGGCGCGCAGTTTTGCCAACATTGCCTATCTCGTTCCTGGAACGGAACCAGTCGAGCCCTCCGATCCCACCAAGGCGCGCATCACCGCCGTTTCCACCGGCGGCAGCTCGGGGCTGAATAATGAATTGTCCGTCGATGGTGCTGACAATTCCGATGATTGGATTGGCGGCTTCCTGCAAAACTTTTCGCCCGATGGCATTCAGGAATTTGCCGTGCGTACGTCGAACGAAGATGCCGACACCGGCTGGACAACCGCGGGATCGGTTGTGATCACCACCAAGCACGGCACCAACGATTGGCATGGCGACGGCGCTTTCTACGAGCGCGCGGCTGCGCTCAATGCCCGTTTCCCAATCGAGAATCCTGCGCAGACGTGCACCGACGGTACCTGCGTGGACAACCCCAAGCAGCCGTTTTCCCGCCAGAACTATGTTGCCACCATCGGTGGCCCGATCGCAAAAAACAAAGTATGGTTTTTCACTTCGTTCGAGAACGTGCATGAAAATGCCAGCATCGCCTATAGTCCGGCCAGCACTGCGCAATTCGATGCACTGGCGCAGTTGGCACAGGAGGGCCTGATTACCGGCATTCCATCCATTGCGGTTCCTGCGACTGTTCCTATTCCCTTCCGCGATTACATCAGCTCGGTGCGTTTGGACTGGGCCCAGTCTTCAAAGTCGCAATGGTTCCTGCGCACATCCCAAGACAGCTACTTGACGCACAATGCGCTAGTGCAGCAAGCGACGCTACCCTCCACCGGCCTGACTACTCACAACAATTATTGGAATACGGCGATCGGCAATACTTATACCTTCAGTCCCACCTGGCTCGGTACCCTTGTCCTCGATGCCAGCTTGTTGCATCTCACCCAGACGCGCAATTCGGACCTCGGCTTTGCCATACAATTTCCCTTCAGCGTGACCGCGCTCACCGTTTCTGGGTTCGAAACGTTCGGCGACAATCAATTCGCCACTCCGATCACCCTTTTCCCGGACCTGCGCAATCAGGAGAAATATCAGTTCCGCTACGATCTGAGCCACACCGCGGGCACGCACGCAATCAGGTTTGGAGTCGATTTTATTCATGAGCCGGTCCTTGGCGGTGCATTTGCATCCACGGCCGAACAGTTCATCACTTATCCCTCAAACCCCGATTATTATGTGGCCAACCCGTCCCAGTTTTATTTCGTCCCTCCATCCGATCAATGCACCCCACCGCCACCCGCACCGCTCCCCGGAGCGAACCCTATCACTTGCGCTTTTACCCCTGCGGGCAATGGCAACTTCTCGCAAAATGTTCAGCGTCTCGCGCTCTACGCGGAGGATTCCTGGCGCGTCTCGCATCATCTGACGGTAAATTACGGATTGCGCTGGCAGACTACGTTTGGTTTGTTCAATGCATCGGGCCTGAGTCAGACGGCCAATCCTTCCTTCCCAGAGCTGGCGACGTTGGGCTACCCGGAAGAAGTTCCACATGACGACCGCAAACAAATTGCACCTCGACTCGGCATTGCCTATTCGCCCGGCCATAGCGAGAAAACGGTGCTGCGCGCTGGATTCGGAATGTACTACCAGGATCTGGGACAAAACGGATGGGCTGCGGCATTCCAGGCGGTCAATCCTGACTCCGTGGCTCCTCCATCGCTGATTGACCCTCACTATAAAACGCCCTACTCCATCCACACGACGGGCGGCGTTCAACACGCCTTCAACGAGCACTGGAGCGCGAGCGCCGATTACGTTCACGAACAGGGAAACCACGGATATCGCGCCTATCCTTATCCAGAAGCAACCGTCTTTGCCTCCAATAACCGCTCCAGCTACAACGGATTGATGCTGCACATGCAGGGCAACCTGCGCCGCTTCGATCTGGTAGCGAACTACACGCTCTCTAAGGCGCAGACCTGGGGATGTTTGCTTGGCGAACTGTTCGATTATGTCGATGGGGTCTGCCCCACACCCTACGGATATCCAAATGCCGGCAAGCTCAATGCTTTTGGTCCGGGCGACTACGGTCCTTCGGGCGAAGACGTTCGAAACCGCTTCGTGCTGGCGGGCACCCTTCACCTTCCGGGCGGGATCGAGGTCGGCACGATAACTCAGGTGGAAAGCCCGCGCCCAATCACCATTACCGACCAGGACAACAGCAGCCGAATCTGGCTTCAGTTCAACGGGCAATCGGAGCCGTCCTATACCAGCCTCGACGAATTCCGGGGCAGGGGCTACATCCAGTCAGACCTTCGCGTCGCGCGGCCCATCAAGATCAACGAGCGCTGGCAGATTTATCCGTTCGCCGAGTTCTTCAACGTCTTCAATCGCAACAATCCCGGCGCGAATTACGCGGTCAACGTCGTCCAACTCCCGGTTCCCGCGTCTCAGATGGTGCCCAACGCCAACGGGCAAACCATCGTCAGCAGTGTCTGCACGGTTGCGGACTGCTCCCAGACCGTTCCGCTTACCAGCCTGAAGCAACTGGAGATTCCCGAAGGCGCCCTCGGAGATTTCTTCGGCCCCGGGACAACGGTTGGAATTCCTTTTGCCGCACAGTTAGGAGTGCGGATTACATTCTAGAAGTCGTTAAGATAAAGTTCGGATCGTCGCACTGCCGACGGGACACTCGGCAGGCCGCGTCTCTACAGAAAAGGTCCGACTGCTCGACAGGCTTAACCGTCAGCTGATTTTCGCGCCATCGCCACGCGCGCGATACCTTGCAGATCGTTCCTGATCGCAACCTCGTCCCAACCCGACAGAAGTTTCTCGACTCGATCTGCAATCGTCCCGCTGATTTCGAAGACCAGCCAACCGCCTGGCCTCAGCACCGTATGCGCTTGGGGGATGAGGCGGTCGATGATTTCCAGTCCGGTTGGCCCGGCAAATACCGCATCGCGCGGCTCGAACTTGCGTACTTCGAGCTGCACCGTGTCTTCTTCCGATTCGCCCACATAGGGAGGATTCGAAACCACGAAGTCGAACGAAGCCGGAGGAAATCCCTCCAGCAAATCGGCTCGATGTAACTCGATGCGCGAAGCCAACTCCAGCCGCGCCGCATTGGCCTGCGCGACTTCCAGTGCGGCCGCAGAAATATCGGTCGCGTGGATCTCTGTTGTTGGTAACTCCTTCGCCAAAGCGAGCACGATCGCGCCCGACCCGGTACCCACATCGACGATGCGTAGCTTGTGTGGCGCGGGCGCCCCCGCCCGCTGCCTTTGGTCTTGTTCTTGTGTTTGATCTTGTTCTTGTGTTTGTTCCTGCTTTTGGCTCGACTCAGGCCCCAAGACCAGCTCCAGCACCACCTCCACGACATGCTCGGTCTCCGGCCGAGGGATCAACACCGCCGGCGACACGACTAGATCCATCCCCCAGAACTCCTGATGTCCCGTGATGTACTGCGCCGGAACACCGGAGGCGCGCCGCGCAAGAACTTCGTCATAACGGCGCGTTTCATCAAAGGTGAGTTCGCGCTCTGGATGCGCATAGAGATACGCACGGTCGCAGTCGAGCGTGAACATGATGAGGAGTTCGGCGTTCATGCGCGGCGAAGGAACTTGCGCGGCCCTCAGCCGCTCGATAGCCGCATTGAACGCTGGGCGAAGTTGCACGAGTCTATTTCACCACGGAGAACAAGGGGACAAGGGGAAAAACAAACAAGAGAGAGAAGACAATTAAAAGACTGCTTCGCGAACGACCAACGACAACCGACTGCTCTTACACCACGCCCGCCGTCTCCTGCTTCAGCTTCTCTGCCTGATAGTGCGAGACCAGCGCGTCGATAATCGGCTGCAGCTTGCCGTCCATTACCTGCTCGAGCTGATGAATGGTGAAGCCGATGCGATGATCGGTGAGCCGGTTTTGCGGAAAATTGTAGGTGCGAATTTTCTCCGAGCGGTCGCCCGACCCGACCATCTGCTTGCGCTCTTTCGCCAGCGCGTCCGCCTGCTTCTGCATCTCTACTTCGTAGAGCCGCGACCGCAGTACGCGCATGCCTTTTTCGCGGTTCTTGATTTGTGACTTTTCGTCCTGGCAACTTACGACCGTGCCCGTCGGAATGTGCGTGATCCGTACCGCTGAATACGTCGTGTTTACCGATTGACCGCCCGGTCCCGACGAACAGAAAGTATCGATGCGCAGGTCTTTGGCCTCGATCTTGACGTCCACCTCTTCCGCTTCCGGCAGCACCGCGACCGTGATCGCCGACGTATGCACGCGCCCCTGCTGCTCGGTCGCCGGCACCCGCTGCACTCGATGCACGCCGCTTTCGTATTTCAAACGTGAATACACGCGATCGCCTTCGATCAGCGCAATCACTTCCTTCAGTCCGCCCACTCCCGATTCTGACGTGGAGAGCACTTCCACCTTCCACTTCTGCGTCTCCGCATAACGGTTGTACATGCGGAAGACTTCCGCTACGAACAACGTTGCCTCGTCGCCGCCCGTCCCCGCGCGAATTTCGAGCACGACGTTCTTGTCGTCATTCGGATCCTTCGGCAGCAACAAAACCTTAAGGTCTTCTTCAACCGCCACCATCCGCGCATCTAGCTTCGCCAGTTCTTCTTCGGCATAGGCGCGCATGTCAGGATCTTTTTCATCGGCGAGAACGGCCTTGCTTTCGGCAATCCCGCGCTTCAGGTCCTTATACTCGCGATAGCGCTCAACAATCTGCGAAATTTCGCTGTGCGCTTTGGCAGTCCTCTGGTATTTCGCCGAATCGTTGGTGATCTCAGGCGACAGCAAAGCCTGTGTCAATTCTTCGTAGCGAATTTCGATTTGATCAAGACGTTCAAACATTGAGTTCTCGGTTTCCGGTTCTCAGCGGAACTCCGCCGCCCGTCGCCACATACCCGTGCAGAATCAGTTTCCGTACTCGTTTCTCGCGAATCCTATTGTAAGGGGTTTTACCGACAACCGAGAACTGGGAACTATGCGGTGGGCACCGCTAAGCAATCACCAGTTCGCCGCCATGTTGTTTTTCCAGCTTCATGGCTTCGTCGAGCGCAACGATCGCGCATTCCACTTCGCGGTCATCGGGAGGCTGCGTCGTGATCCGCTGCAGCCACAGTCCAGGAGCCGTCATCAGCGCAAATAACGATCCGCCTCGGTTCGACGAAAAACGCTTGGCGGCGAAGCGGATGATCTCGTAAGAAACGCCGGCGATCAAGGGCAGGAACGCGATGCGAATCGCAAATCGCGCCCAGAACGTCTGCACCGGAATCGCCATATACACGAACATCGAAATGATCATCACCGTCATCAGGAAGCTGGTTCCGCAGCGCGGATGATACGTCGAATACTTCTGCACTGCCGCGGTATCCAGCGGATCGCCACTCTCAAACGCGAATACAGTTTTGTGCTCGGCGCCGTGATACTCATAAACCCGGCGAATGTCTTTCCACAGCGAAACTCCCCAGACGAAGAGCAGGAACATCGCGATCCGGATCAGCCCGTCCACCAGGTTAAACACGAATTGCTGGCCGAAGACCGGGTTCACCCGTTTCAGTTCCGTCGTCGCCAGCAGCGGCAGGTATTTGTACATGAAGATAAAAAACGCGATGGAGAACGCCATATTCACGCCCGCCATCCAGCCGGTGATTTCGAATTTCTTGCCCTGTTCTTGATTCCCCGGATTTTCGCTTCCAGAATCGTTGCCAGTGAGCTCTCCCAGCGCCGCATTAGCTGAGAATTTCAGCGCGCGGAATCCGAGCGTCATCGCATGCCCCAGCGTCATCACTCCGCGAATAATCGGCCAGCCCATCCATTTGTGCTGCTCTGAAGGCCGCTCCAGCGGTTCACTGTGCGTAACAATCTCGCCCGACGGTTTGCGCACGGCAATCCCCCAGGCATGCGGCGAACGCATCATCACGCCTTCCAGCACCGCCTGCCCGCCGACAAGGGTTTCCTCACCACTCTCCAGGGCCGGGAGCAGCTGCACTGCCACCAAAAATCGCAAAATTTGCTGCCAACGTCGCATGGGTATTGGATGTAGCGCGCGGAGGGAAGACTCCAACGTTCCTCTAGACTACCACAGGTTCCAGAAATTCCCAGTGCTCTACGCTGGAGTCGATGCCGTATCTCTTTAATCGTCAGTAGTTTGAAAGCACCTGGCTTTCCGTTGGTTCGCCCGCGCGGAACCCGAGGCAATCGCCGGAATTAGCCATAGAATCCAATGCAGGATGCTGCAGTTCGCCCAGACTTGCGAAGCGATCGGTGCCACCACCAGGAAACTGGAGAAAACGGCTCTCGTCGCCGCCTACCTGCGCGAGTTATTGCGAACGGCTCCGCAGAATGAAGCCGCAGCTGCTGTCGTTTTCCTGTCCGGACGGCCCTTCCCCGCCCACCAGGAGTCAACTCTCCAGGTTGGGGGAGCGCTACTGTGGCGCGCTATTGCTCAACTCTCGGGAAAATCCGAGCACGAACTGACCGAGATCTACCGCCGCTACGGCGATGCGGGAGCCGTCGCCGGCGAGGCGCTTCCTGCAAAGCCGGCCACCGCTGGTACGGTCACTGATCTCACCCTGACTATGACTGAAGTGCAGCGCGCATTTTCTGCAATTGCTGCCGCGCGGGGGCCTTCCGTCAAGGCCGCTCTTCTGCGCGAACTCTTAGAGCGGGCAACTCCTCTCGAAGCCAAATATATCGTCAAAATCATCACCGGAGACCTCCGCATCGGGCTGAAAGAAAGTCTCGTTGAGGAAGCGATCGCACGCGTGTTCGAAGCCCCTCTCGGCGACGTCAAGCGCGCGAACATGCTGGTCGGCGATCTGGGCGAAACCCTGCGCCTGGCCGCCGTCGGAAAGCTGTCCGATGCGCGGCTTCGTCTCTTTCATCCCATCGGATTCATGCTGGCGAGTCCCGTCGAGTCCGCCGAAGAGGCGCTGAGCTATTTTCAGAACGCGTCAGTCGAAGACAAGTACGACGGCATTCGCGCCCAAGCCCACATTGGCGACGGAGAAGTCCGCATCTTTTCCCGCACGCGGGATGAAATCACGGAGTCATTTCCCGAATTGCCCGCAGCTCTCGCGGGCCTGTCCAAAAATGCAGTCCTCGACGGAGAAATCGTCGCCTGGTCGATTGATGCCGGCGCATCCGTCCCCGCGGGCGAGCCCAAATCGCCGACCGGCCGGGCGTTACCCTTCAGCGCGCTTCAACAACGCCTCGGCCGCAAGAGAGTTAGCCTCCAGCTTACGCGCGACGTTCCCATCGCATATCTGGTGTTTGACGTTCTGTATTCGGATGGCGAACTACTACTCGATTCGCCTCTCCGCGACCGCTCTGGAATTCTCGATGACCTCATGGCAAGCCTTCGCACCGCAGCTTCTGCCACTGCTCTCGCACGCACGGGAGCTCATCTCCATGGCGCTGAGTTAAGCGCGACGGCTTCCGCGAATCCGTCACAAGCCGCCTTCAGCTTCGCCGCAGAAGAACTCCTCCAAGCGACAATCCTCCGCGCTCCCGTCTCGACCGCCAAGACCGCGCGCGACATCGAGACTCTCTTCACCGCCGCCCGCGCCCGTGGCAACGAAGGCCTGATGATCAAAGATCTCGATTCCGCCTACGCCGCTGGTCGACGCGGCAAATCGTGGCTCAAGATGAAGCGGGAGCTAGCCACTCTCGACGTGGTCGTGACCGCTGTCGAGTACGGACATGGCAAGCGTATCGGCGTCCTCAGCGACTACACCTTCGCGGTCTGGGACGGCGAGCGCTTGGTCAACATCGGCAAGGCATACTCTGGACTTACCGACGCCGAGATCGCCGAGATGACTCAATGGTTTCTGGCACACAAAATCGGCGAACAGGGATTGCGGCTGGAAGTCGAACCGGTAATTGTCGTGGAAGTCGCGTTCAACAACATGATGCGTTCCACCCGGCACGAGAGTGGCTACGCTTTGCGTTTTCCGCGCATCGTGCGTCTGCGCCCAGACAAACGAGCCGAGGATGCCGATACCATCGAGACGGTTAAGGAAATCTTCGCGCGCCAGCACGCGATCCCGTAGGGGCGCGGTCGGCGAATGCCGCTGTGCGAGGGAGAACTCCGAACGTTGAATCACCTGACTGATCAATCACAAGACTAATGATTGTGGGAATGATCGCGCGCGGAATGCCGGTGGTCGTCGTGCTCTTCCTGTACCGCAATCACGCACGCGTGCGCCGTCTCGCAGATCACGTGCTCCAGCTGAATCGTCGTATGGCGGATGCCGAAATTCTGGTCGAGCTTCTCTTTGATCTCGCGCAGAATCAGATCGCTTTCTGAAGTCGCCATGTCGGCAATCTTCACGTGCGCCGAGAGCGCGTGGTTTTCCGAGCCTATGCTCCACAGGTGCAGATCGTGCACATCGCTGACCCCCGCGATTGTGCGCATCGTCGACTCCACATCTTCAAGGCTCATGCCCCGTGGAGTGCCTTCGAGCAGGATGTTGAGCGTTTCCCGCACGATGCCGAAGCTCGACCACAAAATGAGCGCGCCGATCGCAAACGACAGTGCCGCGTCGATCCAGTATTGCCCCGTCCACAGGATCGCAAAACCACCCGCAATCACGGCCGCGGTCGACAGCGTGTCGCCCACCTCATGCAGCAACGCGCTGCGCACGTTCACGTCGCGTCCCGAACGCCACAGCAGCAACGCGATCACACCGTTCATCACCACGCCTGCTGCTGCTACTCCAATCATGACTCCGGCGCGCACATGTTCGGGATGCTGGATCCGCTGGAACGCCTCGTAGAAAATGAAAAACGACACCACCACCAGCGACAGCGCATTGACCAGTGCCGCCAGTACTCCAGCGCGCCGGTATCCATAAGTCTTGGTTGCGGAGGGTGGACGGCCTTCGAGAAAAACCGCCACGAGCGACAAAAGCAGCGCCAGAAAGTCGGACAGGTTGTGTCCCGCTTCGGAAAGCAACGCCAGCGAATGTGCCCGAATGCCGGCCACCACCAGCAGGACAACGTAAACCATGGTGACGGCCAGCGAGATGCGCAACACCCGTCCGGTCCCATGAGAATGCCCGTGTCCGCCGTGCGCATGCATGGTACTAGGATAGCGCAAGCCTGCCCGTGCGGCGCGGACACCACCGCCCGCGGCTCTTGATGTTCATTCTCTCCGACAAGCATTCTCTTCGGCTAGATTTCAGCGCCCGAACCCAACTGGCGTGCGACCCGTCCCCCGCGCTATTCTTCTTTCCGAACCGTTCGTCGATGTTCGAGGACAAAATGAAAAAAACTCTGTGGATCCCAGTCACGCTATTACTCGCACTCGCAGCCACCGCCCAGACAAATTCAGCTCAGACCCCGCCCGCGCCGACCACGCCAGCCCAGATTCAGAACCCGATCAGCACCGCGCTGCGCGAGGCTCTGCCGAACCGCCAGAAAAATACCGTCGCCGCGGTTGAAGCTATGCCCGCCGACAAATTCAGCTACAAGCCCACGCCCGACCAGATAACATTCGGCCACCTCGTAGCGCACATGGTCGAAGCGAATTACACATTGTGCAGCAACGCTGCCGCCGTGCCCGCTCCCAAGGTCGATGAAGTGAAAGATACGGACCCGAAAGACAAGCTCGTCGCCGCGCTCAAAGCATCGTTTGATTTCTGTGGTGACGCCCTGTCAAAAATGGACGATTCGAAACTCGGCGAAACCACTCCTGGACCCGGCGATCATGCGTTTTCACGTGCTAGATTTGCTCTGGGAATTGCCAGTAACTGGGCCGACCACTACGCCGAAGCCGCAATGTATCTGCGTCAGAATGGCATATTGCCCCCCACGGCAAAGAAGTAAAGAAGTGAAGTAAGGACGAAGAAACAGAGCGTGCTAGATTCTGGGGCGACGGGCTTCGGCGCCCGTCCTCCCGGTTGTTCCAGGCTTTGTTTCGCACGTCAAGCACTTAGTCTTCGACGAAGGTCTTCAGCCGCGTTAGCGCCTCATCCCACTGCTGAGAAACGAAATCAAGATATTCTTTGATTTCCTCGATCGGGTGCGGATCGAATTCGAACAGGCTTTCGCGTCCGGTACGGGTGCTATGCACGATTCCTGCACTCTCCAGCACGCGCAGATGCTTGGTTACAGCCTGCCGGGTCAGCTTTGAACCGTGCGTCAGCTGCGAGATTGAGTAAGGCTGTTTGCGACATAGCTTGGCAACCAGTGCCAGCCGCGTCTCGTCGCCCAACGCGGCGAAGACGGGTGCACGAGCCTGCCGTTTGACGGCCATGCCGCTACGACGTTTTTGCGACATGATTGTTCGACACATGGTTCTCGATGTTCTTCATTTGCTCTGTCCAACCGCCCTCGTTTCTTCGGAACGCTTCCAGGCGGCGGTCGCGGGGAAGCTTGTCGAAGCCCGACTCGGTGACTACCAGTAAGGTGCCAGTGGCAGTCTGCTCCAGCCTGAATTCGACCAGCGTCGTTGGTTCCCCGGAGTAGTCCTGCGGCGTGTCAGCTTTGGCAAGGGACTTGGGCTGGGGCCAGGTGAAGGAAAAAAGCTGCTCGGGCTCCATTTTCTGTACCCGTGCCTCCCATTTGACGTGCTCATAGCCAGGATAGGTGATGTGGCCGCGCGAGACTTGACCCGGAGCGAAGGGGCCATCCAGCTTTACCCGAAACCACTCGCCGAACTCGCGGTAGTCCGTCAACGCACGCCAGACGCGCGAAATCGGCGCCTTGAGCTCAACGCGTTTCTCAATACGGTCGCCCATAATATGCAACCTCCAGGTTGCATATTAGCGAAAGCGCCGTTAGAATGCAACCATATGGTTGCATGTTCTGGGATGGCTCAGTCTTAGCCAACTAGCCTTTCCAACTCCTCTTCCCCGATCACGCTCACCCCCAGTTCCCGCGCCTTGTCCAGCTTCGACCCGGCGTCGCTCCCCGCAACTACGTAGTCCGTTTTCTTGCTCACCGAACCGGAGACGCGGCCGCCGGCGTTTTCGATCATTTCTTTTGCTTCGTCGCGGGTATGGCGTGCCAGTGTACCGGTCAGCACAAAAGTCTTTCCTGCGAGCTTGATGCCTTTTTCTTTTTTCTGTCCGGCGAAGGTCAGACCCGCTTTGCGCAGATCGCCCACCAGTTTGCGATTGTGCTCATCGCCGAAAAACTCCACGATGCTCTCGGCGATTCGCGGACCTACTTCGTTCACTTCCTCAAGTTCCTCCGCACTCGCCTTCATGATCGCGTCCAGCGACCCGAAGTGCTCCGCCAGAAACTGCGCCGTGCGCTCGCCCACCATTCTGATTCCCAGCCCATAAATCACGCGCTCCAGCGGCAGCTTTTTGGAAGCCTCGATTTCACTCAACACATTCTCTGCCGACTTCTCGCCCATGCGCTCCAGCCCGAGCAGGTCGCCCTTCGTCAGCTTGTAAATATCCGCAACATTTTTAACCAGCCCGCGTTCCGTCAGTTGATTCACCAGCGCTTCACCCAGACCGTCGATATTCATCACGTGCCGCGAAGCAAAATGCAGGATCGTCCCCTGCAACTTCGCCGGACAATTCGCGTTCACGCACCGATGGTCGGCCTCGCCTTCGATTCGCACCACATTGCCGCCGCACACCGGACAGTGCTCCGGCATCTCAAACTGCTTATGCCCGCGCGGATGGTCTTTATCTTCGACCACCTTCACCACTTTCGGAATCACATCGCCGCCGCGTTCCACCTCGACCCAGTCGCCGATCTTCACTCCCAGTTGTTCGATGAAATCCATATTGTGCAGAGTGGCGCGAGAAACGGTCGTTCCGCCGATCGGAACCGGTTTCAGCCACGCCACTGGCGTCAGCTTGCCGGTGCGTCCAACTTGCGGAACGATGTCTTCGATTTGCGTGACAGCTCCGCGCGCCGCGAACTTGTAGGCAATTGCCCACCGCGGAGCCTTCCCCGTGAAACCCAGTTCCCGCTGCCACGACGTGCGATCCACCTTGATGACGATGCCGTCTATTTCATAAGGCAGTGATTCGCGCTTCGCTTCCCAGCTCTGAATGAACTTCCAAACCTCATCCAGATTTTTCGCCAGCTTGCGGTGTGGGTTCACCTTGAAGCCGGCCGACTCCATCGCATCCATCGCCTTGGATTGCCGATCGAAAAAAGTCTGACCATCCTTCAACAGCAAGTAAGCGAAATAATCCATGCGGCGCTGCGCCGTGATTGATGGTTCGAGTTGCCGCACTGTCCCGGCGGTAAAGTTACGCGGATTGGCAAACGTCGCTAGCCCCTGTTTCTCGCGCTCTTCATTCATTTTGCGAAAAGCGGCGACCGGCATCAGCATTTCGCCGCGCACCTCGAAATCGGCGGGGATTCCGGCCTTCTTCAATTTGTCCTTGGAGATCGAAAGCGGAACGGAGCGCACCGTTCGCACATTTAAAGTTACGTCTTCGCCGGTACTGCCGTCGCCACGCGTGATGCCGCGTTCCAGATGCCCATCTTTGTAGACCAGCGCCAGCGACATGCCATCAAGCTTTAGCTCGCACAGGTATTCGAGGTCAGTCCGCCCGCTCAGCTCATGCACCCGCCGCTCCCAGTCCCGCAGCTCTTCTTCGGAATAAGCGTTATCGAGGGAGAGCATGGGAGAGGAATGCTTCGCCTTGATAAATCCCTCACGCGGCTTGCCGCCCACTCGCTGCGTCGGCGAGTCGGAAGTGATCAGCTCGGGGTGCTCCGCCTCCAGCCGCTTGAGCTCGTTCATCAGCTTGTCAAAGTCCGCGTCTGAAAGCTCAGGATCATCCAGCACGTAGTAGCGATACTCGTGGTGCCGGATTTTCTCGCGCAGCGCTTCGATCTTTTTCTGGATGGCAGAACTGGACATGACTGGGGAATTATAGTGCGGGAAGGACCCAGGGTACTGACTCGCTACTGCCTTTTCGCTTTCCGAATTCGTCCCCGTCCCAGCGCGCCGCGGCCAACGCTCGACGGAGGCTTCTTCATTCCTTCCAGCAACTCCTTCAGCACGGTCGCATTGTTGTGCTCCTGGTTGCGTGAAGCGTAAAGCAGCGTGACTCGCCGCTTGCCCTCGGCGAGATGATGCAGTTTTTCCAATGCGGCCGAAGCCTCCTCACCCGCCAGCTCTTTGAGATACCGCCTGCGAAACATTCTCCACCCGTCGGCATTCGCATGGAACCATTGTCGGAGTTCATTCGTGGGCGCAAGTTCGCGCATCCAGAACTTGAACGCAACATCTTGTTTCGTCAGCCCGCGCGGCCACAAGCGATCGACCAGCACCCGCACTCCGTCCGACGGGACGGCGGGCTCGTAAACACGTTTGACCACAACGCCCATGCCTCCCGTATTATCGTACTTTTGCACTCTAATAGGCGATGCCGCAATCATCATGAATTGCTTGACTTGCATTTCTCCGCGTCTTCGATTTTCCGTTTTGATATTGATGCTTGCCGTTTTCACAGTCACCGGCTGTGATGTCGAGCGCCGTCGGTCCGACGCCGAACTGGGACTCAATCCGCAACAGGCTGCGGGACGGCAACTCTATGACAATTACTGCGACCGTTGCCACGAACCCTATTCGTCGCGCGGGAAAAAAGGCCCGAGCCTGAAAGGCGTCTTCCAGCGCCAATATCTTGAACTGAGCGGATTGCCCGCCAATGACGACCGCGTTAGCGACATCGTTAAATCTGGGCGCGCCAAGATGGAAGGGTTTGGCCGGGTCATGACCGACCAACAGGTTAAAGATCTGCTCGCCTATCTGCACACTTTGTAGGGCAGGTCTCAGTGGGGCAGGTCTTAGGCGTGTCAGGTCTTAGGAGAACCAGCAGACCGGGCGCGTTCATCGGCAAGTTCTCGATCTAAAGCGCACGGTTTTCTTGCGAACTGCGAACTGAGAACCGGGGATTGGGAACTGACAACTGCGTTCCTATGGCATAATCGCCCGCAGTGACCACCGCGAACAAAGCCGCGTTGTTTCAGAAGTTGCCGTCGATCGATGAGCTTCTCCGCCAGCCCGACCTGCAGACGCTCATCGAACGCGACGGGCATTCCGCCGTTGCCGAAAGCGCTCGGACCGTGCTCGCGCGCCTGCGCGATGAAATCGCCGCCGGCGAGAAATCGCTGGGTGAAAAATCGCTGGATGAGAAGTCTCTGGATCTTGCGCTGGGCGGCCTGTTTGCCGCAGTCGAACGCCATCTTCGCCAGTCGCTCAGTTACTCGTTAACCCCGCTCATCAATGCTACCGGTGTGATTCTCCACACCAATCTCGGACGTGCTCCGCTCGCCTCCGCCGCTCTCGATCATGTCCGTGCCACAGCTGGCGCATATTCCAACCTCGAATTCGATGCGTCGACGGGCGAACGCGGGAAGCGCGACACTCACGTCGATCGCCTGTTCAAGCAGCTGGTTGTCGAAGATCGTGGAGCGTCAGCGCAGTCGTCAGCCGTCTCGACCATCGTGGTCAACAACAATGCCGCCGCCGTTCTGCTCGCTTTAAATTCGCTGGCCGAAGGCGGCGAAGTCATCGTCTCGCGCGGAGAGCTGGTTGAAATCGGCGGCTCGTTCCGCATTCCCGACGTGATGTCGAAGTCCCAAGCCACGCTGCGTGAGGTGGGCACGACTAATCGCACGCGCCTTGCCGACTACGAAAGCGCCATCAATGAGCGCACGCGATTGTTGCTGCGCGTACATCGCTCGAATTTCGAAATCACAGGCTTCACCGAGCAGCCGGGGCTTGACGAGTTGGTTGCTCTTGCCCGCCGCCGTAATCTTCCGCTTATGGAAGACCTTGGCAGCGGAGCGCTAATCGATCTGCGCTCGGTTGGAATCAACGGTGAGCCTGGCGTTCTCGACAGCTTGCGTGCTGGTGTCGACGTCGTGACCTACAGCGGCGACAAGCTTCTCGGTGGCCCCCAGGCTGGAGTGATCAGCGGCCGCACCGATCTGATCTCCCGCATGCGTTCCAACTCGCTGTTTCGCGCCTTGCGCGTCGATAAGTTGACTTACGCCGCGCTCGAAGCCACACTGCTCGCCTACGTCAAACGCGATCACGATGCCGTGCCAGTGTTGCGCATGATGCGACTGTCTAAAGATGAAATCGCGCGCCGCGCGGAAGCGATTATTTCGTCAGTTGAATCCGCGCCGGGAAAATCCCAGCTCCTTACACTCGCGCTCCTCGATGGCGAGTCGGTGATCGGTGGCGGTGCCGCTCCATCGGCCGTCCTGCCGACCCGCCTCATCGCGCTCACCCACGCCAATCTCGGAGCCGACGACCTCAGCACCCGGTTGCGCGCTGCGACCCCGCCCGTCATTGCTCGCGTAGAAGACGGCCGAGTGCTGCTCGACCTGCGGACCGTATTTCCCGGCCAGGATGCAACGCTCACCGCCGTCTTGTCATCCCTGACTTGAGGCTCGAAATTGCAAATTACAAATTACCGGTTAACAATGCTCTTATGATTCTCGGAACCGGGATCGATATCGCCGAGGTCCACCGTATCCGCGAAAGCGTCGAGCGTTTTGGCGATCGCTTTCTTCGCCGCGTTTTCACTGAACGCGAGGTCCGTTACTGCGAAAAAAAAGTCACCCGCTTTGAAAGCTATGCCGCCCGCTTTGCCGCTAAAGAAGCGGGGATGAAGGCACTGGGCACGGGCTGGAGTCATGGCATCCGCTGGCGCGATATTGAGGTTGTGCGGCCGCAGGGCCAACGCCCCACATTGCAATTCCATGGCGAGGCCGCAGCCGTCGCCGCCAAACTTGGGACGAAAAATATCGCACTCTCGCTCACTCACACAGCCGAGCAAGCCGTGGCCCACGTAATTCTTGAAAACTAGCGCTCAGCTTTTACTGGCCAGCTCATAAGTTGTCAGCGCCAATCCAGTGTTTTTGGCGAGACACCCAACTCGCTCATTTGGAATAACTTGCCACCCTCCCGCAACAACTGCAGCGATTCTGGGTTGATACAGCCTGAACGTAACCAGGCCGGATTACCGGCTTCGGCTCAAAATAATGGAGAGAAAAAGGAAGGCAATGAAAATGAAGAACTCCGTGCGTAAGCGGGTATTCGGTTTGTTCTTAGGAGTTTTGATGTTGACGGTTTCGATGCTGTCGCTCTCGACGGCATCTCAGGCGCAGATCGGGATTGGCATCTCGGTGCGCATCGGTCCTCCGGCCCTGCCGGTGTACGCGCAGCCTATCTGTCCCGGTCCGGGCTATCTCTGGACTCCCGGCTACTGGTCGTGGAATGACGCTGGCGGCTACTACTGGGTCCCCGGCACATGGGTGGTCGGGCCCGTCGGCATGCTCTGGACGCCCGGCTACTGGGGGTTCGCTGGCGGACTCTATGGATGGCACGCTGGCTACTGGGGTCCGCACGTCGGCTTCTACGGCGGAATTAATTATGGCTTCGGCTACGGCGGCGTAGGGTTCGCCGGCGGCGAATGGAGAGGCGGCGCTTTCTTCTACAACCGTGCCGTCATGAACGTGGACGTGACTCACATCACGAATGTCTACAACCGCACCGTCGTCGTGAATAACGTGCACACGGCCTTCAACGGCCCCGGTGGCATCGTGGCCCGGCCCACTCCGCAGGAAGAAGCTTATGGCCGCGAGCAGCACACGGCAGCGTTGGCTTCGCAAACCGAACACGAACATGCCGCCAGCCAGAACCGGGCATTGTTCGCTTCTGAAAATCACGGCCGTCCGGCCATTGCAGCGACTGATCGTCCGGGACAATTCTCGGGACGCGGCGTAGTAGCCGCCAGAGAAGCGGGTGGAGACTATCACGCGCCGAAGATGTCGCCGAGCGAAGCACGAGCCTCCGGCGGCGAACGCGGTGCCCGTGAAGAAACTAGGAACGAGCCCGATCGCAATGCCGAGCATAACAACAATGTCGAGCGCAACAATGACCGTGCGATGAATCGTCCCGCGAATCAGGAAGCCAAGAACGAAGCCAGGAACAACGAGGGACGAAACAACCAGGCCCGGCAAAACGCAAAACAAAATCATCAGGAGAAGCAGAACCAGAAGAAAGCACAGAAACAGCAGAAAGCCGAGCAGAAACGAAACGACAAAGAGCAGCGTTAACCGGCGCTATAGAACGGGAAACGCAGCTCGTCACACTAGTCAGAAAAGCTCCCACGCTTCGCTTCGCGCAGGCGTG
>DATEBK010000175.1:0-4927 GCA_035287825.1 Terriglobales bacterium
TTGAAGTCGGTATTGAAGACGGAAGCACTGGAACTCCCGGAGCAGACTGCACTCCCGGCACTCCGGGGAATGAGAACAGTTCGCTCATTGATGGAAACGACGTTGATGGAAACGACGTTGACGGAAACGACGTTGCCGCCCCGGGATAGATCGCCTTGGTATCTGGCGCGGCAGAACTGGACAAAGAGCCCGCCTCCGCTGATGCATCGGAAACTGATGCACCCGAAACTGCCGCACCCGAAACCGGTGCAACCGAATTTGGAGCGGTAGCCGGCGGCGTCGTCGGAGTGATGCCCTTCGCGTCCATCGCCGGGACTTGCGTCGGAGCGCCAGCCGAGCCATTCGCCGGCGGCGCAGATGGTGATGCCTGAGGCGCGGGAGCGCTCGGAATCGTTTGCATGCCCGGCTGAATGCCCGGCGCGTTGGGCATGGCCGGTACACGCGGAAACGAAAAAAGTTCCCCAAGCGGCGGCAGCGCAAACGGAGCCGCGGGAGTTCCGCCCTTGTCGCCCTCCAGAAAGTGTGGCGTAGAGCTATCCGGTAATTGGGCAGCGGTTGGAGTTTCCACCGATGACCCCGGTGCTCCGCTCAGACCAGCCCCTCCCGGAGACGCCTGAAACGGCGTTGCCTGAAACGAGAACAGTTCATTGCTCGAAGGCAATGTTGGAGTCGTCGCTATCGGCGAAATCTTCCCGCCCCCAAAATCCGGAAGCGCTCCCGCAACCGGTTGTGCCGGCGTCGTGCTCGGCGCGCCGCGCGCCAGCGCTGTCGCGTCCCCCAATGACGCTGCAATCGACCGTAGATCGGTCTCTGTCAGCGGACCCGGTTGACTCGACGGACGAGAAGCTGGAACGCTTGGAACCGATTCCACAACCGACGTCTCGTGAGACGGAAGCATTTCCTCCGTGAACATCACCGATGGAATCTCCTCCGACTCGACCTCTTCCGCCGTATGCGATGCGTCGCTTCCGTTCCCGTCTCCGAGGTCCCTGGGCATTACCAGAAAAAACTCGTTGGCGAGCCTTTCCAGCATCTCAGGATCGGGCAGAGGGATCGAGGCGAAGGGTAACCGTTTCCCCCCTTCGCTCGTCCCCGTCTTCTGCCCGCTCGATTTCGGTCGCGACGCCCCGTTACTCGTGCCGTTATTTGTATTCGTGATATTTGTCGACATGGACGTTTTCCAGAACGCCGACGGCGTCATCGGTTAGGACCGCCACCGAGCAATACAGCGAGATCAGATAAGAAGCGATCGCTTTGTGGTTGATCCCCATAAAGCGAACCGAAAGGCTCGGCGATACCTCCCCGGGAATTCCGGGTTGGAACAGACCGATAACGCCTTGCTTTTTCTCGCCCGTGCGCAGCAAAAGAATGTCCGTAGTCTCCGCTTTCAATGGCAGCTTGTTGCAGGGCACTAAAGGAATTCCGCGCCAGGTCGTGAACGGCGAACCGAACATGGTGACCGTCGGCGGAGGAACGCCGCGCCGCGTGCACTCCCGTCCGAAAGCCGCAATCGCCCGCGGATGCGCCAGGAAAAAGCTTGGCTCTTTCCACACTCGCGCGATCAGCTCGTCCATGTCATCCGGAGTCGGCGTGCCATTCCTGGCCTTGACCTTCATTTCCGGAATCACGTTGTTCAGCAGTCCATATTCCGTGTTGTTGATGAGCGCGCTCTCCTGACGCTCCTTCACCTTCTCGATCAGCAGCCGCAACTGCTCGCGAATCTGGTCGTGCGGACTGCGATACAAGTCGGAAATACGGGTCTGCACGTCGAGCACGCTGGTCACCGCGTTCAGCGTGTATTCCCGCGGCTTCTCTTCGTAATCGACGTAAATTTCAGGAAGGTCGATTTCCTCGTCTGGACTGCACTCAATCGTGCGCGTCCCCGGACGGGTTGGTTTGACTTTATTCAGCCGGTAAACGCCCGCTTCTACCGGAACCCACGAGAGGAAGCTGATCAGCCATCGCGGCGTGATCGCCTCCATCATGGGAGTGGTTTTTGTGATGGTCGAAAGCTGGCGAGCCTGTTGCTCGCTCAGCGTATGACGAACTTCTGCTGTCGCCATTAGATCGCTCCTTGGTACTAAAAATCAGAGTTATTGAAAATCAAATTGTTGTGCCTGCAGAAAAAGACAGAAATGTTGTTTTGAACCCTGGTGCCAGGGCCCGTACGTTGGTCGGCTTCGATCGCTCTTGCATCCGCCTCGTACTAACAACTTGGATTGCTGGGGTGGCAACAGTATAAGTCGACGCGTGCGATTTGTGAAGTGCCATCTCGGTCGAAGCGAGGTAGCAAATCACCTTGGGTCGCGTTCGTTTCTTCAATGCTTCTCCTCGCCAGTGAAACGCCTGCCCCGGTCGCCTCATCCCTTCCGCTTCGTCTAGGACGTTGCAGAAAAAATTCCGATTTGCCCGGCCCTTGGGTGGCGCAGCGCTTCAGCGCTGCGGTAATGGGCTGGTCTTGCAGCCGGCTTCAGCCGCTGAGGTAATCCCCCCCCCTTCCTAGTTTGTCTATAATATCAATTGACATAGTTGTATCGTTGGAGTAGGTTTTGGCTCATCGTTTCTCGGCTCTGGTTGTTGGGGTGAGTCGGGGGCGACGGGGCCTGCCTATCCACATTTGGCAGGCTCTTTAATTCAGGCTCTCTAATTAAGCTTAAGCCTCTTTGCTTATGGACTCAGGTGTCTGCTCGAGCAGGTGTTCTCCGGCCTATGCGCTCGCCGCAGCCGCCTGCGCTTTGTAGAATCTCTTCTTTGCCCGTACCTGAATGTCCTCCAGTTGTGCGTGCAGCCTGCGGATCTCGCTGTCCAGATCGTTGAAGGTTCGGCACGGAGTCGTCAGCCCCACCCTCATGTCGTTAGTGGAACCCTCCAGGCCACTCGTCAGACACACCGAGGCCGGTTCCCCTTCCGGATAATGCAGCTCCAGGTGCCAGACCATCGGAGCATTCCCCTCAGGTCCCGCCAACCTTGTCCCCGGATCTTCAACCGAAAACGACGTGTCTTTAGCGCTTCGATGCTCGATCAGAAACGGTGCGCGAGAATCAGAAGCTGCCGTCTTCTCTTCCGCAGCCGGAATCGCCGGGCTCGCTTGTTCCAGCAATACCGACTCCGCAATTTTCCTCACCAGAAATGCTTCCGGGTAGGTTTGTTCGTTTAGCGACCGCGATTTCGGAACCGATTCGTTGAGTTTGCAGGTGACATAATGGGTTTCGCCCCTCGGGCTGGTGACCTCGAACTTGCCGGTCTCACCCCTCAGAGCCAGGTCAACATCGTAGGTTGCAATAGTCTCGCCTAGCAGCATTTCAGACGCTCCTTAGATCGTCAGACGAAGATTCTCAGCATCAGATTGTCAGCATTACCGGAGCCTCCAACCCGCGCAAGTGGTAATCCTGATTCGCGTGAGACCTCGGAGAATAGTTCGCAGAAAAAGTTCGCAGGGAAAGTTCGCGCAAGAATTCGCAGAAAAGTTCGCAGGAAAGTTCGCAAGAAAGCCCGCGAGAAAGAAAGATCACCAACAGCAACGAGCGAGGCGTCTATGTCGGTTTCTAAGCGCAGGTCAGCGAAGGGCGCTCGCAGGAAGTCCTGAAACAAAAGCCGCGAGCGTTCCGCCGCTCGTTGCCGCAAATTGCTCTGACTCTAGATTGATCGAGCAGGATTAGTACGAACCAGCGCCGGCCGCTGCCGCCATGGCCTCTGCCTTATAAAACTTCTTTTTCGCGCGCGCGCGGATCTCGTCGAGCTCGGCATACAGCCTTCGGATTTCTCCATCCAGCTCGATAAAACTCATGCAGTGCGCCGAGACCAGCCGGTCCGCACTCACGCCGGCAAAATCCTGCTTCGCCGTCGATTTCACGCTTATACACGCGGACGGTTGGTTCGTTCTCGGATCGTTCTCGAGATACAAAATGTCGAAGCTTGAAGTTTCCATAGCAGGATGGTAGCACGGAGGTAAAGTCGGCCTGTGAATTTCCACGACACCAACGGTCAATGCGCGCCCATTTTTTACTGGACACCGCTAAACTCCCCTATTCCGCGGGATCCTTCTGCCGCGTCGCCTTGACGCCCGACAGAATTCCAATACCCAGCAGAACAATCGCTCCCACAACGATCCAGTGCGCGGGCACGTGCATCAGGTGCGCGCCATAGATCAATCCACCGATTAGGATCGCGAAGCCAATCGAGTACAGTCCAAACGACATAGCATCTCCTTATTAAATAGGTTCAGTACGGCTCTGCACTTTGACCGCCCCGCCAAAACGCTCCGCTAGCTTTGCTCCTCGATACTTTGCTCTTCGATAAAGGGAGCAGCCGCAACGCCGCTGCCCTCCATCGCCGCAGACCAGCGTATGGCTCCTTTAGGTCGTTTACATGTTTTTCCCTAGGATCGTATGTAGATTGAAACCGGGATTATCGCCAATTTCTGCCTGTAGAGACAGGCTCTAGCTTCCCGCACTCCTGTCGGCAATGCTGTGCATAATCGCTCACATACTGTCCTCACCTGGCGTCACATGGCGTCCTCACCGGCCTGAGAGTAAAGAAGGTGAAGACTGAAGAAGGTGAAGAGTGAAGAAGCCACCAATCACTCGACTGCCATGCGTCGAGCCCCGTTGCGAAGTTCCGATTCGACCGGCCCGTCCCGGATCACCTAAATTCAGCCGTCCTCCTGGTGATAACCTTGCTACATGCCTCGCGATCCTGATCCGGGTCCGCGCCCTCCCAAAGCTCCTCGTTCCTCGGCCCTTGTGCTTGCACTCGTCCTTGGACTACTCCTCGCAGTCCTCTTTATCGCCTCCGTTGGATGGTTGATCCTGTCGCGAAACTCCGGGCAAGCACTGTTGAACCGTGTGTGGTCTGCGATGACAGGCAGGACCCTCACTATCGACGTAAGCCAGCCCACTGTGGTCGATCGCATTCAGCGGCTGCAACG
>DATEBK010000176.1:0-12988 GCA_035287825.1 Terriglobales bacterium
CATTAAAGATGACGAGGTGCGAATGAAGGATTCATGCGGAGTGGGCTTGGTTGTCTCCGCGGCACGTTATATTTGTAACATTTTCGGGTATCGATGGTTGGGTGAGGGCTGAGTGAGGGACGAGCGAAATGCCCTAATGCAGCCTGAGGGCTGAGTGGGCAGGGGTCCTTCGACTGCGCGAGAACTTCACTTCGCGAAGTTTTCGCTGCGCTCAGGATGACATGAATAGAATTTATAATTCAGGCTCTAAGTTGGGGAGGGTCTTTGAAGGTTTTATTGCTGGAGAATATCAGCGGGGTGGCGGCTTCTCAGTTTAAAGAGGCGGGGTTCGCGGTCGAGTCGTTTAAGGGAGCGCTCGAGGAACGCGAACTGATTGAGAAGGTGCGCGGGACTTCGATTCTGGGCGTGCGATCGAAGACGCGGATTACGGCGGCGGTTTTGGATGCGGCTCCGGAACTGGTTTCGGTGGGAGCGTTTTGCATCGGCGTCGACAAAATCGATCGCGCGGCGGCGAGCGAGCGCGGAGTTGCGGTATTTAACGATCCACATTCGAATAGCCGGTCAGTGGCGGAACTGGCGATGGGGGAGATCATCCTGCTGATGCGGCGGACGTTTGAGGCGAGCACGCAGCTGCATGGCGGAGTGTGGAATAAGTCTTCGGCGGGATCGCATGAAGTGCGCGGACTGATTTTAGGGATTGTCGGGTATGGAAAGATTGGCTCGCAGATTTCCGACCTAGCGGAAGCGATGGGGATGCGGGTGGTGTTTCACGATGTGGCGCATGTTCTGGCGCGGGGGAATGCACGGCCGGTCAGTTTTCGGGAGTTGCTGGAGACGGCGGATGTCATTACTTTGCACGTCGATGGGAAGACGCAGAACCAGGACTTGTTTGGCGAGGATGAGTTTCTGGCGATGAAGGATGGCGCATGCCTGATTAATCTGAGCCGCGGGTTTGTGGTGGATCACGAAGCCCTGGCGCGACATTTGAAGAGTGGGAAATTGTCGGGCGCGGCGGTGGATGTGTTTCCGGCGGAGCCAGAGACGGGCGGGGCGTTTACCAGTCCGCTGCGGGGGCTGGCGAATGTGATTTTGACTCCGCATGTGGGCGGGAGCACGGAGGAAGCGCAGCAGAATATCGGGCAGTTTGTGTCCGCGAAGATGATCGATTATTTCGCGAGCGGAAATTCTCTGCTGAGCGTGAATCTGCCGCAGTGTCATCTGGATTACGAGCCAGGATCGCACCGGCTGATGCACATGCACCACAATGTTCCGGGAATTTTGCGGGCGATCAACGACATACTGGCAGACCGTGGGATCAATATCGAGCGGCAGGTGCTGGACACGCGGGGGCCGCTGGGTTATGCGATCTACGACATCAACCAGGGTTGCGATGAAGCGTTGCTGGGGAAGCTGAGGGCGGTTCCGCAGACGATTCGGGTGCGAGTGGCGGGAGCGCCAAGTCTCAAGGGTTAGATCTCAGGAAATTCCGGTAGCGCTGGCGGCGTTGGATGGAATCTCATCTCTGTTGGCGGCGGGCGATATGACTCCGGTTTGTGGGCCGAGAGTAGTCACGGGGGAAGCGGGAATTCCGTCGACGTAGATGGTGGGCGCGGCGATTGCAGCGCGGACGGTTTCTCCGGCGGCCATAAGACCGACGGCGCGATTTTTCCCAGCACCCTTGGCCTGATAGAGCGCGTAATCGGCGAGCACGACGGTCTGGTCGTGAGAGATGAGCTTGGGCTCGGTCTCTTTCCAAGGGAACACAGCCCAGCCGATGGAGCAGGTGACGCGCAGGTCGACTTCGCAACCTTCGACGTGATAGGGCTTGTTTCCGACAGCAACCATGACACGATTGGCGAGAACGTGGGCTTCTTTGCGATCGGTATAGCGGGACAGGATGAGAAATTCTTCGCCGCCCCAGCGGATAACGGCATCGGAAAGCCGGGACGCTGAAGTGATGCGCCGCGCCACCTCGACGAGGACCTGGTCTCCGGCCTTATGGCCGAACTGGTCGTTGATCCTCTTGAAATCGTCGATATCGAGCAGGTAGAACACGAGATCGCGGTTGCGAAGTTCCTGACTGCGCGGTTCGTCATTCGCGAGTTCACGATTTCGCGATTCCGCGGGATAGGTTCCGAAAGAACGGAGCACCTGTTGCACGTCGGACTGAATGGAATGGGCGAAGAAGCGGCGGTTGCGGACGCCGGTGAGCAAGTCCGTCAGGGACGCATCGAGCAATTCACGATTCGCTTCGGCCAAGTCTCGTTGCAGACGAAACTGCTTGACCAAGCCAATTACTCCAAACACGATGATGGCGGTGAGGGACAGGGCGACGCGGAACCGGCGGACGGAGCCGGGCAGATTGGTATCGAAAAACGACCAGGCGGTGAGCAAGGGAAGGATGAGAGCGATGGGAGCAGCCAAGCGAGCGGTCCAGCGCCAGTAGTGTTCGCTGTTGGGATCTCCGTATTCGGAGACGGGATCGAGGCGATAGGCCATGAGGGCGGCGATGGTCATGCCGCCGAGGCAACTGGTCACGGTGGAGTGATACCAACTGCCGGTAAAGTAAAGCTCGAGTTGGGAAAACGTGTCGACGAAATACTCCATGACGGTATCGAGGGCGACGATAGCAGTGAGCAAGGCGTAGAAATAGCGCCATTGTCCGAAGCTGCGGAGCCAGCCGTGGAGAACGATGGAAAGCAAAATCATGTCCTGGCCGAGGGCGAGATACTTATAGGCGGGGCCGTAGGACTGAGGATCAGGGAAAAGGTACTGCCAAGGGATGACGAGATACAAATAGAGATAAAGGCCCCACAACAGGAGCAGGAGCAGGTCGAGGGTTCCGAGGCGCTGATGTTCAGTGGTCAGCTTGACGTGCGGGCGCAGGGCGAAAGCAAGGATGAGGGCGGTCCAGGCGAGATAGATGCCAGCATCGCCGAGACTCATGAGTGGCGTTTGCCGCATCACCAAGTGCCAATGCATCCAGAGGAGCTGGCTGCCAGCTTCGATGGCATAGCCCAAGCCGAGAAGGATCCACACCAGGCGCTGCTGGCGGCTACTGCTGAAGGTATTGCGGGCAAAGGCGATAGAAGCAGACACCATGAGGCCGAAGTCGATCCAATCGGTGATGGCGGCGAGCCGATAGGATTTGGGCAAGAGCATGGGCGCGAGCACCTGCGCGACTACGAGACCGACAACGGCGCATGCCCAAATCTTCGAGCTCAATCGAAGACGCACTTTTTCCACAGTGAAATTACAACTCCGTATAGCGGGAAACCCAAGTAACGGAGGTAACGGGTCAATGACTTGGAGTCAATCGCAAGGGGTAGAGCGCATGAAGTTACCGATATGTTGCAAGACATTACATCAGGGTCTGGTGACGGCACAATCGAGTTTGACCAAGTCGATGAGAAGAGAGTATCTTTGCGCGAAGCTTGTAGATTGCCTCTGTTGCGCTAGCCCGTCTTGTAGCACAGCCTGATGCGTGACGTTTGGGGAACGCTGCCAGGTCAATCGAATCGCTTGGGAGGTTGATATGTTTCCTGTCTTCGCGCGCGCGCGCGTGATTACGACATTCTTGTTCTTGGCACTTGGCGGAATGGCGTCGGCCTGGGGACAGATTCCGGTAACGACCTGGCATTACGATACGGTGCGTTCCGGGGCAAATCCCAACGAGACGATTCTGACCCCGCAAAATGTGAACGACAAACAATTCGGCAAGCTGTTTACACAGGGGGTCGATGGACAGGTTGTCGGTCAGGCGCTTTATTTGCCGCAGGTCGCGATTCCAGGAGCGGGAGTGCACAACGTTATCTACGTAGCGACGATGCACGACAGCGTTTATGCGTTTGACGCGGACAGCGCGTCGGGGAGCAATGCGAATCCGCTGTGGCGCACAAGCTTCCTGGTCAATGGGGCGACTTCGGTGCCGATCAGCCTGCAGGGATGCGGAGGAACGACGACCTGGACGGAAGTGGGGGTAGTTTCCACGCCGGTGATCGACCCGGTAGCAGGAACGATTTATGTGGTGGCGAAGACCTATGAAAACTCGACGTTTGTGCATCGTCTGCACGCGCTGAATGTAGCTACGGGCGCGGAACAACCGGGCTTTCCGATTGTGATCACAGCGAGTTATACGTTTGGCGGCGAGACCTATGTTTTCAAGGACATGATGCAGGTCAACCGTCCTGCGCTGTTGCTGACGAACGGCTATCTCTACATCGCATTTGGATCGAACGGGTGCCGCGGCGGCAAGGAGATGGGATGGGTAGTCTCCTACAACATGACGACGCTGCAACAGGCGGGAGTATTTGACGATGAGCCGGGCGAATCGGCATCCGCGGTGTGGATGAGGGGTGGAGGACTTTCAGCCGACAGCGAGGGCAACGTCTACGGAGCGACAGCGGATGGCCCCTTTGCGGTGGGCACGAACTTCGGTCAATCGGTATTCAAGCTGTCGCAATCGGGCAACACACTGCAACTGGCAGACTGGTTCACGCCGTATAACGAGCTCTATCTGGACCAAAACGATCTAGATATGAGCGAACCGGTACTGATTTTGCCGCCACAAAGCGGCCCCTATCCAGACCTCGCCCTGTCGATTGGGAAAGAGGGAACGCTCTACGTTCTGGATCGCGACAACATGGGGCATTTTTGCGCCACGTGTTTGCAGGGGGACACGCAGATCGTGCAAGAGTTGCAGACATTCGCTCCCGAGGGTGGAGCACTGGTTCTGTGGAACAACACTGTCTATACTTCGTCAACCGGAGCGCCAATTTCAGCGCTCGCGCTATCCGATGGAGTGCTGGCGACGGCGCCAATCGCGCAATCGAAGAAGGTGGATGGAGGACATTCGCCGGTGATCTCCGCCAACGGAAACACGGATGGGGTTTTGTGGCAGATCACTGGGGGATCTCTGAGCGCTTTCAATGCGACGACGCTCGTAAGGCTGTATAACGATGGCCAAGCGGCGCACAAACGCGATGTTCTGCCGGCGCTGCCTCACTTCGCCAACCAGGTCGTGGTCAATGGCAAAGTGTATGTGGGGACGAAGAACAGCGTGGTAGCGTTTGGATTGCTGAACTGAGCGGATCTTTCCTCCATTTGAACGCATTAAGCGTTCAGGTATGGCCAAGTCCTGTCGTTGATCCGCTAACCTAACCGCAGCTACAGACCGCAGCTACAGAAGGATCTACTTCGTTGCTGCTCGCTTGAGGCGATCGTGAATCGCTTCCCAGGCGGGCGTGAGGGGCGGCAGCTCGACCGCAATCCAGTCGTAATGTCCAGCGTCAGCGTGGTGGAGAACTCCGTATAGCGCGGCTGCGTAGTCAGCGGCCGATTGAGGCATCTTATGAATCTCGGCGTCCGAGCGACTGGGCGAGTGGTGGTGCAGCAGATAAATCCCTCTTCCCTGCTCCGGTAATTTGCCGTCAGTCACTAAAAACAACTTGGTACGCGGGCTGTAATGGCGCAGGTGCATGCCTGGCGCGGGATGGGGTCCGGACTGAACTTCGGTGGCGGAGACGACGGGGCCAACGACGGCTTCGAGCTCGGCGCGTGAAATCGCTCCGGGGCGAAGCAAGGCCGGAACCGGACCGACCAGCGAAAGGACGGTGGATTCGATGCCGACCTGGCAGGGACCGCCATCGAGCACGCAATCTACTTCAGTTCCTATTTCGCTACCGAGGGCGTGCCGGACGTGCTCGGCGATAGTGGGGGAAAGTTCGGTGAAGCGGTTAGCGCTGGGTGCGGCGAGCGGGATGGCTGCTGCCTTGATCAAGGCTTGCGCGACGGGATGCGCGGGCATGCGCAGGCCGACGGTCGAGAGTCCGGCAGTGACGATATCGGGAATCGCAGATTGTTTTTCTACAACCAAGGTCAACGGACCTGGCCAGAATTTTTGCGCGAGGCGATCCGCGATTTCCGGCCACACCGCTGCCAGCGACCGCGCCATTTCTATCGATGCGACGTGGACGATGAGTGGGCTGGTGGCGGGTCTGCGCTTGACGGCGAAGATGCGGGCGACGGCATCCGCATCGAGAGCATTGGCCCCGAGACCGTAGACGGTTTCGGTGGGGAAGGCCACGAGGCGCCCAGCGCGGAGCAATTGGGCGGCGCGGTCGATTTCGCCGGTAGTGGCGCGATCGGGCATAACCGATTGTAGATGGCGGAAGTCGAGCTGGCGGATTGCAGACGGCGGGGCGGCGGCAAAAGTAGGGGCGGGCGGCATCGCTCGGAGAGTGCGTCACCAGCGAAGCCGGGGGAAGTCCCGCCCCTAACTCGCGAAGTTATTTTTTCTTTTCGGGCTGCTCTTCAACTCGCAGATTGTTGGTTACGGAGAACGTGCCGGGAACGCCGTTGGCCTGCATGCCGGCGACGGTCTTATCCATTTCGCGGGCGACTACGCCTTCGAGCGTGATATTTCCGTTCTTGACGATGATGTGGATGGGCGGAACGGCACGCAACTGGTATTGGTTGAGCACGCTGTTACCGTAAATGGCGCGGTAGGCAGCACGGCGAATGCGGTCATCGGTGATGGAAGTAGGGAGAACTTCAATGTTGTTGACAACGTTGGTAACGCCCTCAATACGCTTAACCGCATTCTCGGCGTCGGATTTGAGAACGGGCCTGGCAACTTGTCCCAGCAGGGTCACAGTGCCATCAGGAGCGACGCTATAGGCGAGATTGTCAAATACGCCGTAGTAGGGAAGCATAACGAGCTCGTGACGGACTTCATGAGTGATGCGATCGAAGCTCTTCTGATCGAGCGCGCCAGCGGGTTGGTTGCCCTGAAAGGCGGGACTGGCGAATGCCGCCATCGAGAAAATCAAGGAGAGTGCGACAGGAAGCAGAGAATTTTTCATTTGCGTTCACTCCAGTGTGTTTCCAGGTATTTCACTCCGCACAAGATTCTAACCACGCGTGAACAAAAGACCGGAACATCTTCGCACCTTTCTGACGCCGCAAGAAGGGCAGAAGTTGCTTTTTCTTGTGGCAGCGTCAGCTTCCCGGGCGGGCTGGCTAGGCCGGGTTCACCTGACCGGCGACTTTGGGTTTGCGGCGGCGTTCGCGGAAACCTTCGATCAGCAGATAGAGGACGGGGATGAAGAACAGATTCAGGATGGTGCTCATGATCATGCCGCCGAAGACGGTGGTGCCGACGGAGTGACGACCGTTTTCTCCAGCGCCGGTGGCGAACACGAGGGGAACGACACCGAGGATGAAGGCCAGCGAGGTCATGAGAATGGGGCGCAGGCGAATGCGGGCTGCTTCCACGGCGGCGTCGAGAATGGTCATGCCGCGCTGGCGCAACTGCTCGGCAAATTCCACGATCAAGATGGCGTTCTTGGAGGCGAGACCGATCAGCATAACCAGGCCTACCTGGCAATAAACGTCATTCTGCAAGCTGCGAATCCATTGGCCTCCGAGCGCGCCGAGCAGGGCCATGGGCACGGCGAGAAGAATAATGAAAGGCAGAACGAAGCTTTCATATAAAGCGGAGAGTGTGAGGTAGACGACGAGGGTGCCGAGGCCGAAAAGAATGAGTGTGGTGGATCCGGAAGCCAGCTCTTCGAGTGAAATTCCCGACCACTCGTAGGTGTAGCCCTGCGGCAAGATTTTCGCCGAAAGCTGCTGCATGGCATCGATGGCTTGTCCGGAGCTGAAGCCGGGGGCGGCTGAGCCGTCGATTTCAGACGAGCGGAAGAGATTGTAGTGATTGATCACTTGAGGCGCCGTGCTCTGCGTAAGGGTGATGAGATTCTGCAACGGGACCATAGCGCCGGAATCGGAGCGGACGTAGTACTGGCCGATATCCTGCGGGTGGGAGCGGAATTCTTTGTCGGCCTGCACGTAGACGCGGTAGGAACGGTTATTGAAATCGAAGTCGTTGATGTAGGCCGAACCCATGTAGACGCTGAGGGTATCGGTGATCTGGCTGAGCGGGACGTGAAGGCTCTTCGCTTTTTCACGGTCGATGGTCACGATAAACTGCGGATCGTTGGCGGTGTAGGTGCTGAACAGTCCAGTGAGATCTTTTTGCGGGCGCTCGGCGCTGGCGCGGATGAGGTCATGGGTAGTTTTGTCGATATCCTGCAGGGTGTGATTACCCTGATCGAGGAGTTCGTATTGGAATCCACCAAAGGTGCCGAGGCCTTGCACGGCGGGAGGTTCGAAGGGGATGACGATAGCGCCGGAGATGCCAAATAATGGGCCGCGCAGACGCTTGATGATGGCGGAAGCGGTGTGCTCTTCCCCTTTGCGCTTCCCGTAAGGCTGAAGAGGTAAGAACACCAGGCCCGAGTTGGCGGTTGCGCCTCCGAAGCTGAACCCGGCGATGGAGAAGGTGCCGCGAACCTCAGGAATATTCTTGGTGATGGCGGAGACCTGCCTGCCGATATTTCTGGTGTAGTCGAGCGACGCGCCGGTGGGAGCCTGAATGGCGACGATGAGGTATCCCTGATCTTCGGTGGGCACGAAGCCCTGGGGCACTTGCTTAAAGACAAAGTACGCGAGACCGAGCCCGGCCGCGAACAGGATCAGAGCGAGGACCTCGAAGCGCAAAAAAGTGCGGAGAGCGTGCACATAACCTCGGTTGATGGCGTCGAGACCGCGGTCAACCTGTCTGAAGAACCAGCTCTTTTCTTTGTGTTCGATGCGACCGAGGAGGATTCCGGCGAGCGCAGGCGCCAGGGTGAGAGCGTTGAAGGCGGAGATGGTAATGGAGAAGGCGATGGTGAGCGCGAACTGGCGGAAGAGGATGCCGGTGGTGCCGGGGAAGAATGCGACCGGCACGAATACGGCAACGAGTACGAGCGAGGTGGCGATGACGGCGCCGGTAACCTCTTTCATGGCGGCGGAGGCGGCTTTGGCGGCGCTGGTCTCGCCCTCCTGCAAGTGGCGCTCGATATTTTCAATCACGACAATGACGTCATCGACAACCAGACCGGTGGCCAGAGTGATGCCAAAAAGCGTGAGCGTATTGATGGAAAAGCCAAGTAGCTTTACGAAAGCAAAGGTCCCGATGAGCGAAACTGGAGTGGCGATGAAATGGATGATGGTAGTCCGCCAGTCGCCAAGAAAAATGAAGATGACCAGGATGACGAGCAGGATCGCGGAGCCCACCGTAAAAACGACATCCCGGATGGATTCGCCGACGGCGTCGGTGGTATCGAAGGCTATCTCATACTTCATTCCGGGCGGGAAGTGTTTGGCAAGGCGATCGAGTTCGGCTACGCACTTCTGGTGGACGTCGAGCGCGTTGGCGGTGGAGAGCTGAGTGACGGCGATGCCGACGGCGTCGCGTCCGTTGTAGTCGAGGTCGGTGGTGTAGTCTTCAGCGCCGAGTTCGGCGTGGCCGACATCTTTGAGGCGGACCAGAGTGCCATCGGAATTGCTCTTGAGGATGATCTGATCGAACTGCTCGGGCTCGGACAGACGACCAACGGCTCGAACGCTGATCTGGAAATTCTGGCCAGGCATGGCGGGTTGAGAGCCGACTTGTCCGGCAGCGACTTCGACGTTCTGCTCTTGGAGAGCATTGGTGACATCGTCTGCGGTGAGTCCACGGCCAGCCATACGCACGGGATCGAGCCAGAGGCGCATGGAATATTTGCGTTCGCCGAAGAGGAGAACGTCGGCGACTCCGGGAACGCGCTTGAGGGTGTCGCGAACGTAGACGTCGAGATAATTGCTGATGAAGAGAGTGGAATAACGCTGGTCTGGTGAAAATACAGCGCCGCCGAAGACGAAATTCTGCGAGGTCTTGGCGACGGTAATTCCGATTTGCTTGACGGCAGCGGGAAGCCTTCCGGAAGCGGTGTTGACGCGGTTCTCGATATCAACGGTGGCGAGATCGGGATCGCGGGTGATGTCGAAAGTGGCGGTGACGGTGCTGACGCCATCGTTGGTGCTGGACGAAGTGACGTACTTCATGCCCTCGGCGCCATTGATCTGCTGCTCGAGGGGCGTGGTGACGGCGGATTCAACGGTCTGGGAGCTGGCTCCAGTGTAGTAGGCGGTAACGCCGACTTGTGGCGGAGCGAGATCGGGGAATTGCGCGATGGGGAGCGTGGGAATACAGGTCGCTCCCGCGAGAATAATCATCAGGGCGCAAACGGTGGAGAATACGGGGCGTTGTATAAAAAAGTCGACCATAAGAAACAGTGGCTAGTGGCCAGTGGCCAGGTTGTGCTTCGCGCTGCTTTGCTGAAACCGGTATGGTTGAGTCACTAGGAACTGCTCTCTTGCGGGATTACGGGAATTCCATCGATCAGGAACTGGGTGCCGGAGATGACGACTTTGTCTCCGGGCTTGATGCCATCGAGCACGACGTAATCATTGCCCACGATCTGGCCGATCTGTAGCGGCTTCTGGCGGACAGCGTATCCGCCTTTTTGATCGGGTTCGGCGACAAAAGCAAAATAAATCCCGCCGATTCGCGAGACGGCAACGACCGGAACCACGGGTTTCTGCTGGCTTCCCCAAACGATGCGGGCGCGAATGTACTGCGCGGTGCGCAAACTGTCGTTGGCGTTCGCGATGGTGGCCTTGGCGAGCACGGTCTGGGTGGAAGTATCCACCTGGGGCGAAATGAAAGTGATGCGGCTGGAGGCGAGCAGGTTCCCGGAACTATCCACAATCTGGACGGGGAGATCGAGCTTAAGCTGGGTCGATTTCTCGATAGGCACGTAGATATACGCTTCGAGGCTGCCGGGGCGGTCGACGGTGGTGAGTTGGGTGGTGGTGACGACCCGGTCGCCGACGCGAACGGGAACATCGCCGACGATGCCAGCGCGGGGAGCGACTACACGGTAGTAGTGCAACTGGACGGTCTGCTCGTTGACCTGGGATTCGAGCGAATGCAGCTGTGCAGAGGCAGCGTCGAGTGTGGCGCGGGCCTGGTCGAGGTCCTGTTTGCTGACGACGCCGGCATTGGCGAGACCGCTGACGCGCTCGTAATTTTGCTGCGCCCACTTCAGTTGCGCGACCTGGGCGGCGCGGGCATCGTCCTGGCTCTTGAGCGTGGCCTGCTGCTTTGCCGGATCGATCTGCATCATGGGAGCGCCATCGGCAACGTGTTCGCCGGAATGAACGAAGATCTGCGTAATGATGCCTTCAACCTGAGGCATGACCACGGCGGAATCGCGGGACTTCAATGTAGCGACGTATTCGGTGGTGTCATCGACCTTTTCCGCAACGGCCGTGTGGACTTTGACTGGCATGGCCTGCTGCGGGGCGGCAGCTTTGGCTTCTTTGCTGTTGCCGCAAGCGGCGGTGAGAAGCAGTGCGGCGAAGAGTGCAGCTGTAAGAGCCCCGCGAGCGATTCCTCGCGCCAGTAAACCTTGTGTCCCTATAAACATCGCGGACATAGTCCTTTCAAGACCTAAAGAATGTATCGGCAGTAACCGTTTCGCGCTTGATGAAACCAAGCCATCCAACTCAGCTATCTGACCCAAACATTGGATCATGCATATAGATTCATGGCAACGGCTGGAGGCTCCGAAGAATTTTCGACTTCTGCTAAATTGAGGAATCATGAAACCGAGCCGCAGTTTTGCCAGCGATAACAATGCCACGGTGCATCCTGAGGTACTAGAGGCGATACGGCGCGCCAATCAGGGCCATGCGGTGGGATATGGGGACGATTCGCAGACGGAAGCGGCGGTGGCGAAGTTTCGCGAGGAGTTTGGCGCAGACGTGGCCGTATATTTTGTTTTCAACGGGACAGCGGCGAATGTGTTGAGTTTGCAGGCGTTGACACGGCCGTTTGAAGCGGTGCTGTGTCCGGAGCTTTCTCATATTTATACGGATGAATGTGGGGCGCCGGAAAAGGCGACGGGTTGCAAGCTGATACCACTGGCCGCGCCGGACGGGAAGTTGACGGTGGAGACGGTTGCGCATGCGTACCACGGAATTGGCGACCAGCATCACGTGCAGCCGCGGGTGATTTCGATCACGCAGTCGACGGAGATGGGGACGATTTACAAACCTGCTGAAATCGAGGCCCTGGCACGGTTTGCGCATGAACGAGAGATGTTCCTGCACATGGACGGGGCGCGAATTTCAAACGCGGTAGCGGCGCAGCGGCTCAGCCTGCGGCGGGCAACTCGCGACCTTGGAGTCGACGTGCTGTCGTTTGGCGGGACGAAGATCGGCTTAATGGGCGTGGAGGCGGTGGTGTTCTTTCGTCGAGAGCTGGCAAAAGATTTTCTGTTTGTGCGCAAGCAGGGAATGCAGTTGGCATCGAAGATGCGCTTTATGTCGGCGCAGATGGAGGCGCTGCTGACGAACGATCTTTGGCGGCGAAACGCAGAACACGCGAACCGCATGGCGCGGCTGCTGGAAGAAGAGGTAAGAAAGATTCCGGAGGCAAGGATTGTGTATCCGGTAGAGGCGAACGGCGTGTTCGCGCAGATTCCGCGCAAGGCGATTTCTAAAATCCAGGAGCGATATTTCTTCTATGTGTGGAGTGAAGAGGAATCGGTGGTGCGGTGGATGTGCTCGTTCGATACGACGGAAGAAGACGTGCGGCAGTTTGCGGAATATGTGCGGGAGGTGGTGAGGACCGCTAGCTAAGCCGCCATCAGGGCGCAGCGCTGGGCCCACCCTTTTTCACCGACGGTGTGGTTGTATGTGGAACGTGGGCGTGAACTTTTATTTTTTCTTTTTGGCCGCCCTGATTTTTGCCCAGCGCGCCCTTTGCGCGGCAGCGATTCTTTTGCGTCCGGCTGCGGAGATAGTTCGTGTCTTGCGGGTTGGAGAAGACGTGCGGACAGGGCCATGCAAAAAGACCCTACCAAAGGTGGTTAATGCAGCGGTTACGCGATGGAGTTCATTCTCGAGACGGGCGCGCTCCCGCTGGAGCTCTGTAACTACCGACTGAATCACGGATTTTGCCATGCCAAATTCTATCACCTGCAAGTTGGAGATCAAGCCAGTTGCGGCGTTCAAGGCAGGTGATTTTCCGGAATTTCCCGTTTACGGATCA
>DATEBK010000177.1:0-3655 GCA_035287825.1 Terriglobales bacterium
AGCCTCTCCGCCGTGATAGCCGGTGAAGAAGAGTTTGTACGAAAATCAGCGGAGAGAATCCTGCAGATATTATGGTGTTGCCGTATGGGAGAGGTCAGAAATGCGGCTATCGGCTGCTGGCTTCGATCCTGACCAGCGCGTGTTAGTCACCTGCCGTCGATGGGATCGTTTTTGAGGTCTGCGATGCCCGCGGCAAAGTCAATAGCGTCCATTATAATGCTGCTCGCGAGGCGATATGGCACCGCGGGAGGAGCGAAAATCGGTTGTTATCGCGCGAGAGACCCGAGCGCTCTCGAGACTGGGCCGTCGTTCCATTTCATGGTCCAAAACCTTTGCGGTTCTTCTCGGTTTCTGTGCGTTTGCCCTCGACCACCACTCCACGATGGCGCAGGGAGTACATGAGGACTCGCCATCAAGCGGCCAGCAGGTCATGTCTCAATCCTGGAGCGTTCAACAGGGTGCACCGCAAAACATTTCGGCCATGGCACAGACGGCAGACGGCTTTCTTTGGCTCGGCAGTCAAGGAGGACTGTTTCGCTTCGACGGGACCCGCTTCGAGCGTTTTCGCCCGTTTCTGGGTGATCGACTGCTTTCTTCAGATGTGTGCACCCTATTCGCACCTCCGAGTGGCGGACTTTGGGTGGGGTACTTGTTTGGTGGCTTCAGCTTTGTGAATAACGGGCATGTGACGAACTACGGCGGAACGGTCGCCCTGACGACCGGAACGGTATACACGCTGGCTCGGGACTCCAAAGGGACGATGTGGGCCGGAACTGGCAGAGGAGTTTGGAGATTCGATGGGTCGCAGTGGCAGAAACTCGGAATCGAGTGGGATGCCCCGATGGTCATCAGTAACGTCGGGATTGACCGAACTGACACTGTCTGGGTGATAGCTGGTTTTCCGAATCAAGAGAAGCTGCTCTATTTACTTCCGGGGAGCAGGCGATTTCAAGTGGCAAATCCAAAACTAAATGCTTCCAGGTTTACGCTGGATGCAGACCAAAAGGTTCTGACGAGTCCGATTGCGCTACAACGGACGCCGAACCGGCAGACTATTCCGCATAATGAGCTGCCTGTATATCCTCTCTTTGGAAAGAACGGCGCACAGATTGTCGACCGAACGGATGCTGTCTGGACGGTCAGCGAAAGCCGCGGATTGACGCGTATTGGGGCTGCTCTTCCGGCCAACGATGCGGTGACCGAAACAGGCGCAAAGAGTCGCGAAACATATGGTGTGGCTACGTGGCGCGAGGATCTGCATGGAACCTTGGTCGATCGCGAGGGAAACATATGGTACGCCGACAGAAATGGACTTCATCGTTTTTTTTACACCCCTTTTTTTGAGCAGGAACTCCCCGCCAAGGGAAACGCGGCAATTGCAGCGGACGACGATGGAGCAGTGTGGGTTGGCTTTTTTATGGGACAATCCGCGATAAGCAATGAACTCTATCGGGTGACTCGTGGACAGGTCGAAACGATTCGCTTTCGTAACCCGGTCAACTGGGGAGCAGCGTATCGCGCCAACGACAAGACCATCTGGCTCGGAGGGAGCGGCGGCCTATGGCACCTCGTCCGTGGCAAGCCTCTTCAAGTGGCGCTCCCCAAAGAATTGGCGGAACATGCCTTCTACTTGCAGGCGATTACGGAGAACCGCGCCGGCGGACTCTGGATCTCATTCATACGCTACGGACTGTATCGATTCGCGGACGGTGTCTGGACGAGCTATGGTCAGCGCAACGGCTTACCCGGTGCAGGCCCCTACACTGAGTTCACCGACAGTCTCGGGCGCGTATGGTTTGGATACTCAGGGTTCTGGAACAACCGGCTTGCCGTTTTCGATGGAGATAAAGTCCGCACATTCAGTTCCAGTGACGGTGTGCCGGTGGGTAATGTAACCGCAATCTCCGGGCGCGGATCCGACGTTTGGATCGGGAGCGAGTTCGGGCTGGATAAGTTCGATGGCGAGCGATTTCACGCCATCCACGCAGTGGATGACGACTGGCTTCTCGGAATCTCCGGAATCGTGGAAAGAGCAAATGGTGATTTGTGGCTGAACGGTGTTTCTGGAATCTTTCATATCAGTCAGTCCGAGATCGCCGAAGCTCTCAAGGATCCCTCCTATCGCGTCAAAGGGGAACACCTCGGAGCCCGGGACGGACTGCCGGGTATTGCGGCTCAGATGCGGCCGCTAAACACGGCGATCGAAGGGAGCGATGGACGACTTTGGTTTTCTGAGACATCCGGTTTGGTGTGGCTCGATCCCAATCGTGCGCGGGACCAGGCCTCCGCGCCTCCGATCGCCATTCAATCGGTGTCAGCAGACGATAAGACCTATGCGGCGGATTTGTCACCAACCCTCCCCGCGCACACCTCGAGCGTTGGCATCAGCTACTCGGCTATAAGTCTGTCTAATCCAGAAGCAGTCCGCTCGCGGGTCCGTTTGCACGAAACAGACACCGATTGGCACGAAGTAACGACAACCGGTCCCGTTGTGTACCGCAACCTTCCGCCCGGCCACTATCATTTCAGCGTTGAAGCATCCGATACCGATGGCGTGTGGTCAGGCAAGGTTGCAAACGTAGACTTCACCATCTTGCCGGCGTGGTACCAGACGGCGTGGTTCTACATCTTTTGCGCAGTGGCTTTCCTGGCTATGCTATGGGCTGTCTACCAACTGCGTCTTCGTCAAGTGCGGCTACAGTTCGCCGCGGGATTGGAGCAGCGGGTTAACGAACGCACCCGCATTGCCCGGGAATTGCACGATACTCTGCTGCAATCTTTTCAGGGGGCAGTTTTTCAATTTCAGGCGGCTCGCAAGTTGTTGCTCCGGAATGCAGACAACGCGATGGTGGTCGTTGATGAGGCAATTCATGCGGCGGAGGAAGGCATTGCGGAAGGCCGGGCTGCGATTCGCGACCTGCGTCCGGAACCAGCGGCGCAGCGCAACCTTTCGGAGTTGTTGGATGCGGCAGGCCGTGAACTGGCGACGGCTCACGAACTGAATGGGGAAGCACCAAGCTATCGCGTTTTGGTCGAAGGCGAGCAACAGGAGATATCGCCAATGCTCCAAGACGAGGTCTACCGTGTTATCCGCGAAGTGATCCGGAACGCCTTCGCACACGCTGCTGCGAGCCGCATCGAAGTGGAGATCCGCTACGATCAGGATCAGCTTCGTTTGCGTGTGCGTGACGATGGCAAAGGGATCGACCCCAAGATACTGGCCAGCGGACAATCCGGCCACTTTGGTATACCGGGGATGCGCGAGCGGGCACAACGCATCGGTGCGCACCTGAATTTCTGGAGTGAGATGGGGGCAGGTGCTGAGGTGGAACTAACCGTTCCCGCTTCGATAGCATATCAAAAGCGGCGTAACGGGCGTCGATTCTGGCTCCTCCGCCGGGCTGGGTAGAGATGAGCAACGTTCCTGAAGCGCTGCAAATACCATCACGGATCTTGAGAGCGAAGCTTGAAATCTGGAACCACAGGCAAAGTTAAGGGCCACATAAAAAGAGCGAAGTTGCCGCTGGGAAGAGCCGTGTTCCTGCTCTCGATCTATTTCTTGGTCTCTTCCGTGGGTTGGATGGCTGCCCTTGACCCCCATACTCTGATCTCACAATATGGCCATACTGCCTGGAGAACACAAGACGGCTTCAGC
>DATEBK010000178.1:0-4271 GCA_035287825.1 Terriglobales bacterium
CGTTGGATTTTCAGAACTGCTGGCCGATGGGACTCCGGGCGACCTCAACCCGAAGCAAAAGCGTTTCGTGGGTCACATCAAGCAAGGGTCGGTTCATTTGCTGCAACTGATCAACGATATTCTGGATCTTTCGAAGATTGAGGCCGGACAGATCGAACTGCGCTGCGAAGATTTCGGGATTGCGGAAGCTCTGCCCGAGGTCCTTTCGACAATTCGTCCGCTCGCCATGGTAAAGAACATTCAGGTGCAGCAAACCCTGGAAACCGAACGGCCGGTTTATGCCGATCGGATTCGTTTCAAGCAAGTCCTCTACAACCTGTTGAGCAATGCCGTCAAATTCACCCCCAAGGACGGTTCCATCGAAATCCGCTGCTACGACGAAGGAACCTCGGTCGCTTTGTCAGTGACAGACACTGGCATAGGAATTCGTCCAGAGGATCAAGCGATGGTCTTCGAAGAATTTCGGCAGGTCGAAGGTGGCGCCGGGGCAACGCAAGAAGGCACGGGACTGGGGCTGGCGATCACCAGGCGTCTGGTGGAACAACAAGGCGGAAAGATTTGGCTGGAGAGCGACCTGGGTAAGGGCAGCCGATTCACGTTCACGCTTCCATGCGGAGCGGCTTGTGTCGAGGTTGCGTCGCCCGTTCTGCAGCCAACACCTGCAGTCGCGGCAACTGAACGCACTAGCAAACCTCTGGTCTTGATCGTAGACGACGAGATCCCCGCACGCGAGCTTCTCGCCAGCTACCTCGAAACCGAGTATCGAGTTGCCCTTGCGGATTCAGGAGCTGAGGCAGTCAAGAAAGCCCAGGAACTGCTGCCAGAAGCGATCACGCTCGATGTCTTGATGCCCGGCGGAAGTGGTTTCGAAACGCTGGTCGCGCTCAAAGGCGCGTCCGAAACCGCCGACATTCCCGTCATCATTGTCTCCATTGTTGACCAGCAAAAAGTTGGGTTTGCCCTCGGCGCAACCGACTATCTCATCAAGCCGATCCATCAGCCCACTCTGCTGGAGACGATGCGCAAACATGTCGCGGTCAAAACGGATGACGATGCGGCGATCCTTCTTGTCGACGATGATCCCAATTGTCTGGAACTCGTGTCAGAATCGTTGCGGGCGGCCGGATACGAAACCCAGAGTGTCCGGAACGGCACCCGAGCTCTGGAGGTGCTGCAGTCCAAACTTGTAGGCGCAGTGCTGCTCGATCTTCTCATGCCGGGCATGGATGGCTTTCAGGTGATTCGTCACGTTCGACAAGAGCCGGCCCTGAAAAACCTGCCAATTCTCATAATGTCGGCCAAGAACCTGACCAATGAGGAGATCGAGCTTCTCAGCCGTGATACGCAGGGATTTCTGCAAAAGAGCGGATCATGGCAGCAACAGCTTTCCGCTGAGGTGGGCAGGGTTCTTCAACAACGACGTCTTACCAAAGCAGCGGGGCAATCATGACAACGGTGCTGGTCGCGGAAGACAATATCGTAAACAGGGAACTGATGCGCGAGCTGCTGGAAGTACGTGGCTATCACGTGACCGAGGCTTGCGATGGCCTGGAAGCGCTCGAGATGCTGGAACAAACCCGCCCCGACATTCTTCTGCTGGATCTCGGCATGCCAAAACTGGATGGATTCGGGGTGGTCCGAAAGATTCGCGATAATCCACGACTGGTGGATTTGCCCGTGTTGGCGGTCACGGCCTATGCGATGCGCGGGGATCGTGAGCAAGTGTTGAATGCTGGGTTCGATGGATATTTATCGAAGCCCATTGACGCGGCCGCCCTGGCCACCGAGATCGAACGCCTCATCGATCGTTCAGGTTCTTCGTAACGGAAAGTGGTTCCACAGATCTGCCGGTTATAGGATTCAGTCTGGCTTTTCGACTTCCGCAATGAACGCTCGTATGGCCTCCGCGCTTTGAGGGTTCATCTTCGCGAATTGAAGCCCCTGCCGCCGCTCGGTTTGCCACATCACTACTGCAAGAGCGTCAATGCGTTCTCCCGACGTAGGCAGTCGGAACAATACGCGAACGTTGTCTTTGCTTTTCAATCCGGCCGTCTCGATTTGCATTCCGCCTTGGCTGAGATTCCAGCTTGTGCCCTGGAGAACCCTGGAATCGAGTTCGCAAACCACCTCGGTGTGCAGCGGAACGCGGGCATTCCGGCGCCGATTCTCCAATAACGAGCCCCGCACCGCGCGGAACAGAGTACTCAGTCTTTGGCGATCGACCGGCTTCTGCAGAAAGAAAGTGGCGCCCGCTGCGAAGGCCTGTTGCATGGTCGTTCTGTCATCCCGGCCAGTCACGATCACAATGGGAGTGGATTTGTTCCACGAAGATTCCCGGACTCTGCGGGCCAGATCGAAGCCGTGCATCTTCGGCATTTCAAGATCCAGAAACACTCCGTCAAACTTCTCCTTGTTGACGAGGGCTGCCGCTTCATGAGCGTCGCCCACTGGCAAAACCTCAGCCTTGAGCGAGGTAAAAACCTCGCTCATGAGCTCCAGACTTGGCGCATCATCTTCCGCAATCAGAAGCCTGAGTGACATTGCCGTATGCCTCGATTCTTAGAGTCAGCCTCTCTGCAAGACCGCTAGGTATCCCGCCCCCAGGCTCTATTCTCGGATAGACCGGATCCAAGACGTATAGGACGGACCTTCCTGTGGCCCCGACCTCGATCCAAGCTTGGCGCAAGGGGCATCTGGATTATCGCTCGCCGATCTGAGCTCGATATCGGGGAAGGTCGAGGGCGATTCAGAATTCTGGCAATGTTGAGCAAAGCTCGTGAGTCACATGCCAGACAGTTTGTTTGAGCGGCCGTTATGTTTTCACAATCCAAACAGAGGCTCGCCATTTGGAGAGGTACCAGGTTGCGGCTCGTCATAATCACTCCTGTTCCTCCGAATTCCTGCCGCTGCCGGTTGCCGGCGACGGCATAGCCTTTGAGCCATCCTGTTTAGGGCTATCTTGTCCGTGCAGATCGATTTTCGGGAATGCCACAATCCCGAAGCCGATCAGCCGGGGGTTAAAGCGCGTTCGCACCGTTGGTATTGTGCTCGGCTGCCCCACAGGCTCAATGGGATCGCTGACGCCGTTCAAGAAACCAAGCAGAGAGTCGAAGCGGGTTTCGGTTCGCGATAACGTGGCCTTCCACATATCTCCTGACATAAGCAATTGGAGAACCACGGGTCCGGACGAAGCGTTATAACGACTTAGGTTCCAGCCCACCGGGCAAAGTCTTGTTCTGATTTTGGAAATTGAACACCCCGCAAGGAAGGATGCGCCAAATCTGGCATAGAATCGGCCCGACACTCATAAATAGATCAATTTTGCGATCGCACCCGTATGAAAGCACTTTTATCGAAATTCGCGACCTTGCGCCACTGGAGGTCGGCCAGCCAGCTATGACAACGGCGCCGGGAAGGGCGAAAATCGAGCCTTCGACGTCTTTCTCCGATGCCCAATTAGTTAAAGAGTGTCTTCAAGGAAAAGAAGCAGCTTGGGCAGCCCTGATTGCCAAGTACAAAAACCTGATCTTTTCGATTCCCGTCCGATACGGCTTTTCCGAAGATGATTCGGCTGACATTTTCCAGGCAGTGTGTATCGATCTGTTAGCTGAACTGCCGACTCTTCGCGATCCCCAGGCGTTGGCTGGGTGGCTGATCCAGGTCACTCGCAATAAATGCTTCCACCGGAAACAGGCGCAACGACATCAGGATAATAAGGAGCAGGAGGTCGACGATCTCGAATCGTATGCGTCGTCCGAGGAGCCGCAAGGCTTGGTTTTACAGCTCCAGCAGGAGCAAATCCTGCGCGAAGCTCTGTCGTCTCTTTCCCCACGTTGCCAGCGGATGATGCAAATGCTTTTTTTTGAGGTGCCTGCACGCCCTTATAACGAAGTCGCACAGGAACTTGAGTTGGCTTCGGGTTCGATCGGTTTTATCCGCCGCCGTTGCCTGGATAAGCTCAGAAGCCAACTGGAAAAGGCGGGTTACGATAGGACATGACTCTAAGACTCCATGACCCGGAGAAATATTGCCCCCTCCCCCATATTTTATTGGCTGCCCACATACCCCTATTAGCTAGAAACACAATGCCGCAGTCGATCTAGGAATGCGATGACACACTTTTCAACAGAAGATTGGGTCGATTACGCCCGTCAGGTTGATAGCGGCAGCAAAAGGGCGGCCCTGCAGCAACACCTGGATGAGGGCTGTTCTAAGTGTCTGAAAACTATGGAATTATGGAGGCAAGTTGTGAATCTCACCACGCAGCAGAG
>DATEBK010000179.1:0-4280 GCA_035287825.1 Terriglobales bacterium
CAGCCGGCGTGCATCGCTTATGTCCCTACGGAGGCAATGAGATGAGTACCGTACATGACGCAACCTACGAAGTACTCCGTTCGCTGGGAATGACAACCATTTTTGGCAATCCCGGGTCGAACGAGCTCCCATTTATCGATCAACTCCCATCCGACTTTCGATACATCTTAGCACTCCATGAGGGTGCCAGTTTAGCAATGGCCGACGGCTACTCTCAAGCGACTGGGAGGCCGGTTCTTGTCAGTTTGCATGCAGCCGCCGGTGTAGGTATGGCTATGGGATCGTTGGTCAATGCACAGGTTCTTGGGACGCCCCTGGTGATCATGAGCGGGCAGCAATCCAGGGCGCTGTTGACTCTGGAGGCTCAGCTCACGAATCGCGACGCCATCGTACTGCCTCGACCCTTGGTCAAATGGAGCTTCGAAGCTCCAGATCCAGCTTCCGTGCCCGCGGTGATGGCGAGAGCCGCGCATATGGCCATGGCGGCTCCCAGCGGCCCTGTCTTCGTTTCAGTTCCCCTGGACGATTGGCATCATGATGCAAACTCTGACCAAACCGCGCTGCTTACAGCGAGGAATGTGTCTGCAAGGCCAACGCCTCCTCTCGACCTCCTCAAAACGCTTGCCGATCGGTTGAATTCTGCCCGGAATCCACTTCTTGTCATGGGCAATGAATTGGACACCGACGAAGGCTGGAAGGCGGGAGTCGATCTTGCGGAGAAATGCGGCGCTGGAGTCTATCTGACAATCGAAGCGGCGCGAATATCCTTCCCAACGCGACACCCGAATTTTCTAGGAACTCTCGGAACACCTATCGCAGCAGTACGAAAGCAGCTCACCGGCCATGATCTTGTGATCGTCCTCGGTGCGCCTGCATTCCGCTATCACGCGTGGTCGCCCGGCAGTTACCTGGCAGATGGAACACAAGTCGTCATGATCACGGCCGATCCCGATCAGGCGGCGCGAGCCCCCTTGGGCGATGCAATCGTCGGGGATCCGGTTGTGGCGATGGAACAATTGCACCGCCTCGTCAAGCCAAAGCTTACGAAATTGCCAGCCAGAACAAATACGTCGGCCTCATCCCACTCCGGAAGCGGCAAGATCACCGTAAAACAATTTAACGACGTGCTTGCACAAGTATGTCCACCGGACGCAGCCTTCACGTCCGAGTCTCCATCCTTGGGCAACTGGTGGGAGCAAGTTTCTCTCACCAGACCGAGGAGTTTTTTCAATGGCGCAGGTGGCGCGCTCGGCTTCGCATTGCCGGCGGCGGTTGGAGCGGGTCTGGCATTTGGCAAGCGGCCTGTGATTGCCCTTGTTGGCGACGGCTCGGCCAACTACAGCATCACGGGCCTATGGACTGCCGCACAACAGAACGTGCCATGCACTTTTGTGATCGTACGCAATGGTGTCTACGAGGCGCTCGTGGATTACGGCGCTTTTCTAGGTACTACGGAGCTTCCTGGTTCTGGCATGAATTTACCCGGCATCGATTTCGTCGCTCTGGCGGCAGGTTACGGAGTTCCAGGCCGTCGAGTGAGTAATGCCGTCGAGATGGCCGATGCATTGAAGTCGGCGATTGACGCCGGGAAACCTTCATTGCTTGAAGTTGAGGTAGAGCCCAGCGATAGCGGCATGTTTGAGAAGTGATAGCCCGCTGTGAGAATTGGCGGTAGCGATCACGTGGGAATCGGGAGCGACTGGGACGGTGTTGCGGGTCTACCAAATGGGCTGGAGGATGTTTCCTAAATGCCAGTGGTAACTTCCATCTGCCTCCCAATGCCAATCCGCATCCTGGACCGAAGATCAACTACAGGTTGGGGTTTGAGCGTCTCATAGCCCGTGCCAGCGAACTCATCGCGAGCGGCGCCCCCGTGGTGTTGGCCGGTGACTACAACGAATGAAGGGTCTTTGCGGAGGCCGGACTAATTGCAGAGCTTGGAAATAAAATGGTTACCGAATTTCAGGCTTGCGCCAGGAGCGGAGGTTAACGGCGTAGAGCGCGACGCAAAACACGTTCGCTGGAATGAAGCCGAATTGCGATGTGCGAAATCCGATGAGGCAAATGACGACGCTATTGATGGCCGCCACAATCCATCCCTCCCAATAACGTCGCCCCACAAGAATGGTCGAAACAATGGTAAGCACGCACGATAAATAATCAAGCCTGAACACAACTCCCTCGATACAGATTGAGTACGCCGCATCAGTTGCATGCCAGGTTCCATTCTGCGCTCAACAAGTTTCTTCGCGCTTTCGTCGGTAGCCATTCGCCAGCTCATTCAGATTTTTAGCGTTCCCGGCATTTCAAAGGCCAGCCACACGCCGCGTCTCGCCGCAGAGTAACTAGGACCTTGTGCGACAGCCTCCCGCTGCCTCGGACGTCGCGGGCTAGGTCAACCGGATCCCGGAGCAGTTGCGGTTGCCATTTGGTTGGGAGCAGCCTGTGAGACGTTCATAAGCTGATGTGACAATTCGGGAGGAATTCTGGTCTGTACGGCGCAGACTGCCAGCAGCTCCTCGAACAGCGTTGTCGAAAACGATGGGAGTCGAAATAGCGTCGCGTCGCTATCTCGACCATGTCTTGCTGAGGCTGACGGCCTCATTTCCTGAATGGCGACGTAAGGATGTTGAATCCACGTGCAAGAGGCGGAGCCCTGGATGGCTCGCGACGCTTGTCTAGTATTGGAACCCCAGTTGCTACTCGATGCCGCAGCAGCACGCAAATAATCGAAGGGGGCGGGCAGAATTCGCCGCCCTTGATAGACCTGATCAAAAAGTTCTGGAAGAGAACTGATGCCCGCGGAGACGATAATTCACAACGCTAAGATCGCGACAAACGGTGTTCCATCTTTTGTCGACGCGATCGCTATTGAGCGCGGCAAGGTCACGGCCGTCGGAACTAGCGACGAGATTCCGGGGCTGTGCGGCCCACCGACCGACATGATCTCAAGGGGTTGGCAACTCTGTGGAGGAGAAATTGCCCGAAGGCCCCGTCAATTTATTAAGTGAAAGCAAGCTTCACTAATCCACTTCAGGAGGGAATAAGACTATGGCAAGCGAACCGATTCGAGACCCCGTTAAGGATCCTCTACTCACGCCGAAGAACTCGGCGCTCCTAATCATCGATTACCAACCAATTCAGGTAAGTTCTGTCGCATCGATGGATCGCAGAGCGTTGGTTCAGAATATCGTCACTGTCGCAAACTTGGCGAGGCTCTATCAATTGCCGATTGTGCTCTCGACTGTGAACGCCAAGACGGGCGCACCCACGATTCACCAGTTGCAGGAAGTGCTGGGCAATATGCCAGCGTACGACCGCACGTCGATCAATGCGTGGGAAGACATGGAATTCCAAAAGGCGGTTAAGGCCACGGGTCGGAAGAAACTGATCATAACGGGGCTCTGGACCGAAGCTTGCCTTGCGTTTCCGTCGCTGGACGCACTGCGTGAGGGTTATGAAGTGTACCCGGTGGCTGACGCCGTCGGCGGGACGTCGCTCACAGCCCATGAAACTGCATTGGAACGCATCAGTCAGGCCGGCGCGAAGCTGGTGACCTGGGTAGGAATGGCCTGTGAACTCCAGCGCGACTGGGCACGCCAAGAAACGGCGAAAGCGTTTGCGGACATCGTATTCACGGTCGAGGGTCGTTAGCAAATGTTTTGGCGTGGCAAAGTCATGCTGCGTCGCCGCGGTCGGACACAAGTAATCGGAGGGGAACGGAACACCCTCGACCCTCCCCCAATTTGTTCAATCTGAAGCAGTCAAAAGAGGAGATCCGGTGTCTGCGGAAACCATTATTTACAATGGCAAGATTGCCACGAACGTTTTCCCCTCGTTTGTCGAAGCGATTGGCATCGAGGGCGGAAAGGTCAGCGCCACGGGCAACAGCGATGAGATGCTGCGGCTGGCCGATCCAGCGACCACGGTTATTGACGCAAAGGGCCGAACGGTGATCCCCGGCCTCAACGACTCCCACATGCATCCCATCCGTGGCGGCCTCAACTACAACATGGAGCTGCGCTGGGATGGCGTGCCATCGCTTGCGGACGCTCTTCGCATGTTGAAAGAGCAAGCGGCGCGCACTCCCGCGCCGCAGTGGGTCCGAGTGATTGGCGGATGGACGGAATTTCAGTTTGCCGAGCGACGCATGCCGACGCTCGATGAGATTAATGCCGTGGCGCCGGACACGCCGGTCTTTGTGCTGCACTTGTACGACCGTGCATTGCTGAACGGGGCTGCTTTGCACGCGGTGGGCTATACGAAAGACACGCCGGATC
>DATEBK010000180.1:0-6736 GCA_035287825.1 Terriglobales bacterium
ATCGCATTACTTTCGCCAGCCAAGAATCGCGAAACCGGACCACCAGCTTGCCGAGCAGAGAAAGTGAGGGCTGTAGACGCACGAGGGCAGTAGTCGGACATTTTCTCCAGTCCGGTTTATGGGCAGAAAATCGCAGATTGGCGGGCTTTTCCCCAAGACTTCAGGAAATGTGGGGCCGAATTCCCTGCACTTCAGACTGCGTGGCGGAGAGTGAGGGATTCGAACCCCCGATACCCTTTCAGGTATGCCGGTTTTCAAGACCGGTGCCATCAACCGCTCGGCCAACTCTCCGACAATACTGTTTTACTACAGAGTGAGCATGGTTGCGGACCTTGCTCCCTGTCCACATGGGTGATGGCGATGCTGACATTCCCGGGCACCCGCCCCGCACCATCACTTCGTTCCGTTGGGATAAACGAGTATCTTGCTGGCCTCGCCCGTTTTCAGGCGAGCCATGGCTTGCGAGAAATCTTTCATCGCGATGCGGTCTGTAATCACAGGATGAAGATCGAGGCGTCCGCTTTTTAGCAGCGCCGTCATCTGGTACCACGTCTGGTACATGCGGCGTCCGTTGATGCCCTGGATGGTGATGCCTTTGAAAATGATGTCTTCAGAAAAATTGAGCGGGATGGGTTTGGAAGTAAGTCCGAGAAGAGAGATGCGGCCGCCGCGGCGGACGATATCAAAAGCAATGCGGATGGCGTCGGGCTGGCCGGCCATTTCCAGTATGACGTCAACGCCCAGGCCCCCGGTCTTTTCAGCAACAATGGCGCGCACGTCGTCTTTCGACGGATCGAGCACGTAGTCAGCATGCATTTTGCTGGCGAGCTTGCGGCGGTGCTCATTGACCTCGATCGCGAAGATCGTAGTGGCGCCGACGGCGCGCGCAACCGCTATCGAAAATAACCCGATAGGCCCGCACCCTGTGACCGCCACGGTTTTCGCCGCGATTTCTCCAGCCAATACTGTGTGCACAGCGTTGCCGAGCGGATCCAGAATGGAAGCGTACTCCTGCGGAATGGCGGGATCGAGCTTCCAGATATTCGATTCGGGAATGACGACGTATTCGGCGAATGCTCCGTCGGTATCGACGCCGATAATTTTCACGTTCTGGCAGATGTGAGCTTCGCCGGTGCGGCAGAGCAGGCACTTGCCGCAGGCGACATGCATTTCGGCGGAGACGAAGTCTCCTTCTTTCACACTGGTGACTTCATCGCCAAACGCGACCACCTCGCCGCAGAATTCGTGCCCGGGGATCAGCGGAGGATGAATTCGCCCCTGCGCCCAGCGGTCCCATTCGTAGATATGCAGATCAGTGCCGCAGATCGAGGCGACTTTGACTTTGACGAGGACGTCGTTACGCCCGTAGGTCGGAATTTTGACTTCGCGGATTTCCGCCCCCGGCGCGGCTTCCGGCTTCACCACCGCCAGCATGGTATTAGGCATGGATGATCCCTTAAGAGAACGGAGTTAGAGGAGAAAACTGTTTATTTTAACACCCATCTCGCGATCACTTTCCGATGGGCGTGTACTGGCCAGCGACCAGATACCATTGGCCGTTGCGTTTCGCGAAAACGTGGGTGAGACGAGCCGGGTGAACCCTGACCTGTCCGCTGTCGCGGACCGTGATCGCGTATCTTGCGCTCAAAACCGCACTGTCTCCGTAGGTGCGGATGACGAAATCGGCTGGATCCATTTCCATGAAAATAATTCTGCGTTTCACATCGGCGAGAGTGGAAAGCGCTTCGTCTTTATTTTCCGGGAGTCCAGTTTCGCGAATATAGATGTAATCAGAGCCGAGATGCTTTGCATATTCGTCCCAGTCGGCGTGAACGATCAGCTCGGCCAGCTTCAACTCCACCGCTTTGATTTCAGCTTCGGCGGCGGGATTTGCGTCGGCATGGACAGCGATGGCAGAGGGCTGCGCCGCCGCGGACAAGGTCGCGGACCAGTTCAAAGTTAGAAGAATGGCGATTGTCAGCAGGACGCGCATAAGTTCGTCTCCAGATTCGCTGCGATCACTTTAGCAGGGATGATGATGGTCGCCGCAGGACGCAACCCTACCTACGTCTTGTACACGCCGCGGGAATGCGTACTGGGGCTGGCAGTTTTGTAATCTTCGGACTTGCCCCGCGGAATACTGAGCGTTTTCCATCGGTCGGAACGCAGGTGCTTAGCCAGGAAAACAATTTGCCCGATGTGTTGCGCATAGTGAGCGAGGGCGCGGTTCAGCGCCTGCATAACGGTGTGCGGCTCCTGGCGGATGGTCACGATGCGCTCGACATCTTCGGGGCGCAGCGCGTCTAGCGTGGAAAAGATTTGCAGCCATGCCTGCTCCCACCAGCGCATGATTTCTTCGCGCGTCGCGCTCGCGGAGATTTCAAATTCCTGATCGCGAAAGCGGTCAGGCTTTTCTCCGTCGCTCGTCAGGAAGTCAGTGAAGCGTGATCGCGCGTTGCCGGCGATGTGCTTGACGATGGCCGCAACCGAATTCGATTCGGGATCGAGGACAACGAAAAAGTCTTTTTCTTCGAGCTGACCGAGCGCATTTTCTGCCATGCGCTTGTGGCCGCGGAGCTGCCGCTTGATCTCTTCGAGGTAGTGGCCCGCGAGCTCGGTCATAGAACTCTCACATCACCCACAATCTATATTATGCGGGCGCACTCGACGCTGAACATTTCTGACTTTCGCTTGGCGGGCCTAGCGCGAGACCAGGAACTCGACCTGCTCCTCGATCTCGGCCATTGCCACCGGAGTCATGCCGGCATCGCGCAGCTGCCGGTTGATCTCGGCCAGTTTCGTCTGTTTGAACCGGTCCCACTCCGCAATCCCCGCCTTCACGTTCGGACTTGATTCCTCGTAGACCGCAACCGCTTGCGATGGCGTCGCCCGGTCGCCCTCCTCAACCACCCGCAGGGCCGACGCCAGACCCGTATTGGCATCCGCGAGCCCAGCGTGTCCCGGCTTCGTAACGATCTTGTCAATTGCCGCTTGCGCCTCCGCTAAAACCGGCTGCAACCGGGCGTTCTGCGCGCCCAGCTTCGCTTGCAGGTCAGCAAGCTGCTTCTGCACCGAAGCAATCTCGGCCAGAGCGCGCCGCGCCTCCACCGTCTCACCAAAAATCTGTCGCGCCAGTCGCAGTTGCTGCGCCAGAACCTCCGGAGTCGCCGGCGAGCGCGGGTCCATAATGAGCTTCAATGGCTGCGCCTGCGTTTTCCCATCCACCGTCAACCGCACTTCATACGTTCCCGGCGTCGCCTTCGGTCCGCTGGGAATGTGGTTCTCATCGTCTTCGTCCGCCGTCGGGCCGCCGGAATTCTTCCACGCCAGGTCCCACACAAAACGATGCATCCCCGCAGTCTTCGCAAGAACTTCCGGTTTCATGAACCACCGCTCCGCCACCGCCATTGGCGGACGCTTCACCGTGCTCGCATCGTCCGAAGAAAATCTCCTCACCAGACTCTGCGATGCGCCATTTTGCTGCACCTCGAAAATTTCCAATCGCACGCTGCTCGCCGCCGACGGCAAATAATAATCCAGCATCGCGCCATTCGGAGGATTCTCTCCCGTCGGCTCCTCCGGCGGAAGCGGTGTGCCCACGAACGAATCGTTATCCACGCGCACCGCCGTCGCCGGACGATAAAGCCACGCGCCTCCCGCTCGCCTCGCATCCATTGCCTGGCGAAGCGGCGTGATGTTATCGAGCGCCCAGAACGACCGCCCAAACGTGGCTGCCACCAAGTCATCTCCGTGGATGACAACATCGCGTACGCCTGTGACTGGCAGGTTGAACTGCAACGACTGCCAGTGGTCTCCGTCATCCCACGACACATAAACACCAAACTCGGTCGCAGCAAAAAGCAGTCCTTTGGTCTGCGGGTCTTCCCTCACCGCGCGCAAAAATGCAGGATCCGTGATGCCGTTCGTCACCAGTTGCCACGTCGCACCGTAATCGCGCGTTCGATAAATATACGGAGCACGATCGTCGAGCCGTCCACGGTCAACCGCGGCGTAGGCGATGCCGGCATCGAAGTGCGAAGCTTCGATCAGTGAAATCTTGCTCCAGTCACTCACTCCCGGCGGAGTGACATCCTTCCAATTCTTTCCCCCATCGCGCGTCAAGTGAATCAGCCCGGTATCGCTTCCGGCCCAGATCACTTCGCGGTCCACGGGCGACGGGGCGATGGTGAACACGACTCCATAGCCCGCGCGCTTCGCCTGTTCCAGTGTCGGCGGATACGGCGGCTTCGCACTCTTTGCATCTGGTGCGGCGCCCGTCAGATCAGGGCTGATCGTCTCCCAGTGCAGCCCGCCATCCATCGTCTTCATCACATATTGCGTTCCCAGATAAAGCGCGCTCGGGTCAATCGGTGAAAGAACCAGCGGAGGCGTCCACGGATCGCGATACTTCCGCTCGTGTACCTCGGCATCGAACCCGCTCGCTGGCCATGGAGTAATGTCCTGGCTCAGCCCCGTTTTTTTGTCGTAGCGCACTACCGAACCATAAGTCCCGCTGAGGTAAATAATGTCGGGATCCTTGGGATCGACCACCATGTATCCGCTCTCGCTCGGCCCTGCCGGAGACCAGTCCCGCGGTGAAATTTGGCCTGAGTTTCCCCGGCTCACCACCGACGCCGCCCCGCTGTCCTGTTGCGCCCCGTACACCACGTAGGGAAACTGATTGTCGGTGGTGACGTGATAGAACTGCGCCGTTGGCTGGTTGTACCAACTGCTCCAGGTCTGTCCGCGGTTCAGGCTGATCGTCGTCCCCTGGTCGGTCGCAAGAACCATGCTGTTCGAATTTTTCGGATCAATCCAGAGCTCGTGATAATCGTCTCCGCCGGGTGCGCCCCGCAACACCGAAATCGCCTTGCCTGCATCCTCGCTGCGATACAACGCGACGTTCGGCATATACACCACGTCAGGATGGTTTGGATCCACAGTGATCCGGTTGAAGTACCACTCGCGGCTCGTCAAGCGAGAATCTGGATTCGCAAGTGTCCAGGTGTTGCCGCCATCGTCCGAACGGTAGAGCCCCGATTTTTTCGCATCGGCTTTCGCCTCGGCGTTCTTGGCTCCCTCTTCTTCTTTCTTTACTTCAATCAGCGCATACACGCGCTTGCCGTCCGTCGCAACGCCGACGCCAACGCGTCCCCAGTTGCCCGCAGGCAGTCCGTTGCCCTCGAGATGAGTCCATGTTTTGCCCGCATCTTGCGTGCGGTAAAGTCCGGCGCCCGGTCCATCAATCGGAGGATACTGGCTCCACGCTGCGCGGCGTGTATGCCAGGCTCCGGCAAATAGCAACTGCTGGTTCGACGAGCACATCGCCAGATCTGAGATTCCTATGTCCGCGCCCAAGTCGAGAACCCGCGCCCAGTGCGCTCCTCCATCGACGGATTTGTAAACGCCGCGATCGTTATTCGGCCCGTAAGCATGGCCCAACGCACCCACATAGACAATATTGGCATCCTGGGGATCAACCGCAATCCGGCTGATCTGCCGCGTTTCTTCGAGCCCGATATGTGTCCAGGTTGCGCCGCCATCGCTGGATTTATACATTCCGGTTCCGGTCGAGAGGTCCTCACGAATATCGCTCTCGCCCGTTCCGGCGTAAATTGTTTTGGGATCGGATGGCGCAACCACGAGCGCGCCGATCGATGCCACCGGCTGGCCGTCAAAAATCGGCGTCCACATGACTCCGGCGTCGATGGTCTTCCAGATTCCGCCATCGACCGCGCCAAAATAAAAAGTCGTCGAGTCTCCCGGCACGCCGCTCACCGCGACCGCGCGACCGCCGCGAAACGGGCCCAGCAAGCGCCAGCGCAGCCCGTTCACCAATTCCGAAGGCGTCGGCTGCGCCATCGCAGCGACGGCAACCAGCAAGAAGATGCCAGTCGCGACCGGACGAATCCATGAAGTTTTCAATTTATACAAACCCCGGCCCCCTCGTTCCGACACGAAATTCTGGGCCCATATTCTGGGCCCATATTAATGATACGAAAGTTGCCTGCCATTCTATCTGAGTCCCCGCACCCTCGTGTTCCATCGGCCATGCTATCGGCCGTACGATCCGGATAACCATCAACCAGTGGAACAAAAACGTCAGCGCGAGCTTTTTACCTCTGCAATCTGACCTCTTACCTCTGACCTTTTCTTCGCCGTCGTTGCCGATGTCCGATCTCTGATGTCTAATGTCCCATGCGCTTGAACGACGCTGTCGTCCTGCTTCTGATTCTGGTAGCGATGGTCGTGCTGCTGCTCCTGCTGCTTCATCGCACGCGGCTCGGCTCGCTTCTGCACGAGGGCATTGCCGACCGTCCGCGACGTCGTTTGTTCGTGGCATCCGTCTCTTTTTTTCTAACGTTTGCCATCGTTCGCGGAATGGTTTTCTGCATTCGCCACCAGATCCCGCCGTTCCACTACATCATCATGGACGGCCGTCACATTCACCACCTGGTTCCCGGAATCCTGATTCTGCTTGCCGTGGGTTACGGCTGGCTGTGCGAGATCGGTACCGGCAGCGATTCTTCGTCCATCTTTGCCAGCGGATTCATGTCGCTGCTCTATGGAGTCGGTGCCGCCCTCACGCTCGATGAGTTCGCTCTCTGGCTTAACCTGCGAGACGTTTACTTCGTGCGCGCGGGACGTTCCAGCATCGACGCCGTCGTCTTGTTCGGTTCACTGCTCGCCATCGGCGGATGGGGCGCGCCATTATTCACCAGCCGTGGAAAACATC
>DATEBK010000181.1:0-17688 GCA_035287825.1 Terriglobales bacterium
CGGGGCAGATCCCCGATTGCGTGATGAGTTCGGGAAAACTGCACGGGATTCCGCCATTAGCGCAAACCACTGGGAGATAGTACCTCTGTTAGAGCCATCCGCTCGCTAGATAACCCATGGACCCAAATCCGCTCCTCTTCCGCGATCTCACCTACATCTTCGTGGCTGCCGTCTTGGGCGGACTCGTTGCCTGGCGCCTTCATCTTCCCCTGATTCTTGGCTTCATTCTCGGCGGAATTGTCATCAGTCCCTACACGCCTGGCCCTCACCTGTCCGAATTGCACACCTTTGAGGTGTTTGCTGAAGTCGGCGTAGTTCTGCTCATGTTCTCAATCGGAGTCGAATTCTCCATCCCCGATTTAATGCGCGTGAAATGGGTGGCGCTCATCGGCGCCCCGCTCGGAATTTTGTTGATGACCGGCGTCGCCGTGGCCGCAACCAAACTCTCGGGACGAAGCCTGACCGAGGGAATTGTCATCGGCGCAACCGTCTCCGTCGCCAGCACCATGGTTCTCGCGCGATTGTTGAACGACTCCGGCAAGCTGAATACAACCTTGGGCCGCGTGATGATCGGTATCACCCTGATCGAAGATCTCGCCGTCATTTGCATGACGGTCGTCCTTCCCGTATTCGCCGGCTCCGGCGAAGGGCGCTTCGCTCAGGCCGCCTGGATTCTCGGTAAGGCGCTGCTGCTTCTCGTTCCCCTGATTTTCCTCGCCATGAAAGTAATCCCGCGCATTCTCCTGCGCGCCAAAGCCACCAAAGACCCGGAAGTTTTTCTCTTAGCTGCTCTCGCCATTTGTCTCGGCACCGCGGCCTTGGCCCAGGCGGTCGGTTTTTCCGTTGCCCTCGGCGCTTTCCTTGCCGGACTGTCTCTCGGCAGTTCTCCCGACCTTCATGATGCGCATTCGCAACTCGTTCCTCTCCGCGATACCTTCGTAGCGCTCTTCTTCGTTTCCCTCGGAACCCTGATCGATCCCAAAGTGCTCCTCGGCAACCTGCCGCTCCTCGGAATAATGCTTCTCCTCATCGTGTTCGGCAAATTTATCGTCTGGACAGCCGTTGTCTGGCTTTTCCGCTATCCATTTCGAACCGCAATTCTTGTCGCGGCAGGCCTTACTCAAATCGGAGAGCTGTCCTTTGTCGTCGTGCAAGTCGCGCGATCCGCTGGCATGGTCGAAGAAAATGTTTTCAGTACCGTCATCGCCGCCTCCTTGATTTCAATCTTGTTGAACGTTTTCATCGTCCGCGGAGCATTCGCATGGCTGGGCTCAAAACTGCCCGTTCCCGATGCAGCTTGATAGCGATTGACGGTTTTGGCTCTGGACCGGCCTTTTCCAGCTGCTCTTCGCTTCTGGCCCGCGTTATACTCGCGTGCAAAGAAATTGGGGAAGGAAATCATGAAGACACTTTGCCGCCTGGCGCTCGCGGTGCTGTGCGCATCTGCCTTTGGTCAGGAGATCACCGTCGCCGCCGCCGCCGACATGAGCGCCGCTCTGCCCGAACTCGCCGCAATCTACACGAAGAAGACCGGCCAAGCCGTAAAGCTCTCCTTCGGAGCCTCCGGCAATCTGACGAACCAGATTCGCAACGGCGCCCCCTTCGACGTCTTTTTCTCCGCCGACGAAGACTATCCGCAGCAACTGATCAACGAAGGCTTGGCCTCCAAAGACACGCTCTATCGTTATGCTGTTGGCCGCCTGGTGCTGTGGGTTCCAAACGAGTCGCCGCTCGATGTCTCGAAGCTCGGCATCAAGGCTTTGCTCGATCCTTCGATCAAAAAGATTTCCATCGCCAATCCCGCGACCGCACCCTATGGACGCGCCGCTGCGGCCACGCTTCGTCACTTCGGAATTTACGATCAGGTTTCCAGCCGTCTCGTCATCGGAGAAAACATCGCGCAAGCTGCGCAGTTCGTAGAATCCGGCAACGCCCAGGCCGGACTCGTCGCGCTCTCTCACGCTCTGGCGCCGGCCATGAAAGACAAAGGCCGCTACTGGACCGTCCCGCTCGACGCCTATCCCACCCTGAACCAGGCCGCCGTTGTGCTCTCCAAATCAAAAGCGCCCGACGCGGCCCGAAAATTCCTCGACTTCCTGCGCAGTCCCGAAGCCACTTCCCTGCTCACCAGTTACGGCTTCAGCCTGCCTGCCCAGGAACATTCTGATGGAGTAAAAACCAAATGAACTGGGAGGCATTCTGGCTGACCGTGCGTCTTGCAGCCATTGTCTCTACGCTGCTCGTCGCCATCGGAATCCCCATCGCCTATTGGCTCACTTACTCACGTTGGCGCTGGAAATTCCTGGTCGAAGCCGCTGTCGCTCTTCCCATCGTCCTGCCGCCGACAGTTCTCGGTTTCTATGTCCTGGTCGCTCTCGGTTCGCGCAGCCCCATCGGCCGCTGGTGGGAATCGTTCACAGGCCACACCCTCGCCTTCACTTTTGAAGGTCTCATCATCGGCTCCTTGTTATACAGTCTTCCCTTCGCCGTCCAGCCGTTCGCCGCATCCTTCGGAGCCGTCGACCACTCCCTGCTCCGTGCCTCTGCCTCGCTCGGGCATTCTCCGCTGCAAACTTTTCGCCGCATCGTGCTTCCGCTCTCCAAAGCTGGCCTCGTCACCGGTTTTGCTCTCAGCTTCGCCCACACCCTCGGCGAATTTGGCGTCGTACTCATGGTCGGAGGCAACATTCCCGGCGTCACTCGCACCATCTCCATCGACATCTACGACCAGGTGGAAGCGGCCAATTACTCCAGCGCAAACCAGACCGCTCTGCTGCTCTTAGTAATTTCGTTCCTGGTTCTCTCGATCGTTTTCGGATTGAATCGCTACACCACCAACCGGCGTTCCTTGGCGGTAGGACCATGGCGTTGAAAATTCCTTCCCCGCTCCACACCGCAACGCCTGCATTCACCGAACCGATCTCCTCCGAACTCGAAGTCCGCGTCCGCAAGCGCTTCGCCAATCCTGAGGGTAGCTTCATTCTGAATGTCCATTTGCGCGCGCTGGCCGGTTTCACAATCATTTTCGGCGCGTCAGGTGCAGGCAAAACCACCCTGCTCGATTGCATTGCCGGACTCACCCCTCCCGACGAAGGTCGCATCACCGTCGGCGGCGAAACTCTCTACGACTCAGAGAAAAAGCAAAACGTCGCTCCCTGGAAGCGCCGCATTGGTTACGTCCATCAGGATCTTGCGCTGTTCCCGCATCTCACCGCTGAAGAAAATGTCACTTACGGACTTCGCGCCCTGAGCGCTGCCGAGCGTCAAACTCGCGCCCGCGAAATGCTCACAGCCTTTCGCATCGACCACCTGCGCGAACGCCGCCCCGCGCAAATCTCCGGAGGCGAGCGTCAACGCGTAGCTCTGGCCCGGACTCTCGTAACCGAACCCCGTGCGCTATTGCTCGATGAACCGCTGACCGCACTCGACCGCCCCACCAAGTCCCTTCTGGTCGCCGATCTGCGTCAGTGGAATCAGCGTCACCGCGTCCCGATTCTCTTCGTCACCCACAACGGCGAAGAAGTATTTGCCCTAGGCGACGAAGTCGTCGTGCTCGACGCTGGAAGAATCGTGGCGCAAGGTCGTCCGCATGAAGTCATGCGCGCTCCACGGTTGGAAACTGTAGCCAATCTTTCCGGGCTCGAAAATACCTTCGACGCAACCGTTCAGGCGCTGCACGAAGCCCGCGGCACCATGACCTGCCTTCTCGCCAAGACCACTGTGGAATTGGAAACCCCTCTGGTCCGTGCCGAAATCGGTTCGCACTTGCGCGTAGGAATTCGCGCCGGCGACCTCCTGCTCGCAACTGAAAACCCTCACGGCCTCAGCGCCCGCAACATTCTGCCGGGAACCATTCGTCGCGTAGAGCAAAGAGATGTCATCGTTTCGGCGTTCGTAGATTGTGGCCGCGCCGAGTTCGAGGTCCACTTAACCTTAGCGGCGCGCGACGACTTGCAGTTGCGTCCTGGCAAAAATGTTTGGATCGTGGTCAAAACCCACTCCTGTCATCTGCTCGGAGTGTGATCGTGTGGACTCGCGGATCTGCCCGACATTCTGCTATCGCTCCAGCGCGATCACCGCGATCCACTGCCCATTCACTGCCTTGTGATAAACAATCGTTCCGCTCAGACGCTGCGCAACATCCTCCGGCGTCAAGTCGCGGTGATAGCCGAAGAATCTTTCTTTAACGCGCCGCCAGGCATCCCAATTCTCAATAAGAGGATGCGCCGGCTCATACTTCGTAGAAAAAACCAAAGCCACATCAAACCGATCGCGTGCCGGGACAGCCAAGTCAATCTGAACCGCCGAAAAGTTCTCGATCCGCACCACAGGAAAGCCGCGACTCACATAACCAAGCCATGGCCGCGATAGCTCATCCGCAGCCGGCCACGCCGTGAGCACCCGCGCCGCCGGATATTGCATCGCCAGAAATCGACTGGCCTCCGCGTGCATTACCACGTAATCGCGATATGCCAGATTATCTTCCAGCGAAAATCCATACGGCGGGTTGATAAACAGTCCCATGACAAACGCAATCGCAACCGCGGCAACTATCAGCTTCCAATACCGCATCCGCCGCCACAGCGTCGAAACCCAAACCAGAATCACCAGCGGCACAACCGGCAACATGTACCGCGCCAGCACCGCGCCTCCCACCGCCGACATAAACGCCAGATACGTAAGCAAGACACAAGAAAGCGCCGCCTGCACCCACAACGCAATTCTCGGACGTTCCTCCTCAACTCCACGCTGCCTCTGCGGCGGCCGCCGCATCGCCAGCGCTCCGGCCAGCGTCAGCAGATACAACCCGAAATATCCAACGACTTGCCACAGCCTCATCCCGAACGCTAGAGGAATCCGCAGCGGATCCAGCGTCTCTGCAACGTTGTAGCGAAAAAAATCCGGATTGCCCAGCAGAAATCCCGTCTTCGAACGATGGTAGAGAAACCAGCCAGCAAGCGGCACCGCAGGGAGCATCAGCCAGAACCACCGCGTCCGCCGCGCCACCGGCGGAAGAAAATCAGACCAATGGCTATTTCGCAGTCGCGGCCTGACCAGATAAACCACTAACTCAAACCCAGCCAGCGCCAGCGCCGCCAGGATCCCCGTCTCTTTGGCCAGGGCCGCCAATGAGAACCACAATACCTGTTCCCATGGCCGGTCCTTTATATATGCGGCCAATCCCCAAAACGTAAATCCCGCTGCCGCCAGGTCCACCTGTGCCAGCGAACTCTGCGTGAAATACACCGGATAAACCGCCACCAGCGCTGTAGTCGCCCAAGCCACCGGCCAATTCGCCGCGACCCGCGCCAGTCGAAACACTCCGAGAAGCGAAAACGCGCTCACAGCCAGCATCGCCGTGCGCGTCACCAGTGTCGAATATCCCGCCACCCGCCACGCCAGCGCCAGCCACGCCATCACCAGCGGAGGATGCGCATTCGATGTCGTCGTGGTCGGGATCAGAGCGCCCGTCAGATACAGGTCGCGCGCCGCCGGTACGTAATATCCAGCCTCATCCCAAAAATAAGGAAGTCGCAGCAGTGGCGCATGCAACAGCATCAGTCCCGAAAAAAACATCGCGAACAAAAGAAAATCTCGCGACCAGGCGTGCACTCCCGTCTCGCCGACCAAAGACGCGCCGGCCAAGTCTCGCGAAGCTGCTGCTTTAATTCTTGTTTTCTTATCGGACTGCGCCGTCCGCGCTGCCATCAGTGCACGGGTCCAACCGGGCCTCGCGGATCAAGGTTGATCTCCCCAAACGCGGCCTCGTAGTTCGTCACATTCTGCTGCAGCAGCGCCATCAGCGCCTTGGCTTGTTGCGGACTAAGGTAAATTCCCTGAAAATTTCTCAGATCGACTTGCGTTTCCGAGCTTTGTTGCATCGTCCCGAAAACCAGGAAGAAATCCCAGACATTCACCCGGATCTGCACGCTGTTGGAATAGGTTTCGCGATAATCCGGGGTCTGCACAAACTTCACATTCGGTGGGTTCGTCGTGTTCATACTCCGAAGTGTACCGCCTGATGAGAGCGCAGAGCAAAAACCTCCCGCCTATTGGCACCCTTGGCACAGCGGTGCACGCCCGGCGTAGTATCCAAAAGATACTTGCGCCGATCCTGGGCTCGGGCTCACCAAATCGGTCTCGATCAAGAAACCGTGCTCCGGATCGATGAAGTAATAGTTCACCGAGAACTGGCTGCTATCGTTCCCGACGGTGAATGCGCTGCTTTGATTGACGTTCTCCAGAACTCCCGAGAACGGAAGGTCGGCCGGAGAATTGAAGGTTCCGCCGAAACTCTGGTCCGGCAGGCTCGGGAGACCCGAGTTAATGCTGCTATCCGCAAAACCAGAGAGGGTTTGGCTCGTTGAGTTCGCAGTCATCTGACCCGTACCGTCATTTTCACCGGACGAACCGACCTGCGTGAAACTCAGCCCGTAAGGCCCGCTGAACCCTGGCGCCGCGCTCGACTGCGGATAAGCGACCCCAGTTCCAATCGATGGATAGTGCAGTTTAGGATTATTGGTGAGATCTCCCGCCGCCAGGATGAGTGCAGCCGGTCCGCTTGCATTGCCCGTGAGATAGAAAAATATCGTTGGGCTATAAGTCGGACTCGGCGCATCGCTAACGAAATCAAATCCATTCAGGGTCGTGCGCCCCGTTCCGCTGGAGTCCACAGAATAGGATCCCGTGAATGACGAACTGATCTGCGAGCCCGTAATCGTGACTCCATCGATTCCCTTCGTACAGGCAATCTGCACGCAACTCAGTTGCAGAAAAACGTCCATGAATCCTTGGTTCGGATTGTTGGTGTCCAGACCCCCGGCCCCATCGGCGTTGAACACACCTGCCGTAGTCAACGTCGACGGAACGTAAATGCCGCTCGGAGGAATATTGCCCGTCGACAAGTCAACCCCGGTAACTCCATAAACCAGATTCCCAGACAAGGAGCTGTTGCTAAAGGTTCCATAGGTCCCCGCCGCTTGCGCAATGGCCTGTCCGCCGGTTGTCCCGAACGGCGTAACTCCACTGTTTGAAGCGGTGTCGCTCTCGATCAGCTTTATGCGGGTGGAATCCACAATGTAGCCGGTCACCACGATTGACACAGGCTTCGGATGGCTGGCGTCGACAATACCCGTAAGCGTGAACGTGATCTGACCGAAGGCATCTGGACCGGATAAAATCGTCGATCCGGTACTGATCGGAGCGCCGGTCAGTTTCTCCGCATTCGCAATGAACTCATCGATCACCCCAGAGATGGTTGTCCCGGACGGAATATCCAGCACACCGCCGAAATTCAGCGGTGGCGTATTGGCGTCGAGCACATCGTAGCCGCTAAGTACGAAGGCATAGCTGCCCGAAGGAACTGTCGCCGCAGCGCTGCTGTTCTGCAGATCCATGGTTCCAGTGGCCGAAGCCCCGGTTTGTGCCGGCAGAATATCCACCTGCGAAATCAGTGCCTGTGAACTCGATAGATACACGAAGGCGAAGGTCTCAATACCATTCCCTCCAATCGTGTCGTCGCCCGTATTGAGCGTGATCAAGCCTCTTCCGTCGCTGCCCAGGAAGTAGCTGCTGCCAGCCTGACTAATCTGGTCGGTCACCGACACACCATTGGAGTTAACCGTCTGCTCGCCGCCCAGAACGTCTCCTGCCCCATCGAGTTCGATCACACCGGCAAACTGATAAGGTGAGGAATTTTCCACGCCCTGCGCTTGCAGCACGTAGTAACCCGAGGTCAAGCCGCTGTCGAAAGTAGTGACCGTAATGGGAGCGACCACGTTCTCAATCGGCTCATCGGTCGCCAACGCCACGATTTCCACGCCCATGCTGCTCGCCGAAATGGTCAGCGGCGCAGTGTACGTGATCGGCGAACCGCTGGCGGTATGATTCGCCTGGACACCATTGACCGTCAATGTGCCGCAAAGTCCGTTCTTATTCCCCGGGTCGATCTGGCACGTCAAGGTCCAGGACGCGCCACCGTTTCCCGGATCGTTGGTGACCACCGCGATCAGGTTCTCCGAAAATCCCACTGCGACTGATCCTCCAGGTTCGGGACTAAATGTGATGACGACGTTGTTCGGCGGCGGCGGTGGAGGATTCTGCACATTGGCTGTGCTCCCTCCGCATCCCACAAGTAATGCCATCATCGTCGACGCCAACACCGACACCAGAACAAGAACCCATCGCTTGTTAGCCACTGCCCGCCTCCAGAATTTACCCTGCGTCATCTCGCCCGCCCTGGCCCGCCGTCGCCCGGCGCTCACTCCACGCCCTCACGCAACTAATGTCCCGTGCCCCGCAGATAAACAAATTGCGGCACACCAAACGGCTCAGGAGAATAATTGATCGTCAGGCTCCCCGCCTTGAATCCCGTACCGCTCGGCTGGAAAGTCACGCTCAAGGTGCAACTCTCTCCGGGCGTCAGCGTCGCCGTGCAATCGTCGGTTTCGAAGTAGTTCCCTGTCACTTCAATCTTTCCTGCAAACGTCACCGTGACGGGCGTTGCCACATTGGGATCGTTCAGCAGCGTAATTGTCTGCGGAGCGCTCGTCGTCCCCTTCGGGACAATCCCAAAATCCAGCCCCGCCGCCGGCGACATCCGCAGCGGACTTGGCGAATTCGCCTTCAGCTCTACCGGAAAACGTCCCGCATCGATTTCGCACGGGTTAGATTCCGACGGGAGAGTACCGGCCGGCCAACACTGCACCGTGTTCAGTTCCAGAAAATAATCCAGCCCGTCGTTGACGTCCGTGTCCGGCTGCGGAACATACGCAATCTGCAAACTGCAGCTCGTCTGTGGAGCGACCACCGTTCCCGAGCAGCCGTCGTACGAGATTTGGAAATTCGGCAGCAGAGTATCGGGATCGCTGTCGCAGTCGTAATTGATCGTGTCACCATTGGCGCCGATCGAACCCAGACTCCCGGCTCCATTGCTCACAACTTGCAACCCATCGACTGTCCCGGCCGAGCCATCGTGCGGCAGACGGTTCTCGCCCTTGACCGGATTCACGCATGGCTTGAGGCTGCTCGGAATCTCAACCGGATTCGCACTGTAGTTGGTGAACGACAACATCTGCGGAGGACTCGATTCGCCCCCAGTTCCCGATTGATTGGGCTGCTGCTCCGCGCCGAAATCGAGTTCGGAAACCGAAGGTTGCAGCGCGCTCAACCCAGTACCCGTGATCGGCACGGCAAACGCCTTGTCGCTGTCCGCGCATTGCGGACAGGTTACAGTCACCAATGCTTGCTGCGGGAACGGGCAATATTCCGGTGGCGCCCCAGCAATAGTCGGCGGACTGCCAAACGGCAGCCACGAGCAACTCTCCTGCGGAGAAAAAGTTACTGTGATCGAGCAAGACTGCCCCGATCCTAGATCGAACGCATTCCCCTGCGACGGCCCTCCGCCCGCGCCGCATGCGTCTGTCTCCGTGAAACTCGGCAACCCGTCAAAATCCGTGGGAGTCTGGAACGGTCCATCGCCGTTCGTGTTGGGATTAAAACTCAGTGTCAGGCCGTTGCCGCTTACCGGAGAACTGGAAACGTTGCTCAACGTTATCGTCTGTGCGGTCGGCGCTGTCCCCAGCAGTTGCGCCGGGAACGTAGTCGACGCCGGACTCAGCGTAATCGGCTCCTGGCACCCGGTGGTGCTGTTCAATGCCAGGCAGATGTTCCCGTAGTCACCCGCGTCGCTGTAGTCATCTAACCCCGTTCCCGAACATCCCGATGTCAGCGCCATGTAAGTTGGGGTCGCGCCCTGCAGAACGTAACCCACCTGCGTGGAAACAAAATTCACAGGCTGAATTCCCGTCGAAGAAAGTTGGGGCGCGCCAATCTGACCGGCCGCCGCTCCATTCGTGGCGATAATTTGCAGAATCACCGTATTCCCGCTGATCGTGCCGTTCACATTGGCAGCCGAGAAACACGGATAGCCAGTAAAATCCAACGTGCCCATCACAGTCGCGTTACTCGCTCCAATGTTCTCCCCTTGGACTAAATTTCCGGACACCGGAAAATCCTGATTTGCCAACCCATCAACGCCGCCCGCGCTATGAAAACTTCCCTGGATCGTTCCCGTAAGCGGTGGCACCGATACCGCGCTCCACGACAGATTCGCGTCCGCGCTCTCGGCGTATCCGCACGGAGAACCGTTCCCCGCCGTCCCTGCGGTTGAGGTATAGATTCCCGACATCATCGTCGTTGACCCGGTCGTTGTGATCGTTCCGGGGAGAGTAAACGTCTGCGTGCCCGCGACAACCGTGAGCGTCACACTCTGTCCGCTGACCGTCCCTGTGATCGGGGCTGACCCGGCATTGCACGGCCCGGTCTGCGACCCCACCGCCGTGACCGAGTAAACCGCCTGGCCTGTGACGGAGCCATTGCTCTGCAACATGAAGCCGCCCTGCAAAAGCCCCGTAAAAGTGGGCCCACCCGATTGCGCCTGCGGTGCCAGCGTGAATTGCCAGTTCCCTGAAAGTGATCCGTTTCCTCCAGACCCACCCGAAGTCCCACCGCCTCCACAAGCCGTCATCGCCACAGCCATCGCGAGAACAAACAACAACCCCGCTTTAATCAATCCCCGCATGTTGTTCCAACTGCCGCAAACCGCGTTGGCCTGATTTGTCCTCGCCATCGTCTAATCCTGTCTCGATATTCCCGTGCCCGACATCCCGGTTCCACTCACGGGCACGCTGAAAATATCGTCATTGTCCGCGCTCACCGGAGTCGTAACTGTGAGCGTCGCCGACGCGCATTGTTGCCCTGTGCACGTCGGCGTAAACGTAACCGTAATCACGCACGATCCGCCCGATGCCATGTTGAATGGCACGCCCGGCTGCGAAGGAATCCCGCCCGCTCCGCACGTGTCCGTCTCCGTAAAATTCGTCGCGCTCGACGGAACATTCGCAAACGCCAGCGTCAGTCCACTCAGCCCGCCTCCTGACGTGTTGGCCAGCGTCATCGTCTCCGGCAGCGTCGTGCCTTCCACTTGCGCCGCAAAAATGAGTGGTGACGGAGTCAGCGTAATCGGCTCCTGGCAGGCGTTCTGCATACCCAGCGTCGTCGCCACTGCCAGGCACAGGTTCCCGTAATCTCCCGCCGTAAGTATGCTGTCCGTGCTCCCCGGACACGCGCTCGTCGCCACTAAGTACGACGGCCCTACTCCCTGCAAAACATATCCACCCGTCGCGGAGTTGAAATAAACCGGATTCACTCCCGTAACCCCATTCGACCCGAACGGCTCGCCAATCTGTCCGATGATCGATTCGGACGGACCTATGATTTGCAGCGAAACCAGATTGCCGCTGATCTGCCCATAGATCGACGCACTTGCCATACACGGATAGTCGCTCTGGCTCGTCCCCGGACTTAGGAAGCTCAAAGTGCCGCTGACCGTCGCACTGCTCGCGCCCGTATTCGCCCCCTGCGTGATCGATCCCGTCACCGGAAAATCCTGATTGCTCAATCCCGCCGGTCCGCCTGTGCTGTGAAAACTGCCTTGCAAGCTCCCGGTTATCGGCGGCACCAGAACCGCGCTCCATTGCAAACCCGTCGTTTCCGCGATTCCGCAGGGCGAGCCGTCAGGCGAAGTCCCTGCTGTCGACGTGTAACTCCCTGCCATGGTCTCGCCCACCACTAATCCAGTAGTTGGTGAAATCACGTCAGTAACAGTGCCCGTAAGTGTGAAGGTCTGTGTGCCCGCCACCGCCGTGAAGGTCACGTTCTGGCTGCTGACTGTTCCCGTAATCGCCGCCGATCCGCTATTGCAAGGATCCGGTAGTTGCGGAATGAAAACCGCGTAATTCGCGGCTCCGGTCAGCGTGCCATCGTTCTGTACCGTGAATCCGCCCTGCAGGCCGCCCAGAAACTGCACCTGATTGTTCCCGTCAACCTGGGGCGCCATCGTAAATTGCCAATTCCCAGAAAGCGTTGGGATCGGTTCCGTAATGCCCGCAGACCCGCTGCTCCCGCAACCCGAAAACATCATCGTCACAACAAACAACAAAAGCCCGAGCCACAAGAGCAAACTCATCCGGCTCGCTCCGCGCCCTGTCCGATCTTGAGTCAATCTCCCCATGCCCTTAAATCGACCTGCCTTAGAATCCCAGCTTCAGCCCGAACTGCACCGTGCGTGGACGGTGTGCATCCAGCGGATGCAAAAACGAAGCTCCTGTCACACAATCCGCTCCGCTGCCCTTAAATCCCGCCGAATACAGCGGCCCCCCATAGCAACTGACAACGTTATTTCCCGTGCTCCCCGGATTGTCCGGATCGTAGACCCGAAACTGCGTGTGATTGAAAAGGTTGAACGCCTCCGCTCGAAACTCCAGCTGCGCCGACTCCTTGATTTTGAAATGCTTCAGCAGCGCCACGTCGAAGTTCGACCGTCCCGGGTTATTCAAATAATTCCGGCCCGCATCGCCAAAAGTAAGTCCCCGCGGCGCCACGAACTGCGATGGATTTCCAATCAGCGGTCCGAAGCTTTGTGAGTTATTTCCCGGTGACCCCAACCCCTTCATCACGTCCGGATACGACGCCGCGATCCCCAGCCCGCTTGAAACTCCTGCGTTGTCCGTCAATGAAATTCCCGTGTTGCCCGCGCTGTTGATCACCGTAAACGGCGTCCCCGTCTGAAACAGCGTCACTCCCGAGACTTCCCAGCCGTCCAGCAGTTCGTCCGCCCACTTCGAGCAGCAGTTATCTTTCGGCGCACTGTCATCGGCCGTCTTCTCCGGCTCCCGCTCTTCCACCACGTCGATAAAATTCCGGGGGAAATTCTTCAGCGGCAGTCGATACACATAGCTGATCGTCGCCAGATGGCGTTCATCAAAGCTCGAACTCGCCTTGTTCTCCCGCAAATCGTAAGAATTCACCAATATCGGATCGCTGCGGTCTGAAGCGTCGTCAATCGAATGGCTGTAAGAATACGAAACGCCAAGTGTAAGTGGTCCACTCGAGTGCCTGACTGTAGCCTGCAGCGCGTGGTAACTCGAGTCGGCCACATTCTCCAGCGACAGAACTCTCCCCAATCCCGGATAAGGCCGCCCCGGCAGAGAGTTAACATTGGGAATATTCGGATTTGTACAAGCCGCCTGAAGATACATGTACGCCGGATTTGTCGGCGTCACCTGAGTCCCATTCGCCAGCAGAAACGACGTCGTGCCATCCCCGGGGTTAGGGGTCGGCGAATTCGGCGGAGCCACCGTGCATTCCGTGATGGTCAGCGGCTCATTCGGCCCAAAAGGGTTTTCGTTCAACGGCAGCGGATGCAGCTGGTTGATCTGGCGTTCGACCGTCAGGTGCGTTCCCTTGCTCCCCACATAAGCAAAGTTCAACACCACCGAGCGCGATACTTCGCGCTGCACTCCGAAACTCCATTGCTGCGCATACGGCCAAATTGCCTTGGTCGGAATCGACGTCACATCCAGTGGAAACACCGAACCGGCGGCCGGTGGCTTCCCCCCCTCAAGGCTCGCGCAGGCGCTGTTAGTCGGGTCAAACGCAGGCCCATAGCCGACATTGCCAATGCACGGATAACTTACCGGAAGCTGCTGCGTCATGCTCAGCACAATCGGCGCGCTCGCTTCGAGCGATCCTGTGTTCGCCTCATTCCCGGTTCCGTGTTCAAAAAAGATGCCATACCCGCCGCGGACCGACGTTTTCCCATCTCCCCACGGGTCCCACGCGAATCCAATTCTCGGCGCCGGATTGAACAAATGCCCTTTCATACAGCTCGCCGGCGTCCCGTCATATCCGCACTGCACCAGCCCCAAATCGCTGATCACTCCCGGATCAATCTGAAAGGTGGTCGGGTTGAATGGCACCGGGACCGATCCGTTCGACTTATCCAGCAGTTCGCCATAAATCGGATCCACTCCAAACCGAGTCGCATTGAATCGCGCCGGCTCCCAGTTCCACGCATTCCGGTTCTTCTCGCTGTAAGTGCCAAATAAGCTGACTCGCAAACCCAGGTTCAGAGTAAGTCGGTGAGTTATCTTGTAATCATCCTGCAAGTACGGCTCTGCGATCTGAAAACGCTGATAGTAACGACGATTCGCGGAATCCTGCGAAAAGCTCTGAATGAATCCCTGCGGAATGCCGTGCGCATTTGCATCCGATTCCACCAGGAAGTCGGCAAACGCATTTCCCGTGCTGTGCGTCAGGTTGCTGTAAGTCAACAAACCCTGCGTATCACCAGTAGCTGCGCCGATCGCATTGTTGTCCTGATTGCGTTGCGAATACACATACTGCGCTCCAAACTGCAGGGTATGTTTACCCATCGCCTTGCCGATGTCGTCGCGCACCGAGTATGTAGGATTCGTATGTCCCCACGGCATGTACGACGGATCGGCTGCAAACCCCCTCCCGCCATAAGCCGCATTCGTGCCAAGAAAGGCCACTCCCGGCATCTTCCCGCCAAAGCCGTTATTGAAGATGTAGCCGATCGCGCATTGCGGAAAGCCCGTCACTGGATCAATGCTCAGCGCCGGATTGCACTGTCCCGGTGCTGACGGGTCCTGCACCAGCGGCTCATCCAGCGCCGGGTTGCGCTGGAACTGTGCCCCGCCCGGCCCGTTCTGGTCCGTCAGGGTTATGGCTGAATTCACATAGCTGATAACCACATCGTTCAGCAGCGTCGGCGATATCGTGTCCGTGAACCGCGCCACCAGGCTTGTGCCCGGCCCGATGAAGCGGTTCTGTATGGTGGGGAACGTCCCCAACGACGGATGGTTGATGCTCAGATAGCTCCACTGCGGGTCCAACACCGTCGTGTTCCAGGAATCGTGTATGTATCGAAATGAAACCTTAAGTTTGTCGGTCAGCGTGTGATCGATACGAAACAACTCCTCACGCCAGTAGGTAGAAGGAGAAACGGCAGCGTTGTAACAACGATTTGGGTCCGTCGGGTCCGGGCTCGCCGGATTGTAATTTGGCAAGGTGAAGTTACAACCATACGGAGCATTCGGCAGCGGTATCAGGTTCGCGTTCAGGATGATCTGTGCGCTCTTATCCACGCTCGTCGATCCCAGCACTCCTTGCAGATGGGGAAGCGGAGTAAACGTCCCCGGCGTCGCTCCCGGCGATACCGACGGGCAGTCCGGATACTGCGCGCGTGTAAAGGTTCCCGAATTCAGCGGGCATACGTCGGTGAAATCGTAGTCCTGGTAAACCGCGCCCGTGCCCGGATTCGTCTGCAAATTCTCCTGAATCCCGCTCGACGTCAGAATCAACCCCCGCTCCTTCAACCCCGGCACGGCCTGGTTGTATTCTGTCGGCGTCTTCTCCAACCGGAACTCCTCCGAGTAAAAGAAAAACGTCTTGTCCTTCCTGGTATTGAAAACCTTGGGAACGTACAGCGGGCCGCCAATCGTTCCACCGAAATCCTGCCGCCGGTACAGCGGCGCTTTATTACCCACCGTCGGTCCCACTACTTCTCCTGGCGCCGGCACTCCCGTATAGACAATGTCGAAGTAATTGCGCGAGTTGAACGCTTCGTTGCGAATAAAGTCGTACAGATTCCCGTGATACTGCGGGCCGCCGGATTTCGTCGTCACCTGCACCGTGCCCGACGCCGTGCGCCCAAACTGCGCGCCATAATTCGACGTCAGTACCTTAACTTCCTGAATCGCATCCAGACTGGGATAAACCATCAGCGTGCTTGACGCGCCGTTCAGACCGGTGTTGAGCACATCACTGCCGTCCACCTCGAACGTGTTGTACTCGACGCGGCCGCCGTTCACGCTGTATTTCACGCTGCCCACCACGCCGACCTTCGCTTCGTCCTGCCCTGTCTGGTTGCTGACGCCCGGTGCCAGCGCGATTAGCTGCGTAAAGTTGCGGCCATTCAGTCCAATCGACACCACTTCTTTTTGCGTGATCGTGCCCGATACGCTGGAGCTCTCCGTCTCCACCGTTCCAACTCCGCCACCCTCCACATTCACTTCTTCGGACTTTGCCTTGGCTGGCACCAGTGACGTATCCAACGTCAACCCGACTTCCGGCGTCAGCGTGACATTGTCAAACGGCATGTCGGCAAAGTTCGGGGCCGTCACCACCAGTTTGTATGTGCCCGGCTCCAGCCCGGTGAACTGGTACACTCCCTTTTCGTTGACCGCTGCTTCAACCTTTACCCCTGCTGCGTTCGTCAAAACCGCTTTCGCATCAGGAACGACCGCGCCCGTTGCGTCCGTCACCGTACCGCTGATAACTCCCTTCCCGCCTGCATTCGTCCGCGGCCCCTGCGCGGCAGCCTGACTCTCCGCCGCCGCTCCACTCGCCTCCTCGCTCACTTTGGCTTTGGCGGGTGCACGCCTCATCGGAGCATCGAGAGTAAGTGCTAACCCTGGTGTCAGCGTCACGCTCGGAAAGACCTTCTCGGCAAAGTTCGGGGCCGAGACCGTCAACGAATAACTCCCCGGATATAGCCCCGTTATGGAAAACTCGCCCTTGTCATTTACCGGTATAGCCAATGCCGGACCTATCCCGCTCGTCAGCACCACTTCCGCATCAGCAACCGCTGCCCCGGTTGAGTCCGTCACCTTTCCGCTTATGGAAGCCTTTCCCCCCGTCTCGGTCGTCGATTGTTCCTGCCCCGCGCAAAGCGGCCACGCGACGAGCGCGAATATCAACACACTTATGACCCGAGAAGAAAAATGAAGGGCAGACGCTCGCACACTTATCACTCCAGACTTTCTCAGCTCTTAAAAGGGTTTTGGCAAAGGGGGATTGTATATGCCGGGTCAGCGGGCCAAAGTTAACGTAATGTGAAAATTACCGGCCGCTTTCTGCACGCATCCGGTCCCATCGCCGCGTCATTTTCGCAGCATAAAGTGCGTGCTGACGTATGTCAAGTATGTTAATAGACTTTATTACTATTAATCCACGGCCAAGTACCGCTCTGCACCGCGTCTTATTTCGCCGCATCACCTGCACTCGCGCTCCGGCCTGCTTCCCTATTTTCCACAGTCGTGACCGTGTGAAAGACGTCAACACTTAAGTGGAAAGTCATTGCACTGTTCTGTTCCCCACAAGATGGCGCATACCCCTGTATCCACAGGCTTTTAACGCAGCAGCAATATGAATGGCGGTTCGCACTTCGTTAAGGAATTTTCACCAACTTGTCACAGAGCCTTAACATCGCCCGGCGACCCAGCAGATAGACTCCGGCCTGTAATTCAAGCTTCGCTTCGGCGAATGCGTGTGCAACGTTGAGATTTCAAGCTGACCAACAAGCATTTTGTGTTTGGCGGATGCGGTAAGTGTGTGTGTTCCTGCGTGTGGCCCTCGGCCCCACGCGTTACGAAATAGTTTTCAAAACCATTCAGAGAGGGATAAAACTCTATGTCGCGTTTCAAATTGATCTTCGCAACGCTGGTGCTCGCGGCGTTCGCCATCGTGCCTCAAATGCAGGCCGCGGTGACGGCCGAAGTAACGGCCGCCGGTTCCTCCGCCCTGTGGCAGACACTGGCGCTCGGCGCTTACAGCGAGGCCGGTGCCGGTGCTGGACACTGGACTAGCGCTTCCAACGTCATCGACCTTACCGATACTCGTACAACTCCAACCAATGTCGACGCGGGCACCATTTGGATCGTCTGGAATGCCGCCGGCACCAAGGTATGGTCCTTTAACAAGGTCGATTCCGTGGTCGGAGACCGCTGCTATTTCGCTCAACCCCAGTGCACCGTGAACGGC